>JAUZPZ010000001.1 GCA_030705675.1 Bacillota bacterium
AGAGTTAAGATGAAAAAGCTAATCCGGTGATAATGACGCAGAGGATCCACCCGTTCCCATACCGAACACGGAAGTTAAGCTCTGCGGTGCTGATGATACTTGGTGGGAGACTGCCCGGGAAAGTAAGTCGTCGCCGGATTTTTTATGGCGGTGTAGCTCAGTTGGCTAGAGCAAACGGTTCATACCCGTTAGGTCGGTGGTTCAAGTCCACTCGCCGCTACCATGGTTTGGCCCGTTGGTCAAGTGGTCCAAGACTCCGCCCTCTCACGGCGGCAACACGAGTTCGAATCTCGTACGGGTCACCACTTCTCGGCGACTTGAGTTTCGTTCGTTTCCGAGCAAAGCTTGAGAGGCTCACACGTATTGTGTCTCGTCGTTATCTCCAAAAAGCTTTCAGTTTTTCGGAGACACCAATTCCGTTGAAAATAGGTTTGGAGATATTATTATAATAAGTAGCATTATTATATAATAAAAGCTTTACTAAACAATTAAATAAGGGCGCATAGCTCAGCTGGGAGAGCATCTGCCTTACAAGCAGAGGGTCATAGGTTCGAGCCCTATTGTGCCCACCAAAAAAGAAAGCATATATGAAGCGCATATATGCTTTCTTTTTTTAGCTCTTTATTATCAATAGCTGAAGCGAAAACTTTTGGCATAAATACTGTTCAGAGATGTATACAGAGAAATTTATGTGAGGGGCTACAGCAAGAATTGCTGTAGCCCCTAGTGAATTTTCCAAAGCAAGGTAGTCTGTCCACACAAAATCCGCAATGTATTTTATCTTTAATCTGTATGTCCGCAATATTTTCAAACCGAGTTGATTTTGTTGCTTTTAACTATAAAATAAGCAACTGCCAGCACCGCAAAAGTTGCAAACCACCATCGCTAGGAAAAAATAAAGCAGACAAATAAATTTAAGTTTTACTATACAGTATGCAATCGCTTCTTTATCGCCTGAAAGATATATATTAAATAGCGGGTGTGCAAATAAGTATATTGTCACACCCGAAATAATTGCCGTAACTATACTTGAGAAAAAGTTTCTTATATCACGGGCAAAAATGAACTATGCAAGAACAAATCAAAATAATTAATCATAGAATTGGAGACTTAGAAAAATAGAAGGTACATATTGTAAAAAGATTAAAATTAAGCCCGGAGGAACGGGCAGCAGAAAAAGAACGTAAGGCAAATTCGACAAACATTACAAAAGATCTGACGTCAAAAGTTTTGACCACCTGAAAGATGTATTCAGGCTAATAGTAGAAAAAATATTTGAAAACGATTTAACAGGCGCCATTAACATACCCGCACTTTTATATTATAAGTTAAGGGATGAAACCCATAAAATGGATTTCATCCCTGCAAAGTACTTCGGTTATATTATCATTTTGGAGTTTACACAAAATGAGGGATATACCCAAAGAAAAAATGCATCCTGATATGGATGCATTTTTGTAAGTTAACTTTTATCTTTTAAAGCAATCGCTGCAATATACAGGACGATCATTTTTAGGTTCGAAAGGAACTTTACATGATTTTCCGCACTGTGCGCAAACTGCATCATACATCTGGCGAGACCCGTTATTTTCGCGAGAACGGCTTTTTTTTGAATCACGGCATGCTTTGCAGCGCTGGGGTTCATTGGTAAAACCTTTTTCAGCGAAAAATTCCTGCTCACTAGCAGTAAAAGTAAATTGTTGTCCACAATCCTTGCAGACTAAAGTTTTGTCATTGTACATGAGATACCTCTTTTTAATTATTTATATAGTGCGTTTCTACACTATATAAATAATTATATCATATCTTTAAGCGTTTGTCAATAGGTTACAACAATTTAGTGGAACATTTTTTATTTTTAAGGAAAGTATCATCCATCATTGAAAATTGAACACAAAAAAATAACTAAAAAACAAAAAATCTCTTGACAAGTTTGGCTAAGTGTGCTATAATATATAACGTTGAGACAATACATGCAGACGTGGCGGAATTGGCAGACGCGCTAGATTAAGGTTCTAGTGTCCACCATAACATGAGGGTTCAAGTCCCTCCGTCTGTACCAAATAAGAACCGTAAGGCTGATACAATGCCTTGCGGTTCTTTATTTTTGTTCGGTTACAAAAAGAGCCTTATTTATCGAGGTTTATGCTACCTTTCGTGTAATAGTGCTATCAGGCAGAGGTTGAAACTTTTATCTGGCAGCACATTTTTATGCCCATTTTCACCGTTGCAGTAAGCTTTCCGAGAAAAAGTGTAACCGCAATTATTCGTACTGACCTTTCGTGTCAACAGTACACCTTTCGTGTCAAGGGTTCGACCTTTCATGTAAAAGTATAAAAAACATCCGCAGATTGAGTTTTTACTCTCAGCCTGCGGATGTTCTTATTCTATCGACCACTTAACTTCGGTGCCTCCCTTGAACTCAAAGACGATGTTCTCCTTTGAGAAAACGGTGACATTTTCGATTACGGTACACCATAAGGTTTCATCAAATTCTGTAAGTAGACGGCCATTCTTTTTGATGGACTTGAGGAAGTCCTCAATTTGACCTTTTCGAATATTTCTCTTGGAAATCTCCTCGATGGTGACATCAAGCTGCTCTTTTGCTACCCTGTACCTATTTGCAAGAGATTCATATTTTTCTGCGTAGATTTGTGGGTCAACCGAAATATGAGCGTTTTCATCCACGCACTTTCTTATAATTTCGGTAACCACCGCACATTCTTCCGTCAGCCTTGCCACATCAATCTCCAACTTTGTGGTGTCAATGACCGTATCGATTGCCACCCTACAGTTCTTGATAATTTCTGCTCGGTTGGTGATGCAACTATTGAAAGCACCAAGAAAAGCTTCCTTGATTACAGCCTCCCGTAATGCCGGAGTTGTGCATTTTTTCCCCTTGCGGTTCTTTTTGTTGTATTTATCATTGCACTGATACATGATGGTTCGATATTTATCGTTGGAGTGCCACACCTTGGAACCATACATCCCTCCACAGTGACCGCAAAAAATTCGGGTGGAAAAGATGCCGTTTGAACTGTAGTTTTTTCCGAATTTCTTTCTGCGTTCGTATTCGTATTGGACTAAGCCGAATACCTCCGGCGAGACGATTTCTTCGTGGCTTCCTTCTACATAGTATTGCGGTACCTCACCCTGGTTGATTTTCCTCTTTTTTGATAAAAAGTCGACTGTATATTGCTTTTGCAGCAGGGCATCACCTTTGTACTTCTCGTTTGTAAGGATGCTTTCCACCGTGGAACTCTGCCATATCCTTTTCTTTCCCGGAGTCGGAATGCCTTCATCCGTCAGATACTTGGCAATTTTATTGGATGCCCATCCCTCAAGATAAAAGCGGTAAATCATTCGAACAATTTTTGCCTCTTCCTCAACAACCTCCGGGCGCCCATCCTCACCGCGTTTATACCCGAGAAACTGTTTGTACGGCAGGCTGACCTTGCCGTCCGCAAACCGCTTGCGTTGTCCCCAGGTGACATTCTCCGAAATGGAGCGGCTTTCTTCCTGTGCGATGGAAGACATAATGGTGATAAGTAGTTCGCCCTTACTGTCGAGGGTGTAGATGTTCTCCTTCTCAAAGAATACTTCCACACCTTTTTCCTTGAGTTTTCTGACCATTGTAAGTGTGTCGATGGTGTTACGGGCAAAACGGCTGATGGACTTGGTGACAATGAGGTCAATCCTTCCGGCAAGAGCGTCGGCTATCATCAACTGGAATCCGGCGCGGTGCTTTGTGCTTGTACCTGAAATGCCCTCATCGGAATAAACCTTGACAAATGTCCATTCAGGATGTTCTGCGATGTATTTGGTATAATAATCTACCTGTGCCTCGAAACTGGTGAACTGCTCATCCGAGTCCGTTGAAACACGGGCATAAGCTGCAACGCGCCGTTTGATACCTCCCTCTGTAACTTGCGAGGAAAACTTCGGCTTGATGGCGGGTATCATTGTGATTTTCTTTTTAGCCATTCAAGAGTCTCCTTTCTCTTGCTTTCTGTTTCATTTCAAGAGTCCAACTCTCGGAACGGGAACGGTTCTGCCAAGTGCGTACTGTTTCTGTTCCATCCGGTAGCACTATTTTTACGGTATTGGCACACGGGATGCGAATTTCGCTGAACTCCGTGCTTCCGACTAGTTCCTTCAGTATTTCCTCCGGGATTTGTTGCGATGGGCAGTAGGCTTTGCCGAGGCGGTTAAATGTTCCGCAAATCCACACAACCTTTTCGCCAGCTACTACCTTTCGGCGATAGTGAGCGCCACATTGTTCGCATACGATTTTCTTTGTGAAGTCGGACTGTGTCATCGGTTTCATATCTGTGGCATACTTTTTTGCCCTGCGTTTGATTTCTTCCTGAACCTTACGAAAGGTTTCCCTGTCGATAATCGGCTCGTGGGCATCCTCTATGTAGTATTTCGGAAGTTGACCTTTGTTGCGACGGGTTTTCTTTGTGATGTGGTTTTCACGGTACGTCTTCTGCAGCAGAATATCACCAACATATTTTTCATTTGTCAAAATCCGACGCATGGTCGATTCTCTCCATTGACCGCCGTTGATTGTAGGATAACCTTCCTCCATGAGCATTTTGCATATTGCAAGCAGACCCATGCCGGAAAGATATGAGTTGAAAATCAAACGGACAACCTCGGCTTCCTCGGGGATTATTATGAAAGTGTCGCCGTCAAGGTAATACCCAAGCAATCTTGTATAAGTAGGCTGTCCGTCTTCGAAATTCTTACGGATTTTCCATTTTTGATTTTCACTTGCCGACAGGCTTTCTTCCTGGGCGAAAGATGCAAGAATCGTAAGCATAAACTCTCCGTCACCGCTCAAGGAGTGGATGTTTTCCTTTTCAAACCATACATCCACACCGTATTCTTTCAGCAAGCGGACTGTCTCAAGTGTTGTGACCGTGTTGCGGGCAAAGCGGGAAAGTGACTTTGTAAGAACAATATCAATCTTTTCCTTCTTGCAATCCGCAATCAACCGCCTAAACTCCGGGCGACTATCCTTGGTGCCGGTGAAAGCCTCGTCCGCATAAACTCCGGCATACTCCCAGTCTTTGTTTCTGTGTATTAAACCGCTGTAGAATGACACCTGGGAAGCAAGCGAGTGGAGTGCCTCGTCTTTTCCGCTTGAAACACGGGCATAGGCAGCCACGCGTTTTTGCAACGGAAGTATTGCTTCTTTTGAATCAATAAATGTTACATTCATTCTTTTTCATCGTTCTCCGTTTCTTCGTAAAGTGTTTCGATAATGGAATCATACTTTTTCAGCAAGCGCCTTTTTACAGTAGCAAGCTCTCTTGCCGTCAACAAACCATCTGCACGAAGCGCACAGACAATCCGAAGGCAAATTTGATAATTCCGTTCCGCACGGTGCTGTGCGGGCGTCAGATTCTTGCCTTTGCGTCTCAAAAGTTGCTCGCCTGGATTGTTGAAAACAATATGTGGAACAGAATTTTCTTTCTTTTTTCTTGTCATCTTCTAACTCCTTTCCACAGAACTGGCAAACATATGTGGTCATTGATTTCCATTGGTGTTCGTACTTGTGTTTGCTCCACCATTTTATTCGGCAAGCATCGGAACAAAATCTTTTTGGCTTTACGTGCGGTGTTTGGGCTATTGATTTCCCGCATTCCGCACACATACCGTGCGATGCCTCTTTATTTGGCAAGCGTCGTAAGAAAGACCTCACGGTGCTTAGATTCATGTTGAGTGTTGACGCGATTCTTTTATAACCGTAGCCTTTCTGAACAAGAGCCAAAATACTTGATTTCTCAGTATTATTCACAAGTCATACCTCCTTTCCAGTGTCACATATTAACTCTAAAAAGAAGATATATCCAGTCATTTCACCATAATAAACTACCAGAAATTGAACCGTAATTTTTGGCTATAATTGTATTCAATTTTCGGTAATCCGACTTTGTGATTAGGCCGGATTCAAGCATTTTTCTGAAGATACTGTCGGATAAAGCATAGTTCTTTTCGGATTCAAACTGTTCTGCTGTCATCGGCTGTTTCTTCCATACCAAATCTCCGGCTGACATAGCAGGCGTGACTACAGTATTTTCTGTTTTTGCTTCCATACGAAATGAGCTCCTCTCCGCAACCTTCGCACAAACTGCGAGTAAATGCTTTCTTATTCTGTAAATCCCGGTTATCGTTCCACCACTTGATACGGCACTTGTCAGAACAAAACCTTCGTGGTTTTACTTTCTGCCTTTGCGTAATTGACGCTCCGCAACACGGACATATATCATTCTGTTCTTGTTCTTCAATATCGGCATTCGTCAAGCCATGGCGAAAACAATATGTTTTTACGGTTCCGATTTTCAAGCCGAGTTCCGCTGCCACGGATTGATAATCTTTCCTGGCAACACGGAGCCGATGTATCAATTGTTTTTGTTCAGTTGTCATATTGATTCGCCTCCTTACTACAAGCCGAAAAAGTCAACCCCTCGTCATACGAATAAAAGGAGACGCTTTTGGAATCCTTTATGGTAAAAAAAATGCCCGCCGAAGAAAAAATCCTCGACGGGCGTAATACGTGGAACTTTACTGCTATATTTAATGAAGGCATCAGTGAAGTCGGCCACCTAAACTTTTGGAGCATAATATGAGTAAAACTCGTCCACAGGCATTGGTTATATGTTTTTATCTATTATAAACTTTACTGTTTTTCTTGCAAGCCAGTATACATTACTGTCCTCTTCCAACTTTCCAAGCCATAAACTGCTGTCGGAGATGATTCCCCGATGTGCGAGTTCCCAAACGATATCATTAACGCTTGTAAGTTCGGCAGGCTCAGATATGTTCTGCTTGAATTTACTCCATAGCGCCCAATTATCGGTACTCATGGATGCCGGGCAGTTCTTACGGCTTGCGTCATAGTGGCGCACCACATGGTAAATATCAATACCCAGTTCAACCATAAGGCTTTTTGTCAGCTCAACGGCATTAGCAAAGGCGGCATTGTACTCTCCGTCAGAATTGACACAAATTTCAATGCCCACAGAATTTGCGTTTGTGATGCCATACTTTCCGCCGCCGTCACCGCAGTGCCAGGTGTAATAGGTATTGTAATCATTGGCCTGCAGTATTTGCTTATCATCTACGAAAAAATCCGCTGATGCCTGCCTGTCACCGCCGTTGAAGTAATTAAAATGGGCATCGGCGTTCGCGCCTTTGCCCGTGTTTCCGGTGTCGTGGACCACCATATACTGGATTGCGCCTGTCCGCTTGGTTCGGTTGTACGCAATCTGCTTTTTATTGATTGTCATTACTGTCGTCCTCCTTTAATTTTGCAAGCGCATTTTTTAGCGATTTCGGCAAGGGCAGTCCAAGTTGACCCCAGTTTTCAATAATTGAAAAGCCTTCATTCGCTATATAATAGGAAATGGCGGCCGTCCTTAAAATAACGGTACCGCCAAGCACCAGCTGGTCAAGTTGCGTGGCTACCACTACAATAAGCAAGATACCTATTTTCTTAACGCCGCCAACATAAAAGACACTTGAGCTAAACTCTTTATTAGCCCAAGACTTAATGAACCCACTAATAAAATCGATCACGATAAATATCAGTAGGATGCTCATCAGCGTATCCATTCCGCCGAAGATATACGAAAATAGACCGCACAACCCGGCATAAAACATCTTTAATTTTTCCATAATACAAAATACCTCCTTAAGATTTGTAAATCTGCAGCCAGCTTTCGCTTGCGGCAGCGGAATAATATTGCGTGACCGATATATAATACAGGCTCCCGCTCGTTAAAGCGAAAGCCTGAGAATAAAAATAGCCATCCGATATTTGGTTGAAGTTGCTGTCATACAGCCGGATTTCATGATCACCGGAAACCGTCTTTTGCGTAATCATGTAATTCGCCGTTGAGCCCGGTGTAAATTCAAAGACCTTCATCTGCTCCGAGGTGGATTTGAAGTATCCTGAATATACCTTAGGAAGTGAAACCAGTGCGCCATCCACATTAACGAGAATGTCCTTAGCTTTAGTCAGCACACCTCCGATATTCACAAAGGTTTCACTGACGTTTTGGGTAATGCCGTATCGATTTGGAAATATGCCGTACAGAAACTCTCCTGTTGTCATATCCGCTGTTGTTAAGCTCTCACTGATTGTCAGCTGTTCCACGCCGAACCAGCTGCTCCAAGTCCGGCTGCTGCCCGGATTTGAGGACGGAACAACGGCAAACTGCGTGATATTGTAGTTTGAGATATTGCAGTCAATGGTGTATTTCCCATCCGACGGCATGGTGAATGTGAGGACATCCGTCCACCCATAGCTTTGACGGTACACCATGAAGTCCCATGAAAGTCCGTAAATCGTGCCAGAGCCAGTGTTGGTCACCTCAACTTCAATTTTGATGTGGCTGCAGCCCGGCACGGCATTATTGAACACCATAGGGTAGGTGTAGCAGCCGTTCAGGGTTGATCTGCTTGTTGACCATTGGTTTCCGTATTTTGATGTACTATTGTAACCGCAATAGGGGTAATCGTATTTAAAAGAAATTGTTCGGCTCATGGCTAAAACACCTTTATTACAATATCGCCGTTGGATGTAGATGGCGGCGTGTCCCCGGACGTCCATATGACGATATTGCGTACCTGTTTGGTTGTGTATGATGTGTTGCTGTATGCGGTTAATACTGCATTCAAAGTAGATGCGGTGTTTTTGGGTACAAAATTATTGTCCACATAGCTTTTGTTGGCGATGTCGTAGGAATCTGACGGAGCCTGCACCTTCGCCCTACCGTTTGAATCCCGTATCATAAGCCTGCTTGATGTATACTCATTGGTGGCATAGTCTAATTTCTGTTTGTCCGCCGCGCTCATAAAGCCTGCGGCAGCTACGGTAGCATTCGTATGGCTACCGCTCTGCATATGGGCTTTGCAGTCCTCCAGTGTAACCGAAGGATCCGTATACCAAGAGGACTGCCCGGTAATTGCCTTGATGCGGTTGGCAATCCATCCCAAAACCTCTGATACTTTACCCTTGGAAACGGTGGGAGGAGGAATGTTTGATGAAACAGTGGGTGTCAGAATGTCGTCGAGAACATCCATGTTTTCATTCAGTACCGCCACATCTGCGTTTTCGCTGTACAATGGCTTTTTAAAGGAATAGTTTGTTGTTGTTTTCGGCACTTACATCACCCCCTGAACCAGATTAATACCTTATCCACTGCAATTCTCTTAAGGACGGGATAGCCGTTATTGATGGATTTTACTGCTTTGCCGCCCTCTCCGGCGCGGCACAAATCACCCTGCTGAAGTGAACCGTCATCATAAACAGTCAGCTTTCCGAGCACACCTACGGTTGTCCATTCTGGGCGTTTCAGTCTTGGCACATACTCCTGCGAACTGTCCCAATCCGGGTTAAGAACCGGCTGCAGTTCATAGCGTTCTTCCTCAATGATGTTGCCGTCCTTATCGGTCACCGCCGGAATCAGCACGTCATGGTACTGTATTCGTCCAAAATCGTCGGTCACATATTTACCCTGCCAGTGCATTTCACCACTGTCACCGATGATGGCGGGCACTGCTGAAATTACACCGAGCGGCGTATCAAACTCATCTGTTTTGGCAATCTTGTCAACGATAAGTTTTACAAAGTACCCGGATCTGTCCTCCTTGTCCGGGTTTCCGTCCTGCCACTCGAATAACTCTGCGTAGTCGGCGCATGGCGAGGAAAGCGTACCGTCGGCACAGATATTTCCGTTCTGGAGAATTTTCACCGCAAGTCCCTGTGATGCGAGGGAAGTGCCGTTGGCGAGACTCCAGGAATAATTTTCTGGTGAAGCGCCGTATTTACCATATATAACAGCACCCTCATGAGCCGCAATCGTATAGCATCCGTGTGCCTGCGTATAGTATCCTCCCGCCATGCCGTACCCGCTTGCGAGGTTGTAGCCGTATGACGACTCGATTCTGAATACATATCCGTCACTAATGAGAGCTTCGCCGTAGCCGCCCCAGCCCAAATCGGTATCGCTTGCAAGATATATGGTTTGCCCGGAAACGCTGACTACCGATGCTAAGGTATAAATAATGGTATTCCCATTGTTCTTATAGCGAATCAGTACCTTATAGCCTGTCAATCCCGATACATTTTCTCCAATCGCTGCCGTCAGGGTTTTTGCAGTACTGGACATCGCGATGCATTTGATAGCTCTTCCGGCAGTACGAGCGTAGTTAAATGCAGTTGAATAATAACCATAACAATTGCTGCCATTAAACGCAGCAGCATAATCCTGATTCGTCGATGCAGAATTAGCGGCAAAGCTGGTCTGGTTGTTGGCCGTCGCACCGTTGCAGGCAAACGAACTTGATCCTTTCGCGTTTCCACTGTTAAAAGCCGCGCTTGAGGAGCCGGACGCATTGCCATAATTGGCTGAAAAACTGCCTGTTCCCGTCGAACTGCTGCCCATGGTGACCGATCCGTTTCCGTTTTTCTTGTACTCGTCACGGAGAATATAAAAGCTCGATGTATATATATAATCCATAACCGTGTGTATGCTGTCAGGCGGGTTGCTTGACAGGGGCATATCGGCTATTTCGATGTAGCCGCTTTCTATGCTGACATTCGTAACGGTTGTGAGGAATTTACCGGAGTCCACACTGACCCAGTCAGACCATTCAGGGTCACACCATGATTGATAGATACTCACAATAACCCTGTCCCCGGCCTGTAGGTTAAAATTCACATTGCCTTCGGAATAGATATAGAAGTTAATACGTTTTAAAGAGATATCCACCCAATCTAACGAAACGTCACCCAGACCTTCCGTTATTGTTTTGTTGGATCCGATAACCAAATGGTTATCACCGATAATGATGTTGCCCGTTCCGAAAATCCTGTTATGACTACCGAAAATAATGTTTCCGCTTCCGATGGCAACGTTATCCTCGCCCTCGTTCAGAATTTGCACGCCGGACGAGCCGTTTCCGCTTGCCAGCACCTCGTTGATCGCCGCCACAATTTCTTTTGCGTTGGTCTGAAGATTCGCCACATCGCCTACGTCGGCAAAGGTGGCAAGACCTATGTCGTTTGGTTGTATTTCCGCCAATTAAATGACCTCCCTTGCATATGCTTTGTTTTCATCCCATACCACAATGCCGTTTCCGTCCTCACCGCAGTAATATGGAGCGCCCCCTACAATACGGAGGCTGTTTTTAGTTTCAAAAGTCATCAGGTTTTCCCATGAATAGGCCTGCGCGCCGCTCCAGTCAGTCAGAGTATTCAGCACATCTTGCCACAAACGATAGGTAAATATATATTCAACTGCCAAGTGAGCAGGCTTAATATCCTCAATAACCATTTGTATATCAGAAAGGTTATATGGAACACCCTGTTTGCTCATGAATTTAACCGCGAATAAATACTGCGTGGCGTATTCAATGACCTCAATTTCACCATTCACAAAAGACGCCGCCACATTTTTCATCATGGTTTTGGTGACTGTGCCGATTCCTCTTAGTTTGGAAAGGACTCGACCACGGCGGGTTTCAGCGCTTGCGGACGGCTCAGTTGCTATACCGACATCCTTTTCATGACTGGACAAATTTCTGTCAGCCAGCAGCACAAAGAACTGGTTTTCAGTCAGTTGAACCTCTTGTTTCAGCAATTCGTATTCCGACTCAAGGGAATCCATAAGTTCATTCATGACCATGGATTTTCTGTAATAGGAAGGCAGATGCTCATGCAAGGTCAACCACCCCCAAAACAGGCACCTCAGTTTCGGACACCTCAATATTTTCATTACCGCCGTTCACCAACAGATCGGAATAATCCAGAACCTCCTCGCAGCTTAAGATACAGCCACCGATTTGAGCGTAGGAGATATATTCAGCGGCAAATGCGTTTTTCTGCAAATACTTCGTAATATTGGCTCTGATTTTTTCACGAGCAGAATCCACCGTTGAGCCTGCTATAAGCACCAGTGAAACATTCACATCCACCGTCAGCGGTTGGGCGCTTTCCACAGTCACCGCCGCGCCGATTGGGCGCTCCGCTTCGATATGCTCGGTAACAGCAGTAATCAAAGTCGCGTCCGCAGCCTGCTTCTCGGCGTTGATAATGATGACCTTGACCGTACCTGCGCCATTCCAAAGCGGGATACATTTTGCATCGCCAACACCTTCCACTTCTTTTGCCCACATAACGTAATGATACTTTGAGCCGCTTGTCGCCGGGAGGGACACCTTTTCAAAATACCGATCTCGCAGTTCATCATCGTTTTCCACGTCAAATCCGCCAGTTGTGGCGCTTGGATTGGTAACGGATGTTAGTCCGCCGATGGTAACGGGGAAACGGCTTATTGCCCCAATGGGCACATTACCCTGTTTGCCCGGTGTATCACAAGAAACACTTACCGTTGCCGTCCCGGAAGAATCGATATACTTGCTCTGCGCAACCGTAAAAACAAGGGTGTCCGAAGCAACCTTGTCACCGCTTGATATGACGGAGCCGACATTTCCGGAAACGGTAACCGTACCCATGGCATACGTTGCAGCTTTACGAGTCAACCCCTGCTCGGCAACCTTTTTGTCAAGGTAGGCTCCCTTTGCTGTTGCGGCAAAACCGTTAAGCAAGATTTCCTCCAGCTTGGCATAGATGCTTTCTAGTTCGATTGCCAGTGGCTTCTGCGTGTCATAAAAAAAGGAGCCGACCGATTTGTCGAACTCCAAAGATATATTAAAGAGTAACCGCGACAGTATTTGTTCCTGCGTCATTTGTTTCCACCTCCATGCTGACGATGATTCCACTTGCGGTCCGTGCCAGACTAAAATTAGCGACCGCTGATATATTAGGGTTTTGTAGAAGCGCATCTTCGATTTCCCGTTTCAGTTCGGCTTCAATAAACGCGGCCGTGTAATTGCTGCCGATGAGCAAATCCTCAAGCCTGCATCCGTAATTGGTATCGTCGTAAATTTTGAATCGCTCCTTTTCAGTGCGGAGGATTTTTTCTATCCATATCCTGATTGCATCCGTGCCGTCACATTCCACCAGTTTACCGTTTCGCACGACAAAGTCGCCTGTTGTAAAGTCAAATAAAAAGGACTTGCTCGTCATAGCATTTTTTTCGGCGGTATCCACGGTCAAGTCCGGTGTTTCGGGAAACATCACTGCACCACCCCAATCAGGATAAATTTTTGGCTATCGGCATACGGCAGAAGAACAACCTCTTTACCAAGATGGATATACCGGCCTGATTCATCAACGGCATTCAGGGAAATACACGTTTTTATACGAGTAGATGTGACTATCACCTTATCACCGAGCTGGATTTTTAGATCAGGCAATCTGATGATTCTGCCGATCATGGGAGAATAGCCGTTTGCGTTCTCCCGTTCCTTGAATAGCTTTGCAAGTTCTGTTATACCATTCATACCTGCCTCCTTAAATCCAGCTTCACATAATGAATACCGTTTTTAATGCTGTGTCCGCTGCCTTCAATAAAATAATCCGAATCATCAATCGTAATTAGATATCCAGCTCTTGTATAGCTATCCATGGCCTCAATAATTTCAAAGGAAAAGGTCTCTTTTATTTTGGACAGTTCGGAGAGTTTCTGCTGTGCCACATTATTGGCATTTTCCTTTTCGGGGTCGATTTTCACAACTTCTTGCAGTAATCCGTATTTGGTAATAAGGCTGTCATCCTTTAAAACCGTTTGCACAGCGTAATTTTCATCTTTTTCAGTTATGACCTTAATAGCATTTTTCATATCCTCAATCGAAATCGAGTGGGACACATTGCCTCGGAGGGGAGAGGAATAAATAAGTTGCGTATTCGGTGACAGACGAAACTCCGGATACGCGTAAATGCTGCCGATTTTATATATCCGCAGACCCTTTGGGGTAACATCAAGGTTGTACCCGCCACCGCAGAGTTCAAGAATATCCTTCAATATTTCCGAGACGGTCTTATCAAAATATATTTTTGTAATCTCGGTTGTGAGAGCAGGGACGCTGTCAATCTCAATGTTAAAATCATCGCACACCTTACGGATAGCTTTGTATGCGGGCATGGCATTGAATTGATAGGTTTCGCTTGACTTGTTCAGATACCAGCCAAAATCGCAGACCGTATATTTGTTGGAGGTTTTGCTACCATCATCCACGGTCAGTACAATCCCTCTGAATATTTCCTCGTTGGTGTATAGCCGGATAATGCTTCCCTCGCTGGGAAGATAGATATTTGTATGCTGCGCGTCGCTTTTGGCGACTTCAAAACTCATTGTGGTGGCAAGCTCCGATATGGTATTCTGCCAGGACAGATTTCCAACCGCAGAGGTTATATTTATTCCATCAGCATAAATTATCATACTGTGTTCACCAACTTAAATTGTGAGAGTACAAGGGAGAAATATAGGTCTCCATCTTTTTTTATGGTATAGGAAAAGTCATCTACGCTGCACACCATATTAATGGGTGTTTCGGTGATTATCAGCCGGATGGGGTACTTCGCCTCAATCCACTTGTCGATGATGTACACATATTCAAAACCTTTATAGCTTCGATCGCGCAGGAAGGGATAGTTCCGGACGGGGAAAAAGCTGTTTATGGTGATGCCTTTCAATCCCGGTACACCGATTAACTTCAAATCACCCTGTGTGATCGTCTCAAATGTATCGTTTTTCTGCGGTTTGGTAATGGTAAACTCGGCAGGAAGGACGGGCAGTTGTAAAACCTGTTCTCTGTTGTTTACACTTAAAAAAATATCCACTTTCGCACATCCTTCCTTTATAAATTAGCAAGCGCCAGTTTTAGCTTCGGCACGACCTCATCCACGATTTCATCGGCGGATTTCCCGTCGGCATACACATTTATGGTAATATGGCTTTCGTTTTTGGTGGAGGAAGGGAGAGGTGAAACACTTGCGCCCTTTGGCAGGTTAAGCATCTCAGCGCCTTTTTCTCCGACAATAACCGAACCTGCCTTGCGGATAATACCGCCCTGTGCCAGCATGGGTATTTGCGGCACTGGGATGTGTGGAATTGCCGGAATACCTATATTGCCGCTGATGGAGTTTACTCCGTCAATCATGCCGTTAATGCCGCCGATAAATTTGCCAATCAGTCCGTTTACATCACTAATAATAAGGTTCACAAACCCTTTGAAGCCGCCGCCAAATTCATCCAACTTGGCCTTGAACGCATCCCACATCCCTAAAAAGAAATTGCGGAACGGCTCGCATTTATTCCATAATAGAATGAAAGCGCCTACGATAAGTCCAATGCCAAGCACAATCCATCCGATGGGGCTGGCAAGAAATGCGGCGTTGAGGAGCCACTGTCCGGCGGTCAGCGCCGCCGTTGCAGTAACCTGTATCCACGTAGCAGTAGCCATGACACCTTTTGCTATGGCATCCTTTGCATAAAGAGCGACCAGAATGCCCGTTTCGATTATATCCTTGGTGCGCCAAATAGAGTACGCAATTTCAATACCAAGCGCACCTGCTTTTGCTGCTTTCCACAGATTGACCGCACCCGTCCAGATAGCGGTGGTAGTGGAAACAATTTGTGTCCAGGTATTTGTTGTGATTAATGCCAGCTTATATGCAACAATCGCTTTCACAATGCCGTCTACAACAGGCCCAATCTGCGACCAGTTATCTTTTATATAGTTGTATAGGTCAGTAGATTTTTGGATGACCGTTCCAAGAACATCAATAGCACCAGGAAGTCCCACATCCTTAATCCAGTTGATAGTTGGCTTGGCATTTTCAAAAGCATCATATAAAAAAGTTTTTACATCAGAGAGTACAGTTTTAAGGGTAGAAAACTTCGGCATATTATTTTCAACCGCTGTTTTAATGTTATTAAACGCTGAAACACCGAAGTCCCATACGCCTTGAAATGCTGTTTTAAGCGGAGGCAGGACATTGTCTTTCACCCACATCAGCGGCGTTTTGACCGCATCTATTGCCTTTGTCACCGCATCCCGCATTTGCGGTATCTTAGTCGCCGTATAGGTAACGACCTTTGAAATAACGGGAAGGACAGCATAGCCGATTTCGTCCTTTACCGAACCCCATGCGTTTTTCAGCTGACGTATTCTGCCCTCGGGTGTTTTCGCCATTTCCTTGGCAAGGCCACCGAAGTTGGCATTCAAAACCTCCACAAGGGTGGCCGCCTTTTGGCTTTCGGTTCCCGTTTTCAGAATGTTTTCCTGCACCTTGGTAAACGAAACACCCGCTTTGGTCAGCGCACCGACAGAACCCATCATGACCTTGCCGATGAGGTTGCCGGACTGAATCATCTGCTCCTGCGTGACATTCACGCCGTACTGTGCCACCGCCAAATCCTGAAACGCGGGCATAATGGTTTTTATCGTATTTGCATTTAACTGGAAGGTGGCAAGCTGGGACGCACCGGCAACCGTAGCGTCGCCCTCAATAGTAGTTACAAGTTCAAGAGCATCACCGTAATTGATTATCTCCTGCACCTGTGATTTTGTTGTACCTTTGACATTCATCATCAGGGTTTCAAGCCTTGTGTTGGCGCGTTCCAGCTCCATCACGCCGGTCACGCAGTCGGTTAGAAAGTCCTTGACCTGATTGAACCCTGCATAAGCCGCGACCAGTCCTACAGCTTTTTTCGCAAGGGACGTGAGCGCCTGTCCGGTTGTGTTGCCTTGCTCGCTCATCTTTTTTAGGTAGGAAGTGGCACTTGCCGTATGGGTTTTAAGGTTTTTTGTTCCGGTGATGGCGTTTCGTATGCCTACAGTAAATCCGCCGTCCTTAATGGAAAGCGTAGCTCCGATATTCTTTTTTGCCACTAAACCTCACCACCTGTCAAAGCCCTAAATTTCTTGGCTTCCTCTTCATTAAATAAATTGATACTTGCAATCATAAATTGCTTTTCTGTAAAAGAACGGCTCAAAATATATTCAAAAGTAAAACCTCGCTGCAGATAATGATGTAATAAATAAAGTTCACTATCTGCATCAATTAGTTTTTTATGTCTTCAACCGCCTTCACGCCGTCTACATACCCGGCAAGCTTTAAGCATTCCACCGCAATCTGGGGAATTTCACCGACATCAAAGATTTTCTCTACAATTTCCATCGGTTCAACGCAGTCGAAGGCCTGTTGCAGTTCCTTTGATTTCAGGCAGGGCTCGGTAACACATGAATATACCAGATAGGCGTCACCATTGTCCAGTTCCTGTGCATCTCTTGCCAAATCTCCGGTCGGGCTTTCAATCGTAATCGTGCCGTCCAGAGACTTGACATACAGGGATTTTGTTTTCTTTTGCTTTTTGGATTCCAGCATCTGCTCCTTGCGTTTTAGCAGCTCCTCGAGCGTTATTTTTGTGTGTTTATTCATAATCTTTTACCTCACCTTCACTAAGTCGGGGAAATCAAAATCAGTGAATCCGCCGCTGTATTCTTCCTCCAAGGTTTTTGCGTTTTCAAAGCTCATAAGCACCAAATCGCCAAACCAGCAGTTGTTTAGGACAAGCCGTTCACTGCCGTAGGCATCGGGATCATCGAGTTTGCCAATCAGCTGACAGCGAACATCCCGCCCTTCCTTGATAGCACTGCATAGCTTAATTTGCCCTCTTGAAAATATTTTTTTGATGGTAAAGGAAAACTCTCCGGCATAGCCTGTCAGTTTGGAGTCTTTTCCCATCTGCATGGCAAAATCAACGTCCTCACGCTCCAATTTCAGCTTTGCCTCAAACTTTGCCACCTCAAAAATGGGTTCACCATCCCAGTAAATCATGCCCCATTTGCCGTTCATCACGCGAGGTGCTACAGGTTTTTGTGCCATTTATATCACCGTCCTTAATCCATATAGATTGTAAATTTCAAATCTTCCATTGCATCCTGAATTTGAATATTCGCTTTAACAAATACATTCGTACCCGTATTTGCAGTCTTGATTTTTTCCTCGTCCCAGGATGATATATCGCGGGTCAGCTTTAGCCATTCGGTAGTCGAATTTATATCTATCTCTGCCTTGTTGTCAAACTTGTCATACAGAACTCCGGATGCAGCAAGATCTTTTAGATATTTGTTCACAGCCGCAAGGAAGATAATTTTGTTGTCATAGCTGTTTTCCACTTTGCCGATAAACTCATCCTCAAATGTGGTTCGTATATCATCACGAATCATATCAGCGGCTTCCACGATTTTTATTTTCTTAAAGTCCTCGCCAGATGTATCGGTAAGCGTTGCAAGAGAATTAACCGCACGGGCGATCTTAATTTTTGTGCCGTCATTGATGAGAATCATCTTGCCGGAATCAATGTCAGTGTTCGGGTCCTCGCTTTCCGTAATGGACTCAACCTCCGAAAGCGCATAATAGGTGGCACTCCTGTTTAAAGAAAGCCCCGCGAGGATACCTGCGATTCGCGGACAGTATTCCGCCGCTGCATAGGTTTTTGTACCAACTTTGATGCCCTCTGTAGCAAAGTTTACAACGCCCTCGCTGTCAGCTGCGGTGCTCGGGAGTACCGCTTTAAAGGTTTTATGATAAGTACTGCGTTGTTCCTTAACCCAGTCGGCAATGTCACCCGTTTCGCCGCTTTGCACAGATGGTACCGTCAGCCAGTTCCATTTTTTGTTCTTCAGCCTATTTAGGGCAGTATCAATGCTACCGTCCGTACTGATACGTTCAACAATAACTGCTGACGGGTTTCCGAGAAATACCTGTGAAAGATATGCAAGGTTTGTAGCCGTATAATGACTTTTCGTGATTTCGCTTTCCTTGGTATAGGTTTTAGTGTCAAAGGTAGATGTATTGTCTTTCAAGATTACAGCAACAATACCTCGCTCACTGCGTGACACCAAGGTTTCGGCTAATGTCTTAAACTGAATAATGATCTGTGGCAGTCCCATTGTTTTGCTTCACCTCCGTTTGTAATTGTTTCATTTTGGGATATTCCTTTTCTGTAATATTTGTTTCCTGCATAAATTCCAGTTCGAAATATGCAGTCAATGCACTTTTATCGGTATCAAACACCATTTCATCGGTTGAGAGAAACCTATCGCAAACAGGAACACTTTCATATAGAAAAAACTGTTTCATTTGTTCTGATATCCGAAGTAGCTCCTCACGGGTCTCAATTTCCGGGTGGTAGGTAATCTCCACACTTACTGTGACCATTTCATAAAACTTGCCTTGGAGTTGTGCAGAAACAGGAAGAACATCTATAAAGAATGTAGGTTTATTAAAGCCTTGTGTTACCTCGTTTGCAGTAACCGTATATCCGTTTTTTATAAGCTTTGCGGCAACTGCCGTCTGAATATCCTGCAGCGTAATCATAGCTCCACCTCGCTTGTTAAGTCGCTAAGCAGTTTTTCTGCGGAACTTTCAAAGCTGCTCTCCATTTCTTTCATTGTATTTTCTAGCATTTTCCGACCTTCGACCCTGCCTTTGGATTGTACTCGTCGAACTGCACGTTCCAGCGTATTAAGCTTCCTGCCGTTTTTTCTGGTGCTGCCGCCGTGGACGATTTCATGGCCTTGTTCTACAAGATGAGCATGAGGTGCTTCGGACTGCACACGCACCACACGGGCGGTTCCGAACTTTTTCGGTTTTTTCAGCCGCCAGCTGCCCCTTAGTTTTTTAGTCTTACCCACAGGAGATCTGGATTTTGTCTTATTTGTTGCAACACGCCCGAGCGACATCAGCATAGCGTCCGTTTTATCAGGATATTTCTGTTCGATTTTATTAAAAGCTTTTTGTAGTTCATTGAAACCAAAGGTGCCGTCGTCACTCATTTTCATCACCCGTATAGTCTTGGGAGGTATGCGTATCTTTTTGAATTGCAACAATCTGTAGTTCCTCATGTCGCTCATTTAAATCAAGTGCCGATACAATTTCAAACTCCTTGTTGTCATACAGAATCCGCATTTCAGGGGTGATATTGTGGAAGAACCGAGTGGATATTTTGTATGTCGTTTCCGTGCGGAGCTTTTGCGATTCCTCATACTCACGCCCGCTCATTGGTGACACAAATCCGGCAACCGAATATTCCTTCAAAGCAAGCTTATGTGCAAATGGTTTGCCATCCGCATATACAAGAACTGCATTTCCGTCCGAATCATGCGACAGATAAACATCCTCTCCCTGAACCTGTAGTGGAAGAGGTAGATACGGTTTGAACGGCTTATACCTCGGTACCGTTTCACCCATATTGTTGGTGACATTATCCGTCGGATTCAGAAAAATAATCCTGTGCCTTAATTTACTGAAATCCATTAAAACAACTCCTTCCGGTAAGCATCCAGGAGCCGGTACACCACATCGGGCACCGGCTCTCCGTCACGCTTTTCATAAAAGTGTGCAATAATTAAAAACATCGCCTGTCGAACGCTCTCTGGTAGGGTTTCCGGCAGTGGCAGCCGAAGGTAATTTTCGCACATCTCCTTTGCCAAGAGGATGAGTATATTTATATACCCATCCTCCTCAGTGTGGTCTATCCTTAAAAATTCCTTAACAGTATCAAGCGTCAGCATAGCCTTACACCGAATAACGGGGCTGCGACTGAATGGCATATATTGCGCCAGGCACAGTCGAGCTTGTAACCGCCGTTGTTTTAATTGCCACTCTGTCATATTCGCCATTTGCAAGCATAGGCGAGGTTACTGTAATAACGGCGTATTTGCTTGCCCCCGAAGCGCCACCTATGCCGAAGGCTGCACCGGTCGCAGCTTTCTCGACATAATTGGCGTCGCCCTTTTCCATATACATAAAGGGTATTGCTACGGCAGTTCCGCTCGCGCCCGCTTTTGCCTCAACCGTGATGGTAGTGCTTCCGGCCGTGCCTTCGCCGCTTTCGATTAAAAATGTGATTTGCTGGTAGTTGGATAACTCAATAAACGTATCCTTGTTTGCGCTCGCAAAAATTGCGCCAGGCACTGCTATCGGTGATAATTTTCCTAACTGTTCAATTCTCATTTTCTATTCCTCCCATCAAGACCTTGCTGCCAGCGTTACAAACGGTGACAAGCTGTTTGAACCTTTGTACGGTGTAACTGGTTTATTCCATATCGGCTGACCATCCACACGATATATGAATCTGAATACACTCTCATCGTACAGGAATCTGACATGGATGGAGCTTGCGGTATTGATGCCGCCTTTGTCAATCAGAAGGTACTGTGACATATCGCCCAAAATTATATCACCGACTGTGCCTATGCTACTGCACTGCTCAAGCGGCACGATGGGACGCCCAAAAAGTGTGGCATACGGTTTTTCGGATAAACCGCCCGCCGGGATGTATACCGGTTTGTCTCCGACCTGGAGAGTATATAAAAGCGGTTCCAACTCCTGATTAATATACCACACAGCGTTCGCTCTGCTGCGCCCCCAGCATCTTGACCACATATTAACAAGGTTTTCAACCTTGATTTTATCGGTCTGGCCGCTTTCAATCGGTACGGATACGAGTGCCGAGGAATTCAGAATACCCTGCGGCTGACCCGCGCCGTTGCCGTTTAAGATTGCATCGTCAATCTTAAAGCCGAACTCCTCTGCGAACCCTTGTGTGATAACACTCTGAAGTGCCGACGCGTCCTGCAGAAGCTCATCCGTTGCAAAACAAAGACCGGTCAGCTTTTTCAGCGACAAATCCATTGTTCTGAACTTGGGCTTTGAGCCGGTTAACTGATCGGCTTCATTTTCCCAGTAGGTCTGGATGCCGCCCCATCTTGCGCCGTTTGCGCGGGACGTATCGTCAAGAGCGTTTATTTTCAGCCCGTTCGCATTGGTGGAGATTGGTATCTTTTTGCATATCGGGGCAAGGATACCGGTTTCGTAAGCATTTTTTAAAAGTTCGCTTGCAAAATCCGTCTGCACCAGAAAGCCTCCGTCGGAAGGCACGCTTTCATTTGCTCCGCTGGCGGAGTTCATCAACCTTTCGTCAAATATGGGTCTGTTTGGCTGAGCCGCGTTATAAACCGCCAAAAGCTGATCGCCAAAGTTATTAAATTTACCCAAGTTGCCGGACGTAGGAGTATCACTCCGGTTTACAGGTACATCGACCGGCGTGGAGTCCTCGAGCAGATTAGCCATTTCGGAAATGGTATCATCCCAATTGGCGATCTTGGACTTCAAATCGGCAAGTGAAGTTTTTTCCTCATCGGTCAGCGGTCTGCTTTCCTTCCCGGCAGTGTCAAGTAGTGCCTGCGCTTGGTTTTTAAATTCGTTTCTTTTGCCCATCATGGCAAGTAATTTTTTGTTCATAAGATTCATCCTCCAATTTTAAAGAATTTCAAACTCGTTTTTTAGGTTTTCAATCTCGCGGATATACGCCTTGTCCTCAGGCTCGGGCGGAGTATCAGGAGAAGGTGGTTGTTCCTTTATGCCCTTTGGGAGTTTTGCGACCAGGGAATTAAAGACGGTTTTTCTGCCAAATAAATAAGAGTCCAAAACAGTTTCTGTTTCAGGCTCCTTGTCAGTGTATAGGATTTTATCGGCAAAGCCGAGTTCGACGGCTTTTCTGGCGTTCATCCAAGTTTCATCCGTCATTAGCCGCGATATCTTCGCCCTTGAAATCCCTGTTTTAAGGGAATAGGCGTTTATGATGCTTTCTTTGCATTCATTTAAAACATCAATGCACTGCCGCATATCATCTGCGTTTCCCATTGCGATGGTCATAGGGTCGTGGATCATAAGCAGGCTTGTGGGTGACATATATACGAAATCACCCGCCATTGCTATAACCGATGCTGCGCTTGCCGCAATACCGTCAATCTTAACCGTTACCTGTCCTTTATGTTCCTTTAGTGATGTATAAATCTGACTACCTGCCACCACATCGCCACCCGGCGAGTTGATCCATACAGTGATATCCTTTCCAGCATATCCCGCAAGGTCGCTCATAAAAAGCTTGGGAGTGACTTCGTCGCCCCACCAGCTTTCAGATGCAATCTCACCGTCAAGTCGCAAAATATTTTCTCCACTTTCCGTTTCGCTAAAGTTCCAAAATTTACGCATTGTTTTCTTCACCTCCGTTTTGTGACGCGCTGTTTGCCGTCACCATATTTCCATTTACCAAATATATGTCTCCGCCTTGATCCTCCGGTATTGGGTTCAAGTCTTCCAGTTCCCGGATGTCGTTTGCGGAATACCAGCCGTTTTGCCTTCCGACCGCGTAGCCATTCATCCGTGCGGCAAAATCACCGCGTAGAAGTCCATCTACATTGAACTTTGCAAAATAATCTCCACGCTCATATTCATTTAATAGACATAGATTAATGGCCTGTTCCCAACGAACGAGCCAAGGCCGGAGCGTGTGAACCACATAATCGATGCTCTGATGTTCGATGTTTGAGAAAGTACTTCTGGATAGGTCACCGACCAGATGCGGTGGCACACGGAATATTCTGCAGATTTCATTTAGCTGAAACTGTCTTGTTTCCAAGAACTGTGCATCCTTTTGCGGCATACCGATATCATGGTATTTCATGCCTTCCTCGAGGACTGCTATTTTATGAGCGTTGTTGGCACCCTTGTAAACTGCCTCCCATGACTCACGAACCTTGCTGGGGTCTTTTAAGGTGCCGGGATGCTCTAAAACACCACCGGGCCTTGCGCCGTTGGCAAAGAATTTATTGCCGTAAACCTCGGTTGCTTTTGCGAGTCCAATTGCCTCCCTTGCAACACTGATGGGAGACAATCCGCTGATTCCGTCAAAACCAATACCGCCGATATGCAGAAGCTGTTTCTTTTTCAAGGTGAAGGTTTCGCCTTTATCGTTGGTATAGGTGTAAACCCGTTCGTAGTTTTGGTTTTTAGTAACGAGCATACGAGAGGACAAAAGCGGGTGCAGGCTTAAAATCTGCCCATGTTTATCTCGGATAATCTGCGCATATGCGTTGCCCCAAAGCAAAAGGTTTGTCATCATTGCCTCTTTAAAAGCAAAAGCCGTCATCTCCTCGTTCGGGCTATCGTGAATCAGATAGTATAGCGGGTGGTCGACAGCTTTTTCCTTGCCGCGGGAAAGCCGTTTATATAAAGGAAGGGGCAGGCTTGCAATATCTTCTGCGATTACCCTGACACAGGCAAACACACCACTTACTGTTATGGAATTTTCCTCCGACACATACATTCCGGAAAGGGAATTGGTATCGGCATCTACGCCTTTAACGAAATCATCATAAGAACTTGTCGTCTCATTTCTAATTATTTTGTTTTTATTAAACCATTTCAAAATTCCACCTCCGGTCTAAATAATGAGGAGTCCGCGGTCATCATAAACACTGCCGCCGGTATCTGTGCCGCACCGAATTGCACGGTCTAAAGCCATAATAGTGGCTACGGCACCATCGATTTTCTCGGTCGATTTTTCTTTGTCTGCCTTAATGTTTCCGGCAGGATCGGTGCGGATGTAGATATTATCCATCATCCAGCGTAGAACCGGATGACCGCCGTGGGCAAGCTTTTCTTCAAGCGTAAGTTTCATCAGTTCCTTAGTTGGTGGTGACATATCTTTGAATCCCTGGCCGAAAGGAACAACAGAAAAGCCGAGGTTCTCAAGATTCTGTGTCATCTGAACTGCGCCCCAGCGGTCGAAGGCAATCTCACGGATGTTATATTTTTCTCCGAGTTCCTCTATGAACCTTTCTATGAATCCGTAATGAACGACATTACCCTCGGTGGTTTGCAGATACCCTTGCTTTTTCCAAGTATCATAATTTACATGGTCTCTGCGCACACGCAAATCAATGTTGTCCTCCGGTATCCAAAAGAATGGAAGTACCACATACTTGTCTTCGTCGTCCAGTGGCGGAAACACCAGTACGAAAGCTGTTATATCCGTACTGCTTGAAAGGTCAAGCCCTCCGTAACAGACACGCCCTTGCAAGGCTTCAGGGTCAACCGTAAAAGCGCAGGCGTCCCATTTCTCCATCGGCATCCAGCGTACAGCCTGTTTTACCCACTGGTTCAGGCGAAGTTGTCTGAAGCTGTTCTCCTCAGCTGGGTTTTGTTTTGCTGATTCACAAGCGGCTTTAACCTTATCTATACCAACTGTTATTCCAAGCGAGGGATTGGCTTTTTTCCATACCTTAGGATCTGTCCAATCATCCTCTTGAGCAGCACCAAATATAATAGGATAAAATGTTGGGTCATTTTTTCTACCTTCTATAATATCAAGCGCCTTTTGATGAACCTCCCAGCAGATGCTGTTTTGATTGTTTCCGGCGGTCGTAATTAAAAAATACAGCGGCTGCATTCTCGCATCGCCACTGCCTTGGAGCATAACATCGTACAGTTTCCTGTTCGGCTGGGTGTGCAGCTCATCAAAGATAACACCGTGGGTGTTGAAGCCATGTTTGTTTGCAACATCCGCT
This sequence comes from Bacillota bacterium, assembly GCA_030705675.1. Classification (GTDB taxonomy): domain Bacteria; phylum Bacillota; class Clostridia; order RUG12999; family RUG12999; genus RUG12999. The sequence continues at coordinate 25,348 of JAUZPZ010000001.1, forward strand.
GACAGCGCCTTGTATTTACTGCCTGTCGGAACATAGTTCATAGTTTTCAAGCTTGCCTGTATGCTCATTTTATTAAACAGATGAGGACAGCGTTTGACCATATCCATTGCCACATCGAATACGATACGCGCCTGGTCTTTATCCGCAGCACAGCCATAGACCTCGGCGCCTGGTTCAAAGTCCGCGCAGAGAAGATACAGCGCAACAGCCGCCGCGAGTTCACTTTTTCCTTGCTTTTTCGGTATCTCAATATATGCCGTGTTGAACTGCCGGTATCCGTTAGGTTTAAGGATTCCGAATATATCCCTTATAATCTGTTCCTGCCAGTCGATAAGCTCAAAAGGCTTGCCGTCCCATGTACCTTTGGTATGGCAACAGAAGTTTTCAATAAAACACACGGCGTGGTCGGCGGCATCTTTGTCATAATGACTGTCTTCAGCCATAAACCGTGTGGGATGGTATTTTTTAAGTTTTCTCAGGGTTGCCGCCTCCTTCCGTGTAAAATAAAAGACACCCTCGATAGGTGCCGTACTACGAGCAAAAGAGCCGTCCGGCTCTGATGCTATTAATCTGTTGTATATTAGTCCTCGATTCTGCGGCAGGAATCCTCGCCGTAGACCACGTTCAGACCGCAGCCGTTGTCCCATTTCACCATGATGCTCGCTGTGTCATCCACCCCGATGACAGTGCCTTTGGTACCGATGGGTGGAGCCTGCACGTCGTCCATGCGAATAAGCTCTACACGGCAACCCTTAGGATACTGCCTGCGAACCATCTCAACTATTTCTTTACTCGGGAATTGCATCTTTCGCACCTCCTTTGAAAGCGGAGGACCCGGTCAGATTCCGCAGTAAGATTTTTCGCTCCTTTTTATACACCTCGCCGATGAAGCCGAGGCGAAGCAGAAAACAGCGGAAAGCGTATTTTTCGTTATCGACTTCTTTTTCGGTGGCGTTGACCCGCTTCTGATTCTTACTCATAGCACACAGTGCGCTGATGAATTGGCTGTAGGTGCTGACCTCGTCTGGGTCTGGCATGGTATCAAACCAGGGGAAGGATACCATATCCTCGTTGACCTCTATAGGTGTTGCCGGGATGCCGAGTGCTTTGCTGATGAGACTGCTTTTGGCGTCAAGCAGCTTTATGAGGTTTCCGACCGATACCTTGTCAAGCGGAAGGGTTATAATGAGTCCCGTTTCATTGCCGCTGTCGGCGCGCTGTTCGCCCGTGTCGGTGCTATTTCCCTCCGTTGTGGTGTTTTTCGAGGGTTCAAGCTCAAAGCCCTGTTCGGCAAGCCGTGCCACAAGGTTTTCAATTTCCTCGCTGTCGGCTCTATCATCGAAGCTGACCGCACCGCTCTTGTCAATGGTGAAGTAGTCCACCTGGTATGCCGCTGACGGCATTCCGAGGTATTTCGCTTCGGCTCCGGTGATATCGCTGATTGCACCTACGAGCCTTTTTCGTTCCGTACCGCTCACGTTAAATCTGAATGTGAATGTCGCCATGTATAATTCCTCCTTCAATTTGGTAGTGTAATATTACCGTCAGTGTTCGGAAATATCAAGTCATTTCCGCGAAATATATTACACAATTATTCGGAGGTTTTACTGCCATCATTACGGGCAGACCACACAATACCGGAAAGTAGGAAGTATACGCAAGGAAGAGCGATTCCATTGCCCCACATCTTATATTCCGCAGCGTCGGAGTACGGGTTTTTCAGCCACGCAAGTATCTGTTTCTGCGATTTCGGTTTTGAGGAGGTTCCGCAAATAAGCCTGTGGGTCTCAAACACATCCGTCCAGAATGCAATCTCCCCGTATGTGGGAGTTGCCGTTCCGAGGTCTGCGCACCACCAGTCAGGGAATCCCTGCAGTCTGGCGCATTCAGTTGGGGTAAGGCGGCGGACGGTGTATTCCGGCTCGGCTTTCGCAACGGCTCCGGGCCCTTTGGCCACGAGGGTAGGCTGAAGTTCCTCCTCGACAGAAGGTTTGTACTGAGCGTTTTGTCCCTGGTTGAAAGCATCTCTGCCGATACCGTAGGCGGGTTCCGCGATAAATGTGGGGTCCTTATAATCCCGTGCCAGAAGCGTGGGAGACTGCTCCTCGCCAATATTGGCGAAGGAACCGGTGGTCATGGCGTAAACCGCATGGCGGTCAGCGGTGTTTAATGTAAAGGAAATGTCCTCGTTTACACCATCACCCTGCGGACCGTTTTCGTCTTTGCGTCCGATCATCGAACCCTGCAGCACATAGGTTTGCTGCTTTGTCGCCGCTCTGCAGAGTGCACCGCTCTTATCACCGAGGATACGGACTTCGTCACGCTGGTTCTGCGTAAACGGGATACCTTCCACCACGGCGATACCTCCCTGATTGCAGGTGGGGTTGCCACCATTGCCGTCAAGGCAGCGGGAGGAGTCGGCTTTATAAAAACCGCTGTGCGGATTATCCGATTTCATTGAGTTGGAGTCTTTGGAGCAGATGCCGTAAGCCTCAACCACGCAGTTGAAGTTATCCTTATCCGGCATCCGCTGATTACCACCGGCATTGTTCGCGGTGAGTGTGGGAGACACATCACCGCCGTCCCAGGCTTTTGGCTCGAAAAGCGTCTGGTCATTGTTGCAGGAAAGTGTAGCTGACCTATCCTCCTGAATCAGAGCGCCTTTGCCGCCGCCTTCGCAGCCACAGCGTATCTTCATAAGGAGCGGTACGTTGTTGCCACCCGTTCCCATGCGTGATGTCAGCGTCTGAACCTTATTATCATCAGATATTCTGATACGGCTGTCGGTAGGATGGTTTTCAAGTGCGACTGCCGCAGGGACAACACCCGCGCGGAGCGTGGGAGACATCTCTTCCTCAAAACCTATCGACCGTGCCTTTGCCGAGTGCTCGGTACAGAAGCCCGCCGATTCCATAACGCATGGAGGATGATGTGCTTCCGCACGGAGCGTACTGGTCACATCATGAGTCACATCCATACGGTCTCCGCCCTGGTCATTGAGCACGACGCCGTTTCTTCCAGTACTCATGCCGCAGTTGATGCCGAGGGTGGCGGCTTTATCTTCAGTCAGACTGCCGTTATATCCGTCAAAACCGATGCCTGTCTTGTCAGCGCCGTTTTCAGCACGGCGGGCAGTTCCTTGCCACGCACGGAAGCTCTCCGCAGAATACCCTGACAAGCCTTCGGACTCAAATAGTATTTGTCCGGCACTCCGGCCTGCAAAATCCGCGACAAGGAAGATACGTTTTCTTCGCTGGGGAACTCCCCAAAACTGCGCATCGAGAACTCTCCACGCGACGGAGAAATGATCTCCCAGGATTTCACCTGCGGATTCCCACTTTTTAAATTCAGGAACATCGCAGGTTTCGTCTTTGATTTTGCAGATAGAATCGAGGACTGCTTTGAAGTCTTCTCCTTTATTTGAAGAGAAGGCTCCGGGGACATTCTCCCAGCAGATCCATCTCGGATATTTTCCATCGGTTGCACACCTCATTTCCTTTACGATTCGGACGGCTTCATAGAAAAGATTGGAGCGGCTGCCGTCCAGTCCCGCTCTCTTACCGGCAACGGACATATCCTGACAGGGACTGCCGAAGGTGATAATGTCAACCGGCTCGATTTCGCCGCCGTTCATCTTGCTTACATCACCATAGTGCTTAATAAACGGCAGGCGCTTGGTGGTAACTCTTATGGGAAAAGGCTCAACCTCCGATGCCCATACCGGCTGGATACCGGAAAGAAGTCCTCCCAAAGGGAAACCCCCGGAGCCGTCAAAAAGGCTGCCGAGGGTAAGTCCGCTTGCGGACATAGGCTTATTCTGTTCCATCCGTCTGCACCTCCTCAAATCTGAGGGTCTTTCCGTTCCGGATGACCAATACGTTTTCGCTTGTACCGACCTGTTCAATGTATCTTTTTACAATTACATCGCAGTACTTTTCATCAAGCTCGGCAGTATAACAGATACGCCCGGACTGTTCACAGGCAATAAGCGTAGACCCGCTGCCGCCAAAGGGATCAAGGACGATGGAGTTCGTAAGTGAGGAGTTCATTATAGGGTAAGCCAGAAGCGGTATCGGTTTCATCGTGGGGTGGTCGCCGTTTTTCTTCGGCTTATCGAACTCCCAGATGGTAGTTTCCTTTCTGCCGGTGTACCACTGGTGCTTACCGCTTTTTTTCCAACCGTACAGCACCGGCTCATGCTGCCACTGATACGGAGAGCGTCCGAGTACCAGCGACTGCTTTTTCCAGATGCAGCAACCGGAGAGATAGAGCCCCGCGTCGTCAAAAGCACGACGGAAATTCAACCCCTCGGTGTCCGCATGGAATACATATATGGATGCATCGTCCGCCATGCAGCTTGCCATATTGGTAAAGGCGTCAAGGAGGAACTGATAAAACTTCTCGTTCGCCATATTGTCGTTCTTGATTTTTCCGGCGGACCCTTCGTAATTAACGTTATACGGAGGATCGGTCACAACAAGATTTACACGATGGTCGCCGGCAAGAATATCATAGGTTTCCTTTTGGGTGGAGTCGCCGCAGATAAGCCTGTGCCGTCCGAGCGTCCAAACATCTCCGGATTTTGAGAAGGTCGGCTTTTGCAGTTCTGCATCAACGTTGAAATCGTCATCCTTTACCTCGTCATCCTTGCCAAACAAGTCCGTCAGTTCCTTTTCATCAAAACCCGTAAGGCCAAGGTCGAAGCCGAGCCCCTCGAGTTCTTCCAACTCTATCTTAAGAAGTTCCTCGTCCCATCCGGCATCGAGCGCCATACGGTTATCAGCGAGGATGTATGCTTTCTTCTGCGCATCGGTGAGGTGGTCGACATATACACATGGAGCCTCAGTGATGCCTTCCTCCATAGCCGCCTGGATTCTGCCGTGTCCGGCTATGACTCCGTAACTGCGGTCGATGAGGACGGGGTTCACGAAGCCGAATTCTCGTAAAGAAGAGCGGAGCTTTTTTATTTGCTCCGCCGAGTGCGTTCTCGCGTTATTCTGATAAGGTACCAGCTTGACGATGGGTACGAGCTGCATCTCAGTCGTTGTCTTGCTCATGCTTTTTCACCGCCTTTCTTAGCTCCTGCGAACATTGATTCCACTCCCATCTCTCGCACCCGCCGAAGTGACCGTAGGTTGATGTTGCGGAATAATTCGTGTCTTTCAGCTTTAGGAATTCAATAATTGCAGCGGGACGGAAGTTGAATGTATCAATGACAGCATTTCTGATTGTCGTATCGGTATACCTCCCAGTACCGAATGTATCTACCTGAACGGCGACAGGGTCAGCCTTGCCGATGGCATAGGAAACAGCTACCTGGCACTTATCGGCAAGACCGCTCTGAACAACAGATACGGCAACGCATCTCGCCATATATGCAGCCGAGCGGTCGACCTTGGTGGGGTCTTTGCCGGAAAATGCTCCGCCGCCGTGCGCTCCTTCTCCGCCGTAGGTGTCAACGATTATCTTTCTGCCGGTCAGACCTGTGTCTGCAGCTGGGCCGCCCCTAACAAATCTGCCGGATGGGTTGACGAGTATTTCCGTATCATTATCAAAAGGAAAATCCTCAAACACCGGCCACAGGACATTGGCGATTACTTCGCTACGGAGAACATCGAGGTCTTTGTCCTCGGAATGCTGAACGGAAACCACAATGGTCTTTACACACACGGGCTTTCCGTCCTCGTACTGAATGGTCACCTGTGCCTTACCGTCGGAAAAGATACCTTTGATGGTACCGTCCGAGCGAACCTTGTCGAGCCGTTTGCAAATCTGATGAGCAAGTTCCAGCGGCAGAGGTATAAGGCTTTTGGTTTCATTGGTAGCGTAGCCGTAAACCGTACCTTGATCGCCGGCACCGATGGTGGAGTACCAAGAAGTGTCTCCGTTTCTTGACTCAAGGGCTCTGGACACGCCGCCGTCAATGTCCTCCGACTGTTTATGTACATATACATAAATAAGGTACCCAAGCGGATTGTATCCGGCTTTTCGCAGTGCCTGTCTTGTGACAAACCTTATATCCACACGCTTTGAGCAGGTGATTTCGCCCGCTACGATAATTTTGTGTCCCGTCGCTATGACCTCACAGGCTACGCGGGATGATTTATCAAGCCGCAGGCATTCGTCCAGAATGCTGTCGGCAATAAGGTCACACAGTTTATCTGGGTGACCGATGCATACGCTTTCGCAGGTTTTATATGTTATCATGTTAAAACCCCTTTCTCTGATGAAGCAGTCGTTCCAAATCATCATTAGGGTTTGCGCCGCTGAAATCCATGGTACAATTCTCCTTGACGATTTGCATGATGGCATCCCACTGACGGGCTGCCTGGTTCATATAGTTGATTCCGATGTTTATAAACGGAGATGCAATCGGCTTTCCGGTTGTCGGATGTTTTGAGAGAAACCCGAGTTCGTTGGTCATCACCTCACATTGAAGCCATCGCGCCACGCACATGGCGTACCGCTCTATTGTCTGGGGAGATACATAAGCAGCACAACCGATATTGCTGAGCCACTGCCATGTTTCCTCGTATAACTCTTTTGCGCGCAGCTCAGTACCGTCGCGCTGTTTTGCCGATAGGATGTCTTTCGGTTTCGGCATCGCCGCCCCCTCAACATCGGGAATATCCAGAACGGTCAGTTTTCTGCCACCCGGATTGCCGTTTAAGGCTTTTTCGGTCACAGCCTTTTTCTTGCGTCCGGCACCGGGTCTTTTTCCGCCCTGTCCGCCGGTATTATTCGATTTTGTCGGCATTTTGTCACCGCCTTCCATATCACCCTTTTGATTTCGCTTTTTATTCACACGAAGCCCTGCGCCGTTTCCACTGTTTCAAAACCGTAGCGATGTGACCGCCCCTTGGTCTGTCAAAAGTCAAAACGATGCGGCTTTCGTGTTCCAAGTTCACCATGTGCCTTCAAGTGGCATGAACGGCAGAGAGACACGAGGTTGGTTCGTTCATGTGTTCCACCCTCTGAGAGCGGAGTGCGATGGTGGACTTCCTCCGCCAAATGGTAGATACCGTGTTTCAAGCACTCCTCGCACATAGGAGACTCACGGATTTTTCTGTCTCTGATCCGTTTCCAGGCGCGTCCGTACACATTCTTGTCGGTAGGGCGCTGGTATCGGTTATAGAAATGTTCAGCTTCCGTTTTATGTTCCGGGCAGTAAATCTCACCGTCACCGGCAAGGTTAGGGCAGCCGTTCATTCGGCAGGGTCGTTTGGGACTCTTTGGCATTAATAGACCTCCTTTCGGGCAAAACAAAAGCCCCCACAGAATTGCGTCCGTGAAGGCTTCATTTCATTCTTCTTTGCTGATTATATCATATCATAAAGGCAAGGTGGATATCTACGGACAAAGCAGGACATTTCGGGCGCGTTTATATTTTTATCGGGTTTTCCGGTACCTTTACATTCTGCAAAGCCTCACCGTGCCAGCGACGGACGGTTCTCGCGTCGGCATTCAATTCATTGCCGATCTGCTCCCAGGTGCAGTTGTGGATGTAGCGGTATCGGAGAACGAGGCGTTCATCCGTGTTTTGTACCATTTCGATTACGGTGCGGATTTCTTTCTTGAGTCCTACAAGGGTGTCGATTTCCTTGTTTATGATTTGCTCTAGGTCCATAATCTTCTCAAGGCAATGTACGAACGGTGCTTCGGTACTGCGTGTGCCTTGTACCTTTTCACCCCAAGAGGGAGAAGAAATACTGGTTGCCATTTCACGGAGCCTTGAGATTTCCTCAATGTTGGAGTTGATTCGTTGGTCGAGTCGGTATGCCTGACTCAAATATTCCTTTGCCGTCATATCAGCACACCTCCTCGTTCAGCTTCCGCATCAGTATCTCACCGTCAACCGATGTAAGGGTCTGATACCAGGAAGAACGGAAGAACCTCTCACAATCATTCTTCACAGACCTCGCGTCCGAACGCCTCGGATGCTTTTTCAATGTACGCAATGCATCACGGTAATCCTTGACCGCTTGCAGGACGATGGCATTTGCCAGGTTTTCATAAATGGATTTAATCATATCTATACCTCCGAAAAATAAATTTTTCGATGAGGCATTGCTGCATTGATTATTGAATCATTGTAATTTTGCAAGTACGGATTTAACTTCGTCCACCGAATGCACAACCACGGCAATACCGCCGCAGGCTTGAATTTTCCGGATGGCCGATTCCTGTAGTGGTGTGGTTTTACCGCTTTCGGTTTTCACTTCGAAGGACACGAACTTACCGCGATAACAGCAGATGATGTCCGGAATGCCAGCTGTTCCGTACATACCGCCATGTTCCTTCCAGAAAAAGCAGTCCTTCAAGGATTTCAGATATCTTTGTATAGCTTTTACGATATCCGCTTCTTTCATGTCAAATTCACCTCCGATATCAAGGGATTTGACACATTTGACGCTTATTTTCTATTTTCACAATTTTATATGCACGAATATGTAATACAGAAATTCTATATATTCATGCATACATATATAGGAATATAGGATTTTGGCGTCAAATGCGTCAAGCGTCAAATTTGGTTATGCCAGAATCTTACCGAGCCGAATGCCCGTGAGAATCCGACGTCTGCCGGTTGTGTCGATGCCTTTTGCTATTGTGGGATACGAAGTTGTGAGTTGTCCGACAAAGGCTTTCTGAGAGTATGGTTTTAAGCCACATTCTTCGCAGTAGTTTTTATAGGTGTTGAATATTTCCGTTGAGCCAACCTCGTAAGAAACATCAATCTCGCAGCACTCTTTCACGAAGGAAAGAACACTGTCACTGTCCTCACGGTACTTTTGCAGTTCCGCACGATTGATGTCGGTTTCATCAAAGTTATAGCCGGAGATAAGCAGTTTTTTGAGTCCCGCCAGAGCGAACATAAATATCCCGTCAGCTTCATCTCGAAATTTATCAATGAGATGTGGGTCACGCTTGTCCGGCGGCACAGTATGATTGAACCTAATGATGATGAGTCTGCGGTAAAACCCCTCGGAGCGGTCACCGTAATTTTTCGGAATACTGTTACAGGAGAACAGAAGTCTTGCTGTGCTTTGAAAAGAGAACGGATTTTTGTTTTTCTTTTCCACGGTGAGATAATCTTCACCGACTAGCGCCTTGAAAATGCCGTTGTCATCAATGTTTTTCGTAGGCAGATCTGCGAAGATGTTTGCAAGTTTTCCGAAGAGTTCCGCAGTTTTGAACCGCTCGTTCAGCGCCTGCCAGGATACATTAGACACATTCTTTTTGCCGAGTAATATTTCGTTTAACACACGGAGAAGCACGGACTTTCCAGCACCTCCCGCACCGACGACTACAAAGCATTTTTGTGCCGAGTTTATCGGAATGAGAAAGTAGCCGAGCATCTCCTGTATCAACTGAACTTGCCCCATATCACCGTCCATAGACTCCGCAAGAAACTGCTCGAACCGAGGACATTTTGCGTCCCGGTCATAGGACACACCGAGTTGCACCGTAGAACAGTAATCGGGCGAATGGTCGGTCAGCGTATCTTCGAGTACATTGTAAAGTCCGTTGCGTAGATTAATGATAAATGGGTTTGCGTTTAGGTCCCGGATATTCTTTTGTACTTGCAGCCGCCACTGATGTTCGGCATCCATGATTTGATTCATCTTCGTTTCACGGGGTATCATTGCCTTTTGAACCTTGTGCTGTGCTTCCATTTCCGTCATTTCGCTGTAAACGCCTCCGCCGTAAAGGTAATAATCCTCGGCGGCATAAAAGACTCGCTCGGTTGCCACCATTTGTTCGGCAAGAACACCGGGAAGGAACTTCAGTCCCTTTTCTGTAAATTCATACCACTCAGGGACGGTCATTGTCGCTTTGCTTCTTCGTGCACTTGCCGCCGACTCATAGGCTTTATTAACATCCCGGTACATTGCGATTAGCGGTCGCATAAATGCTGACTTGAACTTGAAATGGTCTTTGAGGTCATAGTTGATAACAGACTCGGCTGTGATGCTGTCCTGATTGTATAGATAATCCTCGATAAAGGCTTTTGCCGTCTGTGCATCGTCAAGAACATTTCCGACAACGGGCAAGGTGCCGAGAATAGCACGAATACCGTCTGTTGAGAGGGGTTTATAGCAAAGACCCGCCGGAGATTTGCACGCACATTCACCGCTTGCGAGTTTCGGACAACGAAACCCTTTCTCGACTATTGTCGAACAGTTCATCGGCTTTGTGCCACTCGCGAAAAAATGATTGATTTTCTTCTGCGTGGTCTGCTCGTTGTAGGCGGGATACGGCTTTGAAAGTGCGTGTATCAGATCTGTTCCGCCCTCAAAACAAGCAATATTAGAAATCATTGCATACCAGTCATGTTCGGAGAGCCCGGCGGCATTTAAACGGCAGTATTTTATGAAATCACATTCTGCCTCGAGAATTTTCAAGCCTTTCTGTGAACCTTGCTTTTTCTCCGGCAGAGTGGCGTCTTCTGACTCAGGAAGTGCATCAGAAAGTTCTGCTTGTGTGTATTTGCGTTCGGGGTGAAACGAAATGCATTCCACCGCTATCGGGTCGGCTTTGCAATGATTAAAACCGGGCAACCGCATCACACGACTTTCGTTTACACACATCGGGTCACCGTGAAAGTGCGCTACCAATTGCTTTTGTATGGTGCGGAATCGTTCTACAATAGCATTTTTCATAAACCAGTAGGTATGGAGCGACTTGCGTGTTTTTATAATCATTGAGGGCGGCAGCGGAAAGGCATCAATCAGTTTCTGCTGTTCTTCAAAAGATAGATCATCCATCTCTACGAACTGGGCGTTGATGCGGCTGATGGCCGTGTCCTCCTGACCGCCGTAATTTACCACGAAGAAGACACCGCGATTCTTTTCGTTATGCTCCTTCAGCTTCGGTTCAAAAGCAAGATATTTTCCGGCTTCGCATTCCAACTTTGCGCCGGAAAACACACCGCCTTTTTTATCATCGAATACTCTGAAACACACAACATCATCCGGGTTAAAGAGACTTCCGATAACTTCATTTGCCGTTACGGACATAGGTCTGACACCTCCTTATAGTCTTTATCAAAAAATCGAATCGTCTTGTTTTGCCGTTTTGCCTCGAAAATCTCGTTTTTCATTCCCTCGGAGAATTTAGAGCCGAAAACCCATACCTCGCGACAAGTGTGAAGAAGTGAAAGACCGAACAATGTCCCGAGTTCCCGCTCTGTGGGATTATCATCATTCAACATCTGCGGATAAAGCAGATGACTTGCTATCGGTATTCTTTTTCGGCTGATTGCAAAACGGCAATAATTAATAGCATCAGCGGTATTCTGCGCGATGTCACCGGCATATTTTGAAACGATGTATACTTTGGTGCGGCATTTGATTTCGTTTTGTCTGCGGTAATTCTCACGCACGGCTTGTCTGTACTCGCGCATGATATTTGCCATTGCTTCACCCTCGGTCGGTGAGGCATAACCTTCGCTGTTTTTATACATCGTCGAGTTCCTCCATTTCTCCGAAGGTTTCACCGCAAGAAGCCTCTGCCACAAGCGGCAGGTCAAACTCGGGGAATGGCTGCGTCTCCATACATTTCTTAATGAAAGATACCGCTTCGGAAAGTCTGTCCTTCGAAATGATAAAGGTCAATTCATCGTGAATCTGCAAAATCGGACGCATCCAGGTTCTTTGCGGTAACCCCTCAAGGATACGAACAATAGCCAGTTTCAAAATATCTGCCGCCGTACCTTGAATCGGTGTGTTCAGGGAGCAACGTTCAGCAAATGATTTAACACCCCAATCCTTACTACCGATACCGGACAGATACCTGCGACGACCGAGCCATGTTTCTGAGTACATTCGTTTTGTCGCCTGCGCCTTCGTGTCTTCCTGCCATGTTGTCAACCCACGATATCCCGTTTTAAGATTGTCGATGATGCGAGCGCATTCCGGGAGCGGCAGGTTTACTCCGGCTTTGAACTTCAATGTTTTCTGGAGTCCGTTCGGAAACAACCCATAAAAGGTTCCGAAGTTGACGTTCTTGGCAATGGTTCGATGTTCCTTGTAATCGGGGAAACGCTTGTCCTGTGCCTGTTCGTAAGTAACACCAAAGATAACGCTTGTCGTAGCAGCATGAATATCGCCTCCGTTTCGGTATGTTTCCATCATCACTTTGTCACGGCAGTAGAATGCTCCGACTCGTAATTCTATCTGTGAAAAATCGAGGGACAAAATGAGATGTCCATCGGGTGCCTTGATAAAATTACGAACGCCTACGGGGTCATTGGTTTTTCTCGGCATATTCTGTGCATTGGGGTTACGGCAGTTCATTCTTCCCGTATCCGTCGAGAGGGAGAATAAATCAGGATGAATGCAGTCGGTAACGATATTACGGTACTTGAAATAACCGTCAATGTAGGTGGATACGATTTTATTCCACTTGCGGTATTCCGTAACCAGGGAGAAAAGCGGTACAAGTTCCGGCTTGTTTTCGGCGCACCATTCCGCAAGTAACTGCATAGCCTGATCGTCTGCGGCTTCACGGTTTGATGCGGTGTTTTTCAGTACGGGAAGTTTTAGGGTGCTGAACAAATACTTTTTGAATGCGTTAGTACCGCAGTTTGCTCCGATATCAATGTCGCCGATAAGAAAGGCTATTTTTTCTCGGATTTGAGCCATCTCTTTTTCGGCTTCGGCTTTTCGTTCTTCCATCAGTTTAAGGTTAAGCGGCACCCCGTTGTATTTCATAATACCGAGATACACAGCGGTCGGAGATTCGATTTCTTCCACGATATATCTGTGTTTCGGCAGCATACGGTCAAACCAGTTATTGAACTTGTAGTAAAGCCGCAAAGAGTAATCCGAGTCGGCAGAACCGTAACGAATAGTTTCGGAATCCTGGGCATCCAATTCATCAAAGTACTTTCCGTCCGTAACATCGGAGAAAGACGGCAACGGCTCATGATACAATTCTTCAACCAACTTTTTCAGCCCGCTGTCGGAGAGGGTGCGGAATTCGGTATTGTTTTTGAGTGTCATCTGGGAAGCAGCAATCGTGTCATATACCGGCGACAGAATAACAATGCCGAGCGCATAAGACATCTGTGACTCAAACGCAAGATTGTGTGCCACTTTGATGATTGTGGTATCTGAAAGGAATGCTCGCAAAAACGAAATAAAATCATCGTAGTCAATATTCGTGCCGATTTTATGTGCTACGGGGACATAAATGCCGGAATCGATGGCAACGGAGAAACTGCAACCGACAATATGTGCTTTGTGGGCATCAAGAGCTGCTCTGTCGTCTGTGCGATATTTCTCATCGGGAGCTGTTTCATAGTCGAAAGCCACAATGCGGCATTCGCCGATATATTCTTTGATGCCGACCACAGTTATGACGCATCTGTAATTATTTTGATTCATATCATTAATGCTCCTGTTTTATAAAATGACCGACGGCGGACTTATTGGCATTGCCACCATCGGTTGATTTGGTTACTTCAAAGGCTCGATAACTTCGCCGGTTTCCGTGTCGACAAATGGCACTGAGTCGTTAACATCGGTAACAGCCGCGGGGTTAAGCCTTGTGGCATATACCTTTGTAGAATCAACAACTCCGGCAATAGCGGATTTCTCGTCATTGTTCAATACACGGTCAAAGGCAAATGCTGCCTGTGAGAAAGTGATGCCTGACGCATTGGTGGCTTTTCTGAGTGTGATTTTTGTAACCACATCCGAAAGTTTACGTCCTCTGGTCAACTGACCCTTGACATAATTGGTGAAGGATTTGAGTGAGCCGGTAGGAAGCGAAAGAACAATCGGGAAAAGTTCGTTTTCACGAAGGATGTAAAGCATACGCTTGTTTTTACAAGCCTTGGACTGACCTTCACCACTTCCGAATTTGTTAAACTGACATTCGGCGCAATTGCCGCCGGGAGTTCCCGTGCCACGGATACCGTCAAACGAACCGCAATCGGGGGGGTTGCTTCCGCCGGTATATTTGTCAACGTAATATGCGAATGCGGGGTGATTGAATACGATGACACCCTTGATTTCCTTTGCCATTTCGGAATCTTCTCCGTCAGAGAAAGGGATTTCAAATGCCGTTCCGCCTCCAGCGGGCAATTTCACGCGATCAAAGGAAAATTCGAGTCCCTGGCAATCGTCAGCCATAACATCTTTCATATCCATTTCCGCAAGAGCGGTGTAGCCACTGTTAACAACGAGTTCTGTGGTTTCTGTAGTTTTCTTATCTGACATGATTCATGTCCTCCTATAAATTAAGATGATTTTTCTTGTGTTGCATTGTTGCTGTGAGCGGAGTTGTTAAGATTTTCGGACTCCGACCGATACTTTCTCAAAAGCATTAACGGTGCCTTCAAGCCAGTCCGGCATTTCTGCACCGGTTATGTCGCGTTGCTCTTTAATGAAAGATGACAGGGTCTGTGCATTGACCGTTTCCACCACGAGAGAACCGTATCCGTGTTTCCTGAGGGCCTGCATCATTTCATCTTTGCGACCCGCAACCGGGGATGCGAACAGTCTGGACTTCAAGTAGAATGTGTTTCCGCCCCTTGAGAAACGGTCGAGTTCGGCTTCTGCCATTGCATCGGAAAGAGTGGCGTCAAGGTCATCAATTTCCGCCGCTATGGATTTTGCCTCGGCTTCGAGGCTTTTCTTCTGCTCTTGCAGAGTTTTGAGCTTGTCCGCCATTTCAAAGATTTGTTTATTTTCCATCGGTGACTACCTCCTTTCTAATACAAGCCGAAAAAGTCAACCCCCTCCGATGAGGGTCAGCTTTTGAAAGGATTTCGACCTTTGCGGTAGTCATCGACAAGTGCCTTTGCGAGGTTAACTTTATTCCGCAATGCACGGATTACCTTGCGGTCAACCGTATCACGGCAAACTAGGTAGATATAATGACAGTTTTCTTTTTGACCGGCTCTGTGTATTCTAGCCTTTGCTTGCTCGAAATTGGACATGGAATAATCCATAGAAAAGAAAACCATAGTTGAGGCGGCCGTTAGTGTGATTCCCAGACCGGCTGCGGCAATTTGTCCGAGAAACACCCGACACTTATCGTCATACTGGAATCTGTGAATTTCATCATCTCTGTTTTTGATACCGCCGCGAACAACCGCATAGCTGATTCTTTTTTTCTCCAGTAAATCCTGAATGGCATCAAGTTCAGGGACGAACCTTGCCATCACAACAATTTTTTTGTCTTCAGCCATAGCCGAATCCAGGATGTCCGAGAGGGCATCTAATTTTGCCGTGCTAACGGCATTTATGTTACCGTTGTCATCTGTGAGAAACCCGCCTGTAATTTGTGACAGGCGAAGCAGTCTTGTGAGAACATTTGCGGTTGTGATTTCCGTTTCATCGAGTTCGGCATAGGATTCTTCCTCAATGCTTTCATAAAATTTAGCCGCATCCTCTTCAAGGTTTACTGTACGGATTTCCTCTGTGATTGCGGGGAGGTCGAGACATTCTGCCTTTGTGACTCGGAACGCAACGGAGTGCATTCGTTTCAAAAAGTCCTCCGTCATCCATTTGCGAAAAATAGGAGTATGCTGTCCGTAACCGCCCATATCGAAATACTTGTTTCTGAATGCATAGAACGACAAACCGAAAATTTGTGAGTTGAGAAAACGGTACTGACTGAACACATCCATTTCCCGGTTAGTAATTACGGTGCCTGTCAGGAGCATCCTATATCGTGCGTGGTCACCGAGGGTGTGCATTCCTTTGCTTTGCGACGTGCGATTTTCTTTCAGTTTGTGTGCCTCATCCGCGATAATGAGGTCGGCGTTGTATGCAAAAAGTTCTTTTTCGAGCCGCCACGATGACTCATAATTTACAACCACAACCTGCAGCCCCTTATCGGGCAATTTCTTCAGCTGTTCTTTTTTCTTCGCCGATGAACCTTTCAGTACGGTCAACGAATACGTAAAGTCGGCGAATTTTTCAAATTCCTCTTGCCATACACCGAGAATGGAAAGCGGAGCAACAACGAGAACCCTGTCAATTTTTCTTTGGCGGTACATACATCCGGCAACAGCTATGCTTACGATTGTTTTTCCTGTACCCATTTCCATCAGCAGAGCGATTCCGCGGCTTTTGATGTTGTCCGTAAAGACACCGAACTTGTCGCAGGTAAAAGCAAATGCATTCTTTTGATGCTCGTATGGGGTTGCCTTTATCGGCATAAGCATTGGGGTCTCGTTATTCATTCGGCTCACCCCTTTTCTGCGAAGAGGTGCTTTGAGGCAGTTCACAGATTTCAACCCCGAGAACGGTTTTTCCGGGAGTGAGAACCATTACCTCACAGAATTCGCCGAAGATGAATCGAATGATTTTCTTGGGAATACTCATTTTTCGAGTACGGAGTATCTCTATCCCTTCACCGTTGTGACCTGCAACATTGATTTTTACTGTGTGTTTCATTTTCATATCCTCCTTGTGGATTGATTCTTTGTAAGGAGGAGGGGCGAACCCTGCTCCCACTACAAGCCGGAAAAGTCAACCCTCCGTCCTGGTAGCTATTTGCAGTGGTTCTGTTTCGGCTTGTCCACACCAAAATACTTACAAGCCTTGGCTATAATTTTGTTCCAACGGTTGTGCATTGCTTGCTTGGTGATTGCTTTGCCGGTGCAGAGTTCCTCTTCACGGCGGATATCCTCCAAGAATTTCATCGCGCCGAGGTGTTCGTAAATTAGGTCTATTTGCGACTCCGGCAAAGAGTGAATCCATTCTGTGATTTCCGCAATACGAGGGTCGGTAGGTGATTCTTCCTGAAACAGCAGAGAAAATGTATCGGCAGACTTGCCTGCAATGCAATTAATCGGGTCATCACGAAAGTCATCGTCCTCGGTTGAATTCGAATCGGATTTTTTTTGCTGATTACGGAAACCGAAGTCTGTATTTTCATCATCATATCTGCTACCGAGGTCGACATCGTGGTCATCTTGGTCGAGAAGGATGATGATGTCCCGGTTTTCCTCGGTGAACGGGATAGTCGCAAGAACCTCCCGCTCCCACTTGCCGTTTTCTTGCCTGACCCATTGGGTATAGATGTAGTTGCCGGATTCATCCACATAGGAATCCCGGCTGTTGTTGAAGTGGCTCTTTTTTTCAAATGGCGTTGTTTCATCTTTTCGTTGCATAAAAAATCCTCCGTTTTCGTGTTCTCGAAACGGAGGATTGTAGGTAAGGCTGCAAAATAGGTACAAGGAAAAGACCGCAGTCCTAACGAATTTTTCTCCGTTTCGGATTGCAGCAACCCGCTCAAAAGGCAGCCACAGTATTCAATTGTCTGTCGAGATTTGTTGAGCCACCGAAGGCCAATCGGTGCAATTCTCGGCAGAGAGCAGTTGCTGTCCTGCTCACGGCAAGTCCTTTACAAGCACTAAATGTCCATCAAGTTGAACAAATGTCCTTAACTCGAAACAATTAATTGACAAATGGACATTTCCGTGATATAATATAAATATTCTTGTGTAACCACGGACTGGCTGTTCTTAAGAACTGCTTTTATTATACAAATGGCCTTGTGCGATTTGGTGATTAAATGGTACGGTGTGGTACATCATGGTACAAAGCAAAGGAGGAGATACATCATGGAATTTAAAGATTTTTTCTCAACACTCAAAAAAAGGATATCTGATGGTTATGATGTGCCGGAATTCTTTCATGACTTGTTTGCCATGATTACCGACGTCACCGAAGAAGAATGGGGTACTCCACTTGACCCCGCTACAAAAAAAGCAAAAGAGTCGTCTTTAAGGTCTTATGCCAAGAGAACCATTCCACAAAAATTTGCGCAGAAGATTGTTTATAGATTATCGAAAGAAAATTTTATTGAAAGTTTGAACAGCAGACCTACCGATGCATTAGAGCTTTTAGCCGATGACTTCCTGGCATACGATGCCGAAACAAACAAGGACAATGTTGCCGAGAAAACAGCAGACTGGTTTGTCGAGATTATTCAGAATGCCGCAGGTTTTGTACCTAAAAGTGCAATGGAGCAAAGTAAACAACAACTTGCTGCAGCAGATTTGAAAGCGAAATACGGCCTGTATCTTTTAAGTGAAGTCGGACATAACTGTCCGTTTCCGGGATGCGGAAGATTGCTTACAAAAACGAACGACGGAAAAACTGTTGATTCTTACGAGGTAAGCCTTATAGACAAGAAAAAAGCACCGGAGATACAAAATCTCCTGGCGCTTTGCCCTCAGTGTTACGCTACATATTTTCTTGATGATACACCGAAATCGTGTAAAGAGCTTCAAGAAGTTAAACGGTTGTTAGTGACGCATAATGGCAGTGTAGCGTTGCTAGATAATCTTCCTTTGGAAAAAGGAATGGTTGGGGTAATCAAGAAAGTTGTTAAACTAAAAGAATCCGACCTTGTAAATGCTTCACTTGATCCAAAGGAAATCAAGCAAAAACTGAACCCAGCGGACAATATTGCTCTTTACACGCAAGTAAATATGTATGTTACAACTTATTTTGTTAGAATCCGTGAAATAATGATGAGCCTTGATAAGCGCGGAGATATAGAGTACGATGAAATCCAAGACCAAATGCGAGCAATATATAAAAGATTGAAGAAAGCTAAAAAGGCAAATATGGAAATCTTTAATGAGATAGTCGACAAAATACATCGTGTAAGTCTTCAAGAGGATATATACTGTCAAATTATTGTTTCATATTTCATTCAAAGTTGTGAGGTATTCGATGCAATTACCAAATAAACTATATTCGTATAAGAACAGCACACTGGCTTTAGTACCCGTCATTTTAAATGAAATCAAGGACAAGCCGCTGCTGGCATATGATTTGTTCCAAAAAGTAAAACCATTCTTAGATGATGCCACAGATTTTCTGTCGGTCATGGATTGTCTATATGCTTTACAGGCAGTTGATATTGATGATGAAGGAGAAGTGTTCCTATGCTTACAATGATGAGTTCACCGGCCTTTAAGATTAAAGGTCAAGAGCGCCCTCCTATCATATTTAAGGAAGGGCTCAATGTTGTTCTCGGAAAAAATGACGGTAAGATGTCTATTGGTAAATCGTCTGCTTTGCTTGCGATTGATTTTGTATTCGGCGGAGACACCTATATCAAAAGTGATGGTGTTAGAAAAGAAGGACATCATACTATCTATTTTGAATTTACATTTAACGGTGTACCATATCGATTCGGTCGGAATACGGGTGACGCAAACAATATTTTTCAATGTGATATAAACAACAATCCAACCGGCGAGTTTCTCACAAAGGAAGAATTTACCGATTGGTTAAAAAAGCAGTATGGCATTGATTTTGTAGGTCTTTCTTTCCGAACAACCCTCAGTAGCTTTTTCAGAATCTACGGCAAGGAAAACACAGATGAGCGTAGACCACTCCGTGGGATACCCGGTCAAGACATGGAGAAGTCTATTAATATACTTTTGGCTTTGTTCAACAAGTATAAGGATATCGAAGAATTCAAGAGCAGTGTTACCGAGCAAGGAAGTAGATTAAGTGCATTTCGACAAGCAAGAAAATATGATTTTATTTCCAATCTTGTCGGTGGCACAAAAAAGTATAATGAAAATACTGAAAAAATCTGTGCCCTAGAAATTCAACTCAGCTCACTTACCGAAGAAGCTGTAAAAGGCCATACTGACGAAGAAATCGAAAAGAACAAGCAAAAAGCGGCCCTTACTACTCAAAAATATAATGTCGAAGCAGCAATCCAGGCAAAGCAACGCAAAATGCAGTTGTTGGATATGAGTCTCGAATACGGCTTGTATCCCACCGAAGCTGATATGTCCGCATTGCAAGAATTTTTCCCGGGGGTCAATCTTCGAAAATTATACGAAGTTGAGAAATACCATCAGAAGTTAGCGAAAATACTTGATGGACAATTCGCTGATGAGAAGAAGGCTATCGAGCAAGAAATCCAAGCACTTCAAGCACAACTTGATGAGACAAAAGCACAGATAAAACAGCTTGGTTTCGTCGGAAATATTTCAAAAGAGTTCTTGGACAGGCATTCCGAAATTAAAGCGGAAATCGATGCTTTGAGAACCCAGAACCAGGCGTATATAACCCTAAAAGAGTTGCAAGAGGCAAAAGCAAAAGCTGAAGAGGTTTTGCGGCGTAGCATTGAGGACATTCTGAAGGAAATCGAAGCAAAATTGAATTTAAAAATGAAAGAATTCAACGACTCACTTTTTACTACCTCACGGAAACCGCCCCATATTCAATTCAACAAGCACGATAGTTATAAATTTGAAACGCCGGATGATACCGGAACAGGTTCAAATTATAAAGGTATGATTGTTTATGATTTGGCTGTGCTATTTACAACGGCACTCCCGGCAATCGCACACGATTCTTTGGTTTTTAAGAACTTGGAAAAAGACGTGGAAGACGGCATTATGAGAATATACGCCTCTACAAAAAAACAGGTGTTTATTTCTTACGATAAACAAGGTGATTGTCGACAAGAAACTCAAAAAATACTTGAAAGTAATAAAGTACTACAACTATCAGATGACAATTGTGAACTGTATGGCAGGTCTTGGAACAAGGAGGAGCGGAAATAAATGAAAATGAGCTATAACCGACTTTGGAAATTACTGATTGATAAAGGCATGAAAAAATCCGACCTTCGCCAAGTGGCCGGAGTGAGTGCGTCTTCCCTTGCAAAGCTCAGCAAGGGTGACAATGTAACCACCGAGGTCATATTGAGAATTTGCGGTGCTTTAGATTGCCGTGTCGAAGATATTATGGAGGCTGTTCCAGATACCTTAGGTGGGCATAAATGAGATAATATGTTTTTGACATTTGTAAAAATAAGTGAGCAGGAGAATTTGTATGCCAGCATCAAACAATGAGGCTCGAGGCCTAACATTTATAGATTTATTTGCGGGTGCCGGCGGATTGTCGGAGGGCTTCATTCAAGCCGGTTTTCGTCCAATTGCACACGTAGAAATGAACCAATTTGCAGCTCAAACATTAGAAACAAGGACTGCATACTACTGCTTTAAAGCTGCAAATAAACTCGATGTTTATTATGACTATTTAAAAGGGGAAATGACTCGGAGTGACTTTATTAAACTACCTCCGGCAAGCGCATTAAAAACAATTATCTGTGAAACCATGTCTGACTCCACGCTTCCACAAATATTCAAGACAGTTGATGGCATCATAAAATTGCAAGGGATTAAATCAGTTGATGTTATCATCGGAGGCCCACCATGCCAAGCATACTCTCTTGTTGGGAGAGCACAAAGTAGTCACATGAAAAAACCGATGTCCGAAGACCCACGAAATAGTTTGTATAAGCTTTATGCAAGATTTTTGAAAAGATATCATCCAAAAATGTTCGTGTTTGAAAATGTTATGGGAATTGAATCGGCAAACAACGGTACAACTTGGAGTAACATAAAAAAGTATTTACGTCGTGTCGGATATGAAATCGAATATAAAAAGCAAAATTCAAGCGACTTCGGAGTTCTCCAAAACCGGAATAGAATGATTGTAGTTGGCTGGTTGAAAGATAGCGGACTTCATTATCCTAACTTTGAAAAAGTTCAAGTCAATGCCGTTGTAAACGACCTTCTACACGATTTGCCCGCCTTGCTTCCAGGAGAGCACGGAGAAAAATATCGTTCTGCCAAAATGAGTGACTATGTGGAACAAACGGGCATCCGTGTTAAAGATGATGTGTTAACGCTCCATCAAAGCAGACCCAATGTTGACCGTGATATTCAAATATATAAGAAAGCAATTGAACTCTGGAATGATGGTCATAAGCGTCTTAACTATAACAGTCTGCCAACAGAATTGAAAACGCATAAAAATCTAACCTCTTTTACGGATCGATTTAAGGTCGTAGAAGGTGATGAATCTTGCTGTCATACAGTATTGGCGCATCTTTCAAAGGATGGTCACTATTTTATCCACCCGGATATTAAACAGCATCGTTCAATTACAGTGAGAGAAGCGGCAAGAATACAATCATTCCCAGATAGTTACTATTTTGAGGGGCCAAGAACAGCTCAATTTGTACAGATTGGCAATGCTGTCCCACCGATGATGGCAAGAGGAATTGCTCTTGGATTGAAGGAACAATTGCAGCAGGAGGAATAAAATGAAAAGCAATCTGATGCTCGAACAATATGGTCGATATAAGAAGCCCGAACTGGAGAATTCTCCGTACAGGTGTCTTTTGAATACAAATATTGAGTTAAATCCACATCAGATAAATGCTTTTTGCGCCGCTATTAAAGCACTTAAAGCTGGCGGCATTGTACTTGCTGACGAGGTTGGACTTGGCAAGACTATCGAGGCAGGACTTGCTTTGAAATGTGTCTTGGACTCTGGAGCAAAAAGGGTTCTTATTGTATTACCAGCAACACTACGTAAACAATGGGAAATCGAACTTGATGAAAAGTTTGGACTAAAGGCAACGATTTTAGACCGATATACAGTTGAACATGATTATTATGCAACGAAAAGTTGGATTGAAGATAAATGCAAAACGAGAATCGCAATTACTTCTTATGATTATGCATCAAAATTTATGAGGCGTTTTCCAACAGTAAAATGGGACTTCATCATAGTCGATGAAGCTCATCATTTAAGAAATGTATTTCACGGCACTAAAAGAGCGAAAAATCTTTACGACTTATCGCACGGAATACCTAAAATTCTATTGACTGCTACGCCGATTCAAAACTCCTTAAGCGATTTACATGGACTCATATCATTTATCGATCCTCGCATTTTTGGTAACGAAAAAGTATTTAGTCGCCGTTTCATCGAGGGACAGGACTATACAGAATTAAAAGCAGAGTTAATTCCCGTTCTGTATCGTACCCTGCGTAAAGATGTCGGCAAATATATGGACTTTAAAAAGCGTGAATGTCGAACCGTTGATTTCACCTTGTCAATAGAAGAAGGCGCACTATATGCAAAAGTTAATGCTTTCTTGAAACGAGGCATCCTTTATTCAATACCAAACCAGAATGGCGGACTTATCATGCTGGTTATCCGAAAACTTCTTGCGTCTTCAAGTTTTGCGTTACTTGATACGTTCGAAGTTCTCCGCTCTCGCCTAGAGAAAATGTATGAGGGTACGCGTTCTGCAGATGCGCAAGATGGATTTGATTTGTTTTGGGGTTATGTTGAAGATGAAATTGCTGAAACGGACTTCAACGAGTGCGAAACCGAAGAAGAACAATTCAATAAGCAACAAATAAAAGAAGAACTTGATGAGATAAAGTCAATTATTACTCTTGCCGAAAGTATAAAGCAAAATGCCAAGTTGGATGCGCTAAAGAAAGCAATAACGACAGCTTTTACTTTTCAAGCTGCAAACAACATAGCACAAAAGGTTATTATTTTCACGGAATCAAAGCGCACTCAGAAGTACATAGCATCAGAACTTCGGGAAAGCGGCTACGAGGAGGAAGATATTCTTCTTTTTAATGGTGACTTTGATGATGCGATGACAAAAGAAATCTACAGAGCGTGGCTTGTCAAAAACCACGGTAAGACGAACTACGGCCGAAGTGTTGAATATAAACACGCAATTGTAGACTATTTCAAAGAGAACGCAAAAATTCTTGTTGTTACAGATGCAGGTTCTGAAGGGTTGAATCTTCAATTCTGCAATACTGTTATCAACTACGATTTGCCCTGGAACCCTCAAAAAATCGAACAACGCATCGGTCGTTGCCATCGTTATGGGCAGACACATGATGTTATAGCTATCAATCTTCTAAATACACAAAACGAAGCAGATAAACGGGTCTATGAAATACTTTCTCGCAAGTTCGAATTATTTGAAGGCGTATTTGGCGCATCGGATATTGCCTTGGGAGCATTAGA
Source organism: Bacillota bacterium (assembly GCA_030705675.1). GTDB lineage: Bacteria > Bacillota > Clostridia > RUG12999 > RUG12999 > RUG12999. The sequence continues at coordinate 49,206 of JAUZPZ010000001.1, forward strand.
ATCTGGTACGAGTTTTGAAAAGATTATTCTTGATATCTATCAAACTTGTAATACTCCTGGTGAATTTAAGAAGGCATTTGACCGCTTGGACAGAAAGCTGGAAGCTAGCCGAGATAAAAAAGCACAGCAACTTCGCAACATCCTCTTGACAGAAAGTACAGATGCAAAAAGTGCTGCGCTGGAGAAAACGAAACAAGACATAGATCATTATTTGCATGATGTCGAATATTGGGAACAAATAGCGGAACCGGAGATCGACGGAAAGCAATACTACTGGAAAATAGAAAACTGGGGACAGAAAAATTTTGGTTCACACGGCACTTTGTTTTTAGGAGCGTTTGTTGATCTCGCCCATGCCGCAAAGATGCTCTTTCCCGTATTATTGCTCTGCGACGAGCATGGTGAATACATAGACTTCACCGAAGAAGATATTGTTTCGGCATTGGAAAATGCCGATGATCAGGACATAAAGTATTTCAAGCCTACCGAAGATGAAGAAAAAGCCTACAGTGAAATCTATAATCGTTTGACAGAGGAAATGCTTGTAAGGTATCATACCTCTGTTGCTACTATAATGGCATACAACAAACAAAAAGTTGAGAACTGGGCAGAGATTCAAACCGAACAGTTAAATTTGCAAATTGAAGAGATGAATAATGAAATAACGGAACTCATCCTACAATCTGCTGCAGCAAAAGACTTTTTAGAAAAGGTTGATATTCGTAAAAAGGCAGATGAAAAGCGAAAGCAACTGCAAAAGATTCAAGAATCGTTTCATAAAAAGGTATCTGCCATACAAGAAGAAGCACAAAAAGAGATCGCCGATTTTGACAAGCAGTTCGAGATATCACCGTTCTTGCTCATCAATATTGTGTTGAAATTTTAAGGAGTGGAGTTATGCATAAGCAAGGAAAACTGGAACTGACATGGGTCGGCAAATATGATGAAAAGAAAATAGAACCTCGCATACTTGTGGAAAATAAAAGCAAGTCATATGGCGACCCCAATAGTGAAAATATGCTCATCCATGGGGATAATCTTATTGCATTACAAGCACTTCAGCAGGATTTTGCTGGAAGCATAAAATGTATTTATATCGATCCTCCCTATAATACTGGAAGTGCTTTTGAATATTATGATGATAACCTTGAACATAGCATCTGGCTTACAATGATGCAACAACGATTAAAACTATTACACAGTCTGCTTTCAGATGATGGCTTTTTATGCTGTCAGATAGATGATTCAGAGAGTCATTATATGAAAGTACTTCTCGATGAAATATTTGGTCGTTCAAATTACTTGACAACGCTCTATGTTCGCGTCAGATATCCTGATAAAACATTAAAATCAGATATGGATTTCCATAAAGAAATCGAGCAAGTCCTTGTTTATAGGAAATTATATGGTGCCGTACCAAACTTTGAGTTTGATGATGTTGGTTATGAAAAATTCATCTATGAGGTTCAAGAAACAGGTGAAGGAATTGAAATCAATCTTGGAGGAAAAAAAGTACGAGTATTCAAGCCTAATGAATATAAAATAGTAACCAAAGAACAAGGCGATGAGTATGGCTTAAAAGAAATATGGGCAAGTGGTACCATTTTAGATGGCAATTCGTCTGGTAGATTCTTTAGAGATTATTTAACTGGTCGCTATGAAGTAGATGGATATGGAATTTTATATAAAGTTTATGGAATTGGTGATGACAGATATGATTATCGGTACTTTACCGGTCCCAAAAAGCAAGGAGCAACAAAGGGAAAGTATTATCAAGGGGTTCCTGTAAGTCAATTGGAAAGTGAAGGCGTTGAAAGAAAAAAACCTATTAATGGTTTTTATGACCTTGCTGGTAACTTTGGAAACTGTCGTCAAGAAGGCAGCGTTGAATTTAGGGGTGGTAAAAAGCCCGAAGCTCTCATTAATCTTATTATGAAGTTTTTCTCTAACGAGGGAGATTTGGTCTTGGATTCATTCTTAGGTAGCGGATCTACAATAGCAACTGCACATAAAATGAAAAGAAGATGGATTGGCATTGAACTCGGAGAACACGCATATACACTGTGTAAAGTTAGAATGGATAATGTTGTTAATGGAGATCAAACAGGAATATCAAAGGAAGTTGGATGGCATGGTGGTGGCGGATACCATTTCTATGAGCTTGCACCAAGTTTGCTTGTTAAGAATAAAAAGATTCCTGTTTATCAAATTAACCCCGAATACACTTTTGAAATGCTCTGTGAAGCAATATGCAAGCTTGAGGGATTTCATTATAAGCCAGATGGCGTTTATCATGGTCGCTCTTCTGAAAAACGGTTTATCCATATTACAAAAGAATTCGTAAATGCTGAGTATATAAAGTCTGTTTCATCCACGCTGGGTGAAGGTCAATCATTGCTAATCTATGGAACGAAAATCCAATCTGATTTAAGATTGCCGGACAACATTGAAGTTAAGAAGATTCCAAAAGACCTTCTGGCAAAATGTGATTTTGAAAGTGAGGTACGTTGAATATGTCTGAAATAGTTAAAAAAATCGGCTACGCCATGAGTTTGCGTACCCCGCAACAAGAAGCACTATCGTATTTAGATGCGATATCTTTGCATTGCGATTATCAGAAAAACGGCAAGAGCGAAATTGAGGATATTGCCTCCGAATATTGTGAAAAGCAACGCAAGATTAAAGTTGATGAAAAATTCGACTTTCCGTCCTTCTGCTATTACATGGCAACTGGTATAGGAAAAACACGATTGATGGGTGCTGCTATCTATTACCTTTATAAAACTAAGGGATATAAGCATTTCTTCATTTTGGCACCCGGTAATACTATCTATGATAAACTCCGCAAGGAATCGAATCCGGCACACCCTAAGTATATCTTTAAGGGTTTGGAAGCGGAAATGGGACGACCGAGAATCTTTGATGGCGAAAACTATGATACTTATCCTGCCCATTACGAGCAGATGTCGCTTGTGATTGATAAAACATCTGAAATTCAGATATTCATTTTCAATGTCGGGAAGATTTTCAACAGCAAAACCGATACTCAGTTCAATTTCCATAAATTCAAGGAAACTTTGGGTGCCTCGTTTGCAGATGTTCTTGCGCAATTTGACGACCTTGTCATTTGTATGGATGAAGCACACCGTTATTATGCTCCGGCATCGATGAAGGCAATAAATTATTTGAAGCCAATTCTGGGACTTGAATTTACAGCTACTCCGAAGTCCACATCGAATGTTATTTATTCATATGATCTTGCCCGTGGTGCCGTAGAAGGATATTTGAAGACTCCTGTTGTTATGGGACGATCTAATATGGCCGGTTATAGTGATGCTGATATCGAGGAAATGAAAATCCGTGATGGATTAACTTTACACGAGCATAGAAAAGCCGTCCTAAAGGAATATTGCAGTGATCACGATTTGCCATATGTAAAGCCCATCGTATTGATTGCTTGCAAAGACACGAACCACGCAAAGGAAATTCGCGTCTTGATTGACAATGATAAATTCCTGAATGGAAAATATACAGGCAAGGTTATAGAAATACACTCCAACATGAAAGGTGAAGAAACCGAAGAAAATGTGAGACTATTGCTTTCTATTGAGCGCAATGATAACCCAGTTGAAATCGTACTTCATGTATATAAACTAAAAGAAGGATGGGATGTAAACAACCTTTTCACCATCATCCCTCTCAACGCTGCAAAGAGTGATATTCTTGCTATGCAGACTATCGGTCGTGGACTTCGTTTGCCTTTTGGTGAGTCAACCGGGAATGAAGACATCGACACGCTTGACATCGTGGCTCATGACCATTATAGAGAACTGGTCGATGAAATTAAGAACAGCGATGTTTTCCGTTATCGTGACTTGGATAAGTCTGTTGTCGAACCGACCGATTCGGTTGATGTCAATAGCCCTGTTGATGATGCACAATTGTCATTATTAGACATGGCATTGACAGATGTTGGAGTTAAATCATTTACAGAAGTCGAGGATGAAAAGACCCAAGAAGGACTCTATGCCTCGTACTTAAAAACGTTCGGTGAAGTACAACGCAGAGTAAAAAATGATGATATTGGACAATTAACGCTTTTCGATATTTGTTCTTCGGGAGAACCAAATGTCGAAGTGGATTCTCACCAAAATACCACAAATGTGGTTGAGTCACAGGGGAAAGCAAAAAAAGAACCAATGAGCAAAGAAGAATTTGTCCGTACCGTGAAGGAATATTCTGTGAAATCAATTTCAGTTCCGAAAATTTTGGTACAGACAACATCAACTGTCTCCTTTAATCGCTTTGAAGTCAAACGAACTATTCCTGATTTTGAAGTAGCTATGGCAAAAATTGAACGGTTTGATGCAATTAATCAACAGCTGCTTTCTTCTGTTGATGCACAAATACTGGAAGTGGATGATGCACTAAACACCTTGGCGTGTATGCTTCTGGATGCTATTAGTGAGCTATCATACGATGATGCTGATTTTATAATTGACATTGTTGAGCAATACTTGCCTCAAATTGATAGTGATCCGGAAAATCAGCGAAAAATTGTTCGCCGCTATGCTTCTTTGATTGTCTCTGACATTAGAAAGCAGATTTATGAGCATATGGATAAGAAAACCTTTGATATTCATATTGTTCAAAAGGATTTAATCTTGTTCCGTAAGTTTAATAAGAGCGTAAAAAAAGATGAAGGTCAAGTAAAGTTTGATAAACCATTTACGGATAAATCGAACATCAAAAAGTATGTTTTCACAGGATATAAAAGATCATACTATCCTATGAACGCGTTTGATAGCAACACCGAACGTCTTTTCTCTATCATTTTGGAGGAAGATCCGGATGTTATGCGCTGGATTAAACCACCGCTCAATCAACTCGGTCTGTTCTGGCAAGCAGGTCAACAATATAATCCGGACTTCCTTGTAGAAACAAAAAGCGGTAAGTTTATGGTAGAAGTAAAGGCTGCAAACGAGGTTACATCAGACGAAGTTGTTGCAAAGGCTCGCGAAGGAATTAAGTGGTGCCACTTTGCAACGACAGCAGATCCCGATAAGAAGACATGGGTATATTGTTTGATTTCAGATGACAATATTCATGTAGGAAATACGTGCAAGTTTACATTGGGAACAGCCCATCAAATTGTGGAGGAATGATTATGGCCGAACGCATCAAATATGCAAAAGTTAGGCAGGAAATAGTCGACGCACTAAGAGTTGATTTAATAGGTCCACAGGCAGAAGATGAGGTCATCGATGAGAATCCGAAGTTTGCCTATTTGATAGGTATGCTTGCACCGAAAGTGCCGGATAAGTCGTCTTGTTTTAACGAACAGGAAGTAGATGCAGACATTGCCTATGAAGACGGTGCTGACTTTACAGCCGGAGAAGATGATGACAACGAACCAATTACTGTCACACATTTTGACCCGCCTTCATCCATAGGAATCAGTTTCTATGTCGAGTCCTCCTTGCCATCTATTAACTTGGAACTGAATTGGGGCGACTATACTCGCTCAACTGAAAAAAAGTTGAAGAAGGACGGAAAAGAAGTTAGCGTTGCCTCTTTCTCTAGGCATCCAATGAAGGAAACTTTAACTATAAACTTTGGAGAAATTGAACGCACAAAAGAGTATTCTCTCGTTTGTGACTCTAATGTTCATATTCATGTTTCCAAAATACAGTTAAAACAAGGCTATTCTCTCATAACAGCATATGTAATCAATCGTCGTACAAATGCAGAGAATGACCTAGAATCATTAATGTTCCAAGTCGAAGTCAAAGCAGTATCAGTTGATGAAAGTGATGTGTTTTTTGCTGAACACATCTGCCGTGACATATTAGCCCCTGATGAGTTTTACTTTGAACAACGACCGATTTTGGGACGAGGCAGAGGTTGTGCAGCCACCTGGGGCGAGGCTGTTAACGGTCGAACAAACTATGTGAAGTCCGATTTCATACCTCAATATGAATTTCCAGGTGTCAGTGCTGCACTTGAAGGGTTTGATAAATTCTATTTCTCAATGCGTGACCTCTCGGTAAAAACAAAGAAAGACGCTATCTTGGAAAAGCTCAATACTCTTGCAAATATTTATGAAAAGTGGATTAAAGATGCACTTTTCAATGATGTAAAAATGCAAGACACCGGTTTTGCAGAAAAAATAGGTAATTCCGTCATCTCAAAATGTAATGAAGCATTGCGACGCATACGTGAAGGGATTACTCTACTCATCAATGATGATATTTCTTTTGATGCATTCTGCTTTATGAACCGTTGCATGATTCTTCAGCGTAACATTTTAAACTACGCCAAAAAGCACGGTGCCGGTATAGACTGCAATTTCAAAGACTTTGTCGATCCAAGGAAACCGGAGAATGATTTTGGCTGGCGGCCTTTCCAAATTGCATTTATTTTGATGAACCTTTCAAGCATGGTTAACCCGCTACATAATGATAGAGAGATTGTCGATCTGCTGTATTTTCCAACCGGTGGTGGTAAAACAGAGGCATACCTTGGTCTCATGGCCTTTGTTATAGCCAACAGACGCCTAAGAGCTGCCGAAAATGATGAATTCAATTATGATGGCGGTGTAACTGCGATTCTTCGTTATACACTTCGCCTTCTCACCACTCAACAGCGTGATAGAATTACAAAGATGGTCCTTGCCGCCGAGTTAATTCGGCAAAAAGAATTACCAAAGTACGGAAAAGAACCAATTAGCATTGGTTTTTGGGTAGGCGGAGGAGTGACTCCTAACTCATTTAATGATTTGAAAGACCATGCAGAAAAACCTGGTGAAGCAAAACGGCAGCGGAATCTCATATACAAGCAACTGTTGACTTGCCCGTTCTGCGGGAAGCCATTATCTGAGGACGAATTCTACATAGAAACGGAAAAGAAATCTGTCACGATATATTGTGCGGATAATACTTGCCTATTCTATAAATACAGGCAAAATCGCATGGCTATACCCGTTTATCTCGTTGATGAAGAGATATATGCAAAATGTCCAACTATCATTCTTTCAACGGTAGATAAGTTTGCCCGGCTCCCGTGGGATGTTAAAACAAATAGCATCTTTGGTCGAGTTGACCGTGTATGTAGCCGCGATGGTTATGTAGCCATCGGAGATGAGCATTCAAAGCATAATAGGACGCAAGAATTGCCAGCTTCTACTCTGATGCCCGTAAAGCCATTCTTGCCGCCTGAACTTATTATTCAAGACGAGTTGCACCTTATCACGGGTCCACTTGGAACTGTATATGGTGCGTATGAAACTATTATTGAGGATTTATGCACCTATAACAAGAACGGAAAGAAGATACTACCCAAGTATATCGTTTCGACTGCAACTATAAAAAACGCAGACGAACAAACAAAATGTTTGTACGGGCGTCGAAACACTGCACAGTTTCCTCCTAGCGGCTTTGAAATTGGCGATAGTTTCTTTATTAGGGAAATTCCAACAAAAACCGATCCGTTTAGAAAATATGTTGGCGTGTGCGCTGCCGGTCAATCCGTTAAAACTGCGTTGTTGCGTATTTATGCTATCGTTCTTCAGAAAGCATTTGATTTATCGTTGAAGGACGAATACAAGGATGTAATTGACCCATACTACACGCTTGTCGGATACTACAATAGTATTCGTGAGTTAGGTGGTGCTGTACGCCTGCTGCAAGATGACATTCCTAAAAGAATATATCGTATAAAAAACAAATATGGGATGGACAAGGTTCGTTATCTCAACAAAAGCACTAATGTCGAAATTACATCACGTATGTCTTCTTACAAGATTCCAGAGCAACTAAAAAAACTGGAAGTCACATATGAAGACAAAGACTGCCTCGACACGGCAATTGCGACCAATATGATAGCGGTTGGTATGGATGTGGACCGTCTTGGCTTGATGGTAGTTACTGGCCAGCCAAAACAAAATTCTGAATATATCCAAGCAACAAGCCGTATCGGTAGGTCGTTCCCAGGGTTGGTCATAACTTTGTATAATCCGTATCGTCCCAGAGACTTATCTCATTACGAAAACTTTACAGGGTATCATTCGCAATTGTACCGCTTCGTCGAAGGAACTACGGCAACACCTTTCTCTGCAAGAGCTAGGGACAGAGTAATGCACGCTTTGATTATTTCCGCAATTCGCTTAACATATCCTCAACTTGCTATAAACGCAGGAGCAGGAAATATCTCGTCATTAACAGATGACCAGATTGCAGGGATAAAGGCTTTGATTTTGGATAGGTTGAACATCATTAAGCCCGCAGCAAGGGTTGACGCAGAAGATGAAATTGACCAGTTTATTGACAAGTGGAAATTGCTTGCATCCCAATCAAAGCAACTTCGATATTATGTTTTGAACACTGAGAAATACAATCGTCTGATGAATTACTATGGTGAAAACTGTACTGACATGGAAAAAGCTACATTGAATTCCATGCGCGAAGTGGAGAATTCGGCGAATATGTATTACTTTACGGAGGACTGAAAATGTCATTTGATAATAACAAATTGGGTGAGCTTCGCCCTAATCAAATTATTACTACCTTCGGCCCAGGCTCAATCGTTGATGCCGTCAAGGATTCCGTAACGATTCTTGATATCAACTATTGGTCAGAAAAAGGAAAGAAGATCATTGATGGTCGGCTAGCATCGTATTTGGGCGTTAATTGCTTTTATATGCCGCGAACCTCTCACAATGGTGATATTCCTGTAACTACTTTCCCTTATATGCATGTCTGCTCAAATTTGAAATGTGGTAGATTGTTTGACATGCGTGAAATGTTTGATCTTGATTCCTATTTGCGATTCGGGGTTACTTGCCCAGATTGCCACAGAACCGCATATCCATCTCGTTTTATTACGATTTGCGAAAATGGTCATATGGGCGACTTCCCGTGGCAATGGTGGGTACATCAAGGAGATACCTCATGTAAAGGAAAGCTGAAAATGTACTCAACAGGCAACACTTCCACTTTGGCAGATATGTGGGTCGAGTGTATGACTTGCGGTGCAAAGAGAAGTATGAGCGGTGCTACACAGCGCGACAATTTTGACGGCATGAAATGTTCTGGACATCATCCGTTCAGACCGAATGCCAAAAACGAAAAATGTGATAAGCCACTTCTCCCGTCGCAACGCGGTGCTTCTAATGTGTATTTTTCTGTTAGCAGAAGTGCCATTTCCATTCCACCGTGGATTAACCCCCTCTACAACCTCATAGATGAGCATCTTCGTCTCATCGAAAACTACAAAGAGGACTTCGGCGAGGCAGGAATAATTAAAGTATATGAAAAGTACTTTTCTGTATTTACCAGAGAAGAATTTGATTCAGCCTTGGAACGTAGGTTAAATAACATAACCGAATTCACCGAGATTAAGAAGATGGAATACGATGCCATTACACATCATAACGATCCGGCGTATTCATCAAACAAAAAGCACTTCAAAGCAGAAGAAGATGAACTGCCGGCTGGCTTCAAGAAGTACTTTGAGAGAATCATTCGAGTGACAAGACTTCGTGAAGTTCGTGTTCTTCTTGGATTTACGCGTGTTGATGCACCGGACCCCGATGCAGATGTTCAAGCGAATATTGTTTATCTAAGCAAAGGCAAAGGAGAAAAATGGCTCCCCGCAGCAGAAATTAACGGCGAAGGCATTTTTATTGAATTTAACAAAGCTACCATAAACGCTTGGTTATCTAATGCACGGGTCAAAGCGTTATCACAAAAATACGAGGAATGTTATAAGAAATTCTGTGAAGAAAAACAATGGACCATAACAGTTCCGAGAAATGCGGTCTATGTATTAATGCATACATTTGCACACTTATTGATAAAGCAAATGGCAATGTCATCGGGCTATTCATCTTCAGCAATCCGCGAAAGAATATACTTTGGTGAGTCAATGAACGGTATTTTGCTTTATACAGGTAGTGCCGATAAAGAAGGCTCTCTAGGCGGTTTGGTCGAATTGGGCAATACCAATAAACTCATTTCACTGATGAGAGATGCATTCCAAGAGGCATTGCTTTGTACCAATGATCCCGAATGCCTGAATACTACTCCCGCTGGAAACAACTCAAACGGAGCGGCTTGTCACTCCTGCTGCATGATTTCCGAAACTGCTTGTGAAAACGGGAATCGAATGCTTGACCGAGGCCTTGTAGTTCCGATTGCAAACAGGGATTCTCAGGCATACTTCAAAGAATTGGTGGGAGAACTATGTCAACTGGAAATTTGAATCTTGACTTGTTTCTAAATGAACTGTTGGAATCTGCTCAAATCGAACCGAAAAAAGCTGTAGATGCATTAAAAAAGAGATATCCTGCGCTGCACGACAAAGAAGCACAGGAAATATGTTCACTGGTACTTTCCACTGAAAATGAAAAACGACACGAGTCCGTTTCTTTAGCGGTTACTGCACCACCTTCATTTTCCATCAAAGCAAAATCAACAAAAAACACAGTTGATGGAATGCTGAAAAATGCAAAAAAGAGCATTTTTATTACAGGCTATTCTTTGTCTGATTACTTTGCCGATTTGGTTGATACCATCATTCAGAAAAGCCAGTCAGGTGTTTTTGTAGAGTTTTTCATTAACAACATTGAAGCACAAAAAAATGTTGATAAGTTGAGCCGTTACAAGGGGCGCTTCCTGAAAATTTATAACTACGCTCCAGGACGTGATTCGATGTCGGCTTTGCACGCAAAAGTTATTTCTGTAGATGGAAGGGAAACTTTGATTACTTCAGCTAATCTGTCATATCATGGGCAAGAAGGCAACATTGAGTTAGGCACTTATATTCATTCCGAAAAGATTGCACAACAAGTAAAGGAAGTTTTTACTCAATTGGTGTTCAAGAAAATATTTTTGGAAGTGTAAAATACGGAGGTTAAAAATGACATCACTTGAGAAGTTAGAAGAAATAATAAATTTGAGCGTGATAGTGTAACCGTGGCAAGCAAAATGTAACCGACTGGGGGAGTATTGACCTTTCGTGTTATTGTATCAGCCTTTCGGTACTTGGGCAAAAGAGTAACCATCTATTGATAGAATATTTCTATCGGTAGATGGTTTTCTTTTTTGCCACAAGACTCATTAATCATGAGGTATTCAGGCGTTTTTCGCTTACTCATCGCCCTTCGGCAAGCACCGAAACGGCTGTCTTGAGCACCTGTAATTTTTAGCTCTTATGAGAGAGCCGTTTTTTTATTGCAGGAGGACGAAGCAATTTTTAAGTATGTAGCTGACAACCGCCTCGATATGCTCAGGCTGAGCCAACGCCAGCTCGGTATCTATTTCGGCGACCTTCACATCTTTTATATCACTCGTCATCTTCGCCGTGTCGATATCCTGCTACCTCCCAAAGGGCACAAAAAAAGACGAGTACCGAAGTGATATAATCCCCCTAAAGTATCTCTTGAAATTTTTATTATTTCAAGTGTCTACGCTAGGGGGATTATATCAAAAGTAGACGTCTTAATATTTGTATTATAATCAATTCAGCAAATTGAAATTTGTTCACTTAATAATCGTTCGCTAAAAGACTTATTTTCCCTACATGGCATTTTTCTCCATACACACTTTGTTCCGCCCTGCACGCTTAGCGGCATAGACAGCTTCATCCGCTCGGACGATTACCTTTTCATAGTTTAGAGCCTGCTCTCCGCCACAGTAGGTAGCACCAATACTGACGGTGATGCAACGCCCATCCATATCTGTGCTTTGTACGGCAATCCGCAGGCTTTCTGAAACGAAAAAAATTTCCTTTTCACTGTATCCATAGGCCAGTGCCACAAATTCTTCACCGCCATAGCGATAGAAGTGTAGCCGAAAACCCTGCGTGAATTTTGTTAGTGTTTCGCCCAGACGATTCAGACATCTGTCACCGGCGGTGTGACCGTAGTTGTCATTAAAATCCTTGAACTGATCAATATCCAATATTAAAATTCCAGAGGGCTTTTCTGCGTCCGTTGTTTCCAGGGCCGCCAGAGTTTCAAACAGCTTGCGGCGGTTGTATAGACCTGTCAGCACATCAGTCTCTTTTTCAATAATCAGCAGGCGGTCTGCCTCATAACTTTCTAAACGAACCCGTATCATCATATTGCCGAAGAAGCACCCCCAAATAGCAAAACACAAGCAATTGATTGTATCGTCGAGTACATACTGTGGTTTCAGGTAAAATGCCAAAATCGTATGCACCGCAAACCAAAAGGTAACAAACAGGTTCATACGGACAGGACGGTCGATAAAACCGAGAGGCATAATGCAGAACACGCCCAGCAGAATTGTCGCCCGCATATTAGGCGAGTGAATTACGCTGAGAAAGATAGCCAACAGAAAGAATATAGAAAAGCAGATATACAGCGCACAAATAGTGTACTTTTTCATAACTGGTAGCTTAAATAGAAAAAACACAGCAAAATAGATCACGAATGCCAACAAATAGGCGGGGACAACGTTTTTATTAGTGTTACTGAAGAGTACTGCCAACAACGGCAGCAACATCAGCAACCCTCCCATTAGTGTCAGTATTAATATCATCTTTTGATTATACTCTTCAATGGACTTGCGGTTGTTAGATGCAAGCTGCATATAGGTTTTTTCTTGATTCCAAAATATATTCGACCATTTTCCCATACTATCTCACCTCAATCTATTTGCAATAGATATTTAAATCCATCTTACAATTTTTAGTTTGTCGATTAATGTCATATAATGAGTATACCACAAAATATTTAAGATGTCCATTGACAAATTTTCTCAAATCCAGTTATTACTTTAAGATATATTGAAATTGAAAAAAACTTTATGCAAAGATAAAGACGTAGGAAATAGGTATGATGTTTCTTCTTATAGCGTGTAAGCTCTTTTGATAATCAATATAAACCGCTAAAAAAACAGCCGCCGGTTATGGCGACTGTTATCTATTTAAACTATAAGCAGCGGCTGAATTTGTACTCCTTGTTGTGCGGAAACTATTGTATCCGGTATAAGCTCCATACGGGAAACCAGAGAAGTCGGTTTTTTTTCATAATCATCTTGACGGTAAGGAACAATATACATATTTTTACTGTTCATTAAAAGTCCTAAATTTTTTGAAGTATTGCTTAAACCGTCATTCGAGGAAACTCCTATAACAACAGGCCTTCCGTTGCGTAAATGGGCTTTTGCCGCCATGGTTACGCAGCTGTCGGTTATTCCAAGAGCCAGTTTTGTGAGCGTATTGCCGGTACATGGAGCAATAACAAGAATATCAAGAAGTTTTTTTGGTCCTATTGGCTCGGCTTCACGTATAGAGGAAATTATTACCTCCTTACCTGTTATTTTTTTTACTTCACTTTGAAAATATTCCGCCGTGCCAAATCGTGTATCGGTGGATGCGGTAATTTCACTCATTATAGGTGTTACATCCGCACCGCATTCAACAACTGCTTTTAGGGCTTCAAGAGTTTTTGATAAGGTACAAAAGGAACCTGTGAGTGCAAACCCGACACGGACTCCGCTTAAATCGGTCATACTGTCACCTCCCTGTCAAGTTCACGAATCATGTTAAACACCGTATCGGAAATTATTTTACCTGAGGTTTCGGGCGCAACCTTGCCCGGAAGAGCCGTTGCCCATATGACTTTAAGGCCAAGCCTTCTGGCGCACTCAAAGTCTAAACCACCCGGTTTTGAAGCAAGGTCTATTATAAGGGTATCTGAGTGTACAAAAGATAATATTTCTTCGGTAAGAAGCCTGAAAGGAACGGTATTAAAAATTATGTTGTATTCGGAAATGTTGCGTATTATGTCAGATGTTTCGATAGAGTTGATATCGGCGCATTCAATTAATGCCAAATCAGATGGCTTACGGGCACTGCATGTAACTTTTGCGCCAAGATTTTTAAGCATTTTTGCGAGAAGTTTTCCTATTCTGCCATAGCCTATAACAAGACAGCGGCTATTGTGAATAGTGAAGGGGGTTTCGGACATAGCAGTTTGCAAAGCGCCTTCGGCGGTAATCAAGGCGTTTTTTATTGTAAGCTCTTCACGCTGAAAATAGTCATAACATGTAATGTTTTTTCGATCGGCAGCCTCTATTATTTCCTTGCTGATTTTTCCTCCGAATATAAAAGTTGATGGAAAAGCAGCGGAAATTACTGATGAAATAGAAATTTCATGTGATGAATATGGAGCGTAAATATTTATTCCGTCATATGAGGAAGGTAATCCGAAAACAATTGCCTCAGCACCAGAAACGGCCATCTCAAGAGACTTTTCCTCGGTTATACCGAAACACTCATAACAGTATTCGTAACTGTCAAATCCGTAAACGGAAAGCGAAGCGCACTTCTCGCGGGTAAAACGCGCCGCTTCAGGCATGCGTAAATCTCCGCCTATAAAAGCAATTTTATTAAGCATGGAAAATATCTCCTTTTCAATTTATCCATACCATATATTATGCCGCGAAAAAGTCTTTGGTGAGTTTAAATAAGGGAGGATAAGAGAGAAGTTTTGTTTGATTAAAAGGCATAAATTGTACTTTTTTTGTTGACATCTTGTTTTGACTTCCCAAAACCATCTTTTAGTACTACCTTAGAATAGGCCGCGGTTTTCTGGAATGAAAGTACGGGTACGGTGGAAATCACAACTTAAAAGCAGAGAATAAAACCATATTTTAAGAGGACAGGCGGCTAAATTTACTATAGCCACCTGTCCTCTTAAAAATATTATATTTATTTTTTGAGGAAACGGTCAAATTTTTTTATCCAGAAAATTATCTTAATTCTAAATGGCAACAGTTTTATAAGTCATCCCTTCTTTATTTCTTTAATAGTGGCGTTAAGCGCGTTCGCAAGATATTTTGCGGAAACAAGCGCTTCGTCGAGAGTATTTCCGTTTGTTCCCACCTCAACTATCAGAGAGCCGCGTGTAAACTGCTGGTTAAATCTTGATGTACGCAGGTCTATAGGTCTCGCAAGAGACGGACTGCACTCAATTAAATTGCTTTGCAGCATGGTTGCAAATTTCAGGTTGTCACGCCAGTGTGGGTGGGAAAATCCGCATTCGTCAGTACCCACTACAAGCATTATCTGGGCTGCCTTCTCTCCATTTACATCACCCGTGAGTTTTATTTTTTCCCCCGAATTGGAGTTTATGGCGTCGCGGTGAAGATCAATTACCACAGATATGGACGGATATTTTTTCAGCATTGCTTTAATTCCGCCGAATGC
>JAUZPZ010000010.1 GCA_030705675.1 Bacillota bacterium
AATGAAATGGATATTAAGGAATAATTATGGAAAGGAGATTTAACTATGAAGAAACTTATGATTGGTAATGCTGCCGTTGCACAAGGAGCTTATGAAGCGGGCGTAAGAGTTGTGGCTTCATATCCCGGAACGCCGAGTACAGAAATTACCGAAAATATTGTGAAATATGACGAGATATATGCGGAGTGGTCTCCGAACGAAAAGGTTGCCGCGGAGGTTGCAATAGGCGCGTCGATAGGCGGCGCAAGAGCAATGTCCTGCATGAAGCATGTGGGTCTTAATGTAATGGCGGACCCGGTGTTTACGGTAAGCTATACAGGCGTAAACGGAGGACTTGTATTTTGCGTTGCGGATGATCCTGGAATGCATTCTTCTCAAAACGAGCAGGATTCGAGGCATTATGCCGCCGCTGCCAAAATAGCAATGCTTGAACCGTCCGATTCGGCGGAATGCAAGGAATTTATAAAGATTGCATTTGACATGAGCGAGAAATTTGATACCCCTATGTTTTTAAGGCTTTCCACAAGGGTTTCGCATTCTCAGAGCCTTGTGGAAATAGGAAAACGGGAAAATGATAAACTTAAAGATTACGAAAAAAATCCGGGCAAATATGTTATGATGCCGGGCAACGCTATAAAGCGCCATGTTGTTGTAGAGGAAAGAATGGCAAAACTGTGCGAGTTCGCCGAGGTTACAGACCTTAATAAGGTTGAAATGAACTCAAAAAAAATAGGCGTTATAACGGCAGGAATATCCTATATGTACGCAAAAGAAGCGCTGGGTGATAAAGTAAGTTATCTTAAATTAGGAATGATATACCCCATGCCTGAAAAGTTGATACTTGATTTCTGCTCACAAATGGACGAGGTTTATGTTATAGAGGAACTTGATCCTATAATTGAGCATCACTGCAAATCAATAGGCGCGAAAGTAAAGGGTAAGGAATGTTTTACACTGCTTGGAGAATATAATCCTACAATGATAAGAAAAGCCGTGCTTGGAGAAGAAATGCCACCATGCGCCGAACTTGAGGAGGAAATTCCCGCCAGACCTCCGATTATGTGTGCCGGATGTCCGCACAGAGGGACTTTTTATGTGCTTAAAAAGCTTGGGCTTGTAGTTTCGGGGGATATAGGATGCTATACTTTAGGCGCACTGCCTCCACTTGCTTCAATTGACACGACCATTTGCATGGGCGCGTCGGTAAGCGCTGCTCTTGGTCTTGCTAAGGCAAGAGGTAAGGAGTTTAACAAGAAGCTGGTTTCCGTTATCGGAGATTCGACCTTCATGCATTCTGGCGTAACGGGACTTATTGATATTGTATATAATAAAGGTAATAACACCGTAATCATTTTGGACAATTCAATTACAGGCATGACAGGTCATCAGAATAATCCCACCACCGGAAAAACAATTCGCGGTGAAGACACAAAGCAGGTAGACCTTTTTGCCTTATGCAAAGCGGTTGGTATTGAACATGTTGTAATTGCTGACCCCTTTGACGTCGATAAGTTTGAAAAAATCGTAAAGGAAGAGGTTGAAAGGGAAGAGCCTTCCGTAATTATTGCACAGAGACCCTGTGCGCTTTTGAAGTCGGTTAAATATAGTGGGCATTGTACTATAGGCGACAGTTGCAAAAAGTGTAAGAAGTGCTTGAAGCTTGGCTGTCCGGCAATTTCATTTGACGGAAGCCAAGTGAAAATCGATATTACACAGTGTAATGGATGTGGTCTTTGTCTTAACGTTTGTCCGTTTGGGGCAATAACTAAGGAGGCTTGAGAAAATGAATATAATGATAGTGGGAGTAGGCGGACAGGGAACGCTTCTTGCAAGCCGGATACTTGGCAACGCTGTTATAAATGAAGGATTTGACGTGAAGGTTTCGGAAGTGCACGGAATGAGCCAAAGGGGCGGCAGTGTTGTTACCTATGTCAAATATTCGGATAAGGTGTATTCTCCGATTATTGGAAAAGGAGAGGCGGATATAATTCTTGCTTTTGAAATGCTGGAAGCATACAGGGCAATGCCGTTTTTGAAAAAAGGCGGTAAGATGATAGCAAATACACAGAATATAAATCCAATGCCCGTAATAACGGGTGCGGCTGAATATCCGAAAGATATTGAGTCGAAAATTGCTGAAAAAGTGGACCTTTTTGCAATTGACGCTCTCGGTATGGCGGCAAAAGCAGGTAATATCAAAGCGGTGAATGTCGTTCTCATAGGGGTACTTGCAAAAAGTACGGATATTTCTTATGAAAATTGGATAAAAGTAATAAAAGAGTCCGTTCCGGAGAAGTTCCTTGATATAAACCTGAAAGCTTTTGAATATGGGTATAAAGGAGAATAAAGATGTATCATCAGGAAAATATTGAGTGTATGCCCCGTGAGGAGCTTAGAAAGCTTCAAAGTGAACGGCTTGTAAAACAGGTGGCAAGAATGTACGAGAGAGTAGAATGCTTCCGTAAAAGAATGGATGAAAAGGGACTTAAACCATCTGATATTCATGGAGTGGAAGATTTATCAAAGCTTCCCTTTTCGTACAAACAGGACTTGAGGGATTATTATCCGTACGGCTTATTTGCCGAACCTATGGAAAATATTATCCGTGTGCACGCCTCATCGGGTACGACGGGAAAACAGATTGTTGTCGGATATACAAAAAATGACCTTGATATGTGGGCAGACTGTGTTGCCCGACTGCTTGCCGCAATAGGCGGAACGCAGGAGGATTTTGTTCAGATATCGTATGGGTACGGTTTGTTTACCGGAGGATTCGGTCTGCACGGCGGCGCAGAGAAAATAGGTGCGACCATAATTCCTATATCCTCAGGAAATACGGAAAGACAGATTAATACTATGGTTGATTTCGGAGCTACAATACTTTGCTGCACACCTTCATATGCCCTATATTTGGGAGAAGCGGCGGCGGAGATGGGGCTTCGCGATAAGCTGAAACTTAAAGCGGGTATATTCGGAGCAGAGCCGTGGACAGAGGATATGCGTAGAGCCATTGAAGATAAACTTGGAATTAAGGCGTATGACATTTACGGACTTTCGGAAATAATGGGTCCTGGTGTTTCGTATGAGTGTGAGTATCAGTGCGGAATGCATATCTGTGAGGATGTGTTTATTCCGGAAATAATTGACCCTGATACAGGCGAGGTTTTGCCTGAAGGTGAGTCGGGGGAACTCGTATTTACTACTATTACAAAAGAGGGCTTTCCTATAATACGTTACAGAACGCGCGATGTTTGTTCCCTTAATTATGAGCCTTGCAAATGCGGCAGGACACATGTCCGTATGAATAAGCCGCAGGGTAGGTCGGACGATATGCTTATTATACGCGGCGTAAATGTATTTCCGTCACAGATTGAGGAAGTTCTTCTGAGTATGAGCGGAAAGGAAATCACTCCTAATTATCAGATAGTTGTGGGCAGAGAAAATAATACTGACACATTTGATATAAATGTTGAAATGAGTTCGAGTTTCTTTAATGATGAAATAAGTGAAGTTGAAAAGCTCGAACGTAAAATTTGTGAAAAAGTCAGAAGTGTTCTTGGAATTTCGGCAAAAGTCCATTTGGTAAACCCAAAATCGATTGTACGCAGCGAGGGAAAAGCAAAACGTGTCATTGACACAAGAAATCTTGTAAAGAAAGCGGAGGGGAAATAATGGCAGTTAAGCAAGTTTCCGTATTTGTAGAAAATAAATGCGGTAGGGCATATTCAATTATTGAAACTCTGGGAGAAAACGGTATCAATATAAGCGCGCTTTCTATTGCGGAAACGGAAGATTACGGCGTAATGCGCCTTATTGTGGATGATCATAAAAAAGCAATAGATGTACTTTCAGAAACCGGTGTTATAGTAAAATGTACAGATGTTCTTGCGGTTCCGATTGAAGATAAGCCGGGAGGACTTGCGAAGATGCTTGATATTATTCAGCGGGGAGGCTTATCGGTAATTTATATGTATGCCTTCACACAGAAGAATAATGACGATGCTCTTTTGGTTGTTAAAACAAAAGATATTGCAAAAACGGCGCAGGTGCTTGAAGAAAACGGTGTAAAACCAATTGAACCTAACGAAATATTTGGTTGATCCCATAGCGATGGTATCACATAGCGATGGTATCACATAGCAATGGTATTGCATGGCGATGGATCGCATAGCAATGGTGTCCCATATAGTTTTGAAAATATTAAAATAATTAAAATATCACACAATAAAAACACACCGCCGGTTTGATTTGTATAATTAATCCGGCGGTGTGTTTTATATAAAACCTGTTTAAAAATAGCGTTAAGAAAACTTTTTGTTTATTTCAGATTTGATTTTTTCTGCAAGTTCAAGCTGTTTTTTATAATATAACTTTAGGTGTTCAGTAAGAGGCGTCTCTGAACGCATAGTAAGAACAAATCTTGTTTTTTCACGATGTTTTTCGCGGCTTCCACGAATATGTTGTTTAAGTTCTTCGTAGATAATAATAATTTTGTTGTCTTTTGCAAATTTTTTGATCTTAACAAGGATATTCGCAGAGTAACAAAGATCTATGGTAAATATTCCAAAGAAAAAGCCTACTACAAAAGAAAAAGCCAAATTTTCGGAAAGCCATCTAAGAGCAGTAAGAATATGAGGGTGAACAAGAAAATAATAAAGCGCGCCTAAGACTGCCCAAAAAAAAGAAAAAAGAGGGCATATAATACCTTGAATATTGCACCATTCATTGGAATAATCCCATAATTTTACATTCATTCCTTTTATAAATATGATGCCCGCAATATATTCAATAGCGGTCATACATATTGCCATAATTGCAAAAAGTATAATTTTGTTTATGATATTGCTTGAAAATACGGAATATTTCTCAATTCCCGCAAGAATATACAAGGTGCATAGACCAAATCCATAAATCGGCAAGTAAGGACCTGCAAGAAACCCAGGATTTACCCATTTGTGTTCAAGTTTTGCGTTTGAAAAAAAACGCCTGAAAACAAGCTCAATAAACCAACCTAATGTGCTACCTATAAAAAATAAAAATGCAAAAATTAAAAACAAATTCATTTTCGTAATCACCTTCTTACATTATTTTATATTTAATATTATTATGTTGGAGGAGATTTATGATATAATTCTGTGCATCCGCCTATTATATTTAATTAAACCATCTGTGAGCAAAAATAGCTTTGCTCCGTTTTTTATATAAGAAAATAGTCTTCGAAAACATTTTTCTATCTAAGAAGTTTTGCATAAACTAAACCACCACCGACCTTCAAGGCGGCGGTGGTTTAATTGAGTTACCGCTGAAATGTTTCGATTGCTTTTTATATGTTATGCAAACAGTTCTTTAAACTTTTTCATTGCTTCAATAGTGTTTTCTTTAGTTGAAAAAGCTGTCAAGCGGAAAAAATACTTTCCGTTGTTTCCAAACCCTGCTCCAGGAGTGCCGACAACACCTGTTTTTGCTAAAAGATAATCAAAAAACTCCCATGATTCCATGTTATTGGGGCACTTCAGCCAAACATACGGCGAATTTTTACCCCCGGTATACCATATATTCAGTTCGTCCATTGTATCGGTAATAATTTTTGCATTTTCTTTATAATAAGCAATATTTTCTCTGATTTGACTTTTGCCCTCCGGAGTAAATGCGCCGAGAGCGGCTTTTTGCACAACATAAGAAACCCCATTGAACTTTGTGGTTTGGCGGCGAAGCCAAAGTTTGTTTAACTCAACATTGTCAAATTTAAGAAGATGGGGAACTACAGTATACCCCATGCGTGTGCCGGTAAACCCTGCGGTTTTTGATAATGAGCAAAATTCAATCGCGCATGTTTTAGCCCCTTCAATTTCGTAAATACTGCGCGGATGGTCATCTCCTATAAATGCTTCATAAGCGGCATCAAAAAGTATTATGCTGCCGTTTTTGTTTGCATAATCAACCCAAAGTTTTAACTGCTCTCTGTCATATACGGCACCCGTTGGATTGTTCGGAGAGCATATGTAAATTATGTCCGCCTGTATATTTGTATCAGGTAGCGGAAGAAAACCGTTTGCCTCATTTGAATCGGCAAATATTATTTTTCTGCCATCCATAATATTTGTATCAACGTAAACAGGGTAAACCGGGTCGGGAATAAGTACGGTATTATCATTGCTAAACAAATCAAGTATATTTCCGAGGTCGCTTTTTGCGCCGTCCGAGATAAAGATTTCGTTGTTTTCCAGATTTACGCCGTTTTCAGCATAATATCCCTGAACGGAGTCTTTGATAAATCCGTATCCCTGCTCCGGACCGTATCCGTGAAAAGTTTCTGCCTTTCCCATTTCATTAACAGCGTATGTCATTTCTTTGATTACCGATTCACAAAGGGGGCGTGTCACATCACCAATACCCATTTTGATAATTTTCTTTTCGGGGTGAGCCTTTGTAAAGGCGGCAACCTTAGCCGCAATGTCGGAAAAAAGATAGCTTTCTTTTATGTTAAGGTAGTTTTTGTTAATAGATAACATATGTATTAATCCTCCATTAATAAATTTCCGTCATAAACGAAATTTGCAGAGCCTGTCATGATAATATGATTGTCATGTCTGTATTGTATTGTGAGATTACCGCCGCGGAGTAGTACAGTAATATTCTTGCCGCGCGGAGATATTCCACTTCTTACGGCGGCGGCGACAACCGCACATGCACCGGTACCGCAAGCGAAAGTTTCTCCGCTTCCACGTTCCCACACACGCATTTTCAATGTTTTATTATCAATTATTTCAACAAATTCCGTATTCACTCTTTCGGGGAAAATTTCATTGTTTTCGTATGACGGACCAATCTTTTCAAGAGGAAGCTCATCAACTGCGGTTGTAAATATTACGCAATGCGGATTTCCCATAGAAACGCAAGTTGCCTCGCTTGTTTTGCCGAGTACCGTAATTTCTTTTGCGATAAATTCTTCCGTATCTGAAAGCACGGGTATTTTCCTGGATTCAAATTCAGGAATACCCATGTCGACGGAAACACAGGAAACCTTCTCATTGTTTAAGGTAAGAGTGAGGTGTTTTATACCACTCAAGGTTTCAAGTGTAAGCTGGGTCTTATCCGTAAGTCCGCGATCATATACAAATTTTCCTATACAGCGGGTTGCATTGCCGCACATTTTGCCTTCGCTTCCGTCTGCGTTAAACATGCGCATTTTAAAATCGGCGACATCAGAGGGCAGTATCATAACGATACCGTCAGCACCCACGCCAAAATGATATTGAGAAAGCTTAATGGAAAGTCTGTTAGGGTCCACGATCGGATTTTCTTTAGTGCAGTCAAAATATATGTAATCGTTCCCAATACCATGCATTTTTGTGAATTGCAACCCCATTACGCTACCTCCGATAAATAGGCTCTGAGGATTCTGTTTTTTAGAATAATAACAAGCAGAATAAGTGAAAGGATAACTCCACCGGCTGCCTGAACAAAGTTTGAGGGAACGGAAGCAAGTGCGCTACTTCTGAGCAGGATAAACTCATAACAAAAATAGCCCAGCACCATAAAAAGTTCAGCTAAAACAGAACCTATAAAAGCAGCCGGATATATTCCTATTTTCTTTTTTAACAATCTCATGGAAAGCGCGGCTATTACAGCCATAAGTGCTTTAATAATAAGCGTTGCAGGAGCATACACCGAATAGCCCATGAGAAGATCGGTCATAGCAGAACCTATTCCTGCGGCAACTGCGCCGTAAAGCGGACCTACACTCCATGCTGCAAGCAATATAAAACAGTCACCAGGGTGAATGTAACCGCCGCCGGGGGTCGGCATATGTATAAAGGTAGCAACACATATTATGGCTGCAAAGAGTGCAGAAAGCACCATTCTGTAAATTGGTTTGTTTTTCATTTTTTTCTCCTTTTAAAATTAGTTTTCGTAGGTTCTTATTATTGTTTCAGCAATCTCTCTTTTTGACTGGCGCGTATCCATTGCCTGCTTTTCTATTGCGCGGTGAGCGTCCTCCTCCGAAAGACCGAGTTTTTTTATAAGCACCCATTTTGCGTGGTTTACAATGCGTATTTCATCCATTTTCGCACTTAAGGAAGCTGTCTTTTTTTCATACTTGCGAAGGCGCATATTTGTTGCAATGAGCAGTTTTAAAGCTTCATAAATTATTTGTTTGTTTGTGGGTTTCGATATGGTAAATATACCGTGGGCTTCAGCCTCATATGAAACCTGCTCATAGCAATCGCCTTTCACCAGTAGCATTACCCCTGCCGCCGAATCTTCGGACGCCTCTATTGCGAGTTCAAGACCGAAATCATCCTGAAGGGGAGAATTTATAATAATAATGTCGTAATTTCTGTCACAAAGGATACGTTTGGCTTCTACACAGTTAGTAACGGCCGAAATTTCCGAAAAACTTCCCAAAGAAAGCATTTCATTAAAGATTTCATAACTTTTCTTTGACGACGAAACCACAAGAACACTTTGTGACTTTCTTTCGGTATGCATTTTAACACCTTCCGCCGTTAATCTAAATATTTTTTATAAATTTCACAAATTTCACTAAAGCCTATTTTATTTATAAATTCACTGCTTGCCGAAATTTTAAGAGCCTCGCTAAGTGAATCCGGAAGTTTATCATACGTGGAAGTATCTGAAATATCCGCATTATAAAGATTAATATTGCACGCTTCGGGAGCCTTTAAATTATTTTCAATCCCGTCAAGTGCCGAATAAATAAGCAAAGTGTAAGCAAGGTATGGATTAGTCATAGGATCGGGGGAACGAAGCTCTAAACGCTTGTAATCGTTTGAACCCGGAGCGGGAATACGTATAAGCTGTGAACGGTTTTCATAAGACCAGCTGATATACTTTGGAGCTTTCTTTTCGCCGAGACGCTTATATGACTCAACCGTAGGATTAAGAAATGCGGTAATCTCTTTAATATGAGCCATAATACCGGCAAGAATATTTTCGTTGTATCCGTCTTTTCCAAATGAAATATTTATATGCATACCGTTTCCGCTGCAATCGCTGAGAGGTTTGGGAGAAAAACTTGCCCAGGCACCGTTTCTCATTGCAATGGTTTTTACTACGGATTTAAAAGTAATATCATTATCCGCGGAAACAAGAGGATCGCTGTACCGGAAATCTATTTCATTTTGCCCGGGACCTTCTTCGTGATGTGATGTCTCAGGTATAATTCCCATACTTTCAAGGGAAAGGCAAATTTCACGTCTTATGTTTTCAGCCTTATCTTCAGGAGCTATATCCATGTATTCGGCGTTGTCGAAGGGCTCGTTTGTAGGGTTACCATCTTCATCAAGCTTAAATAAATAAAATTCTGCCTCTGCTCCTATGTTGCAGGCTATGCCTTTTTCCGTTGCGGCGGAAACCGCCTTTTTCAGAATATAGCGAGTATCTTTTTCAAATGGCGTTCCGTTTGGATACTTAATATCACAGAACATACGAACAACCCTGCCGTTTGAAGGACGCCACGGTAAAATTGTAAGGGTTGAAGGATCGGGATGCAAAAACAAATCTGATTTGACTTCGGCTTCAAACCCTTTTATAGCCGAGGCGTCAAACGAAATGCCATAGTCAAAGGCACGTTCAAGCTCTTCCGGCATAATGGAGATGTTTTTTTGGTTTCCAAACAGATCACAGAAAGCAAGACGTATAAATTTTACGTCTTCCATATCCGCAAATTCCATTACTTCATATTTATTATATGTTTTTTCTGACAATATGCTCACCCCTTTATGTGAATTTTGAAATTTTGAAACCAAAAGTATTCATTCTAAGAAGTAAATAAACAGTATTATCCACTATTTTTACTATATAATATTATAACATTGACAAAAACCTTTGTCAATACTTTCAAAATGAAAAAATTTTTTTTCTAAAAGGTATTGACAATTTTAAAAAAAAATGCTATAATAATAACAACGAAGGCAAGGGAGCCGCGGAAAGTGTGTTTTCTGTGGAATCCTAGCCTTTTTATTATTTTTATATAACTTAATTAAAAGGAGAGATATTTATGACTAATGTATCGGAAATCTTTGGCAGTAAAGTGTTTAATGATTGTTTAATGAAGCAGCGCCTTCCGAAAGACACCTACAAAGCGATGCAAAAGACGATTAAAGATGGTAAAAGACTTGATATCAGCGTTGCAAATATTGTGGCTAATTCAATGAAGGATTGGGCCGTTGAAAACGGAGCCACGCACTTTACTCACTGGTTTCAGCCAATGACAGGTATTACAGCCGAAAAGCATGACAGTTTTATTTCCCCTCTTAATGACGGTAATATTATTATGGAGTTTTCGGGTAAAGAACTTGTTCAGGGTGAACCCGATGCTTCAAGTTTTCCTTCCGGTGGTCTTCGTGCAACATTTGAAGCAAGAGGTTATACGGCGTGGGATCCTACATCGTATGCTTTTATAAAAAATAATACACTTTGCATTCCAACAGCATTCTGTTCATACGGCGGCGAAGCGCTTGATAAAAAAACTCCTCTCCTTCGTTCTATGGAAGCAATCAACAAACAAGCGGTAAGAGTGCTTAAGCTGTTTGGAAATGAGACGATAACATCTGTTAAAACAACAGTAGGTCCTGAACAGGAATATTTTTTGGTTGACAAAGAAATGTTTGATAAGCGTCCTGATCTTTTGTTTACGGGAAGAACATTGTATGGCGCGATGCCTCCTAAAGGACAGGAACTTGAAGATCATTACTTTGGTACAATAAAAACAAAGGTTTCCGAGTTTATGGGAGAGTTAAACGAAGAACTGTGGAAACTTGGTATTCTCGCTAAGACTGAACATAATGAGGTTGCTCCCGCTCAACATGAGTTGGCACCCATTTTTTCAACAACTAACATTGCAACAGATCATAATCAGCTGACAATGGAACTTATGCAAAGAATAGCAAAGAAACACGGTATGGTTTGTCTGCTTCATGAAAAGCCTTTTGCCGGAGTTAACGGTAGCGGTAAGCATAATAACTGGTCTATTTCGACTAATGAAGGCTCAAATCTTCTTGAACCCGGCGACACTCCCCATGAGAATGCACAGTTTCTTACATTTATCTGTGCGGTAATCAAGGCTGTTGATGACTATCAGGATTTACTTCGTATTTCCGTAGCATCTGCGGGAAATGACCACAGACTTGGTGCAAATGAAGCGCCTCCCGCTGTTGTGTCAATTTTCCTTGGTGAGGAACTTAGCGCCATTCTTGAGTCAATTGACAAAGGTATGGCATATGACGCAAAAGAAAAGACTATACTTAAAGTCGGTGTTCACGTTCTTCCGCGTTTTGCAAAAGATACAACAGACAGAAACAGAACGAGTCCTTTTGCTTTTACCGGCAATAAGTTTGAGTTTAGAATGCTGGGGTCAATGGCTTCTGTTTCCGATCCTAACGTCGTACTTAATACAGCGGTTGCAGAGTCTCTTAAGCAGTTTGCTGACGAGCTTGAAAACGCAGAGGATTTCAACACGGCGCTGCATACTCTTATAAAAAGAACAATATCTGAACATAAGAGAATTATTTTTAACGGTAACGGCTATGACGACGTGTGGCTCAAAGAAGCAGAAAAGAGAGGTCTTCTTAATCTTAAGACAACTCCAGACTGCCTTCCCTACATGATTAAAGAAAAAAATATTAAATTGTTTACAGAGCATAAGGTTTATACGGAAACAGAAATTAAGTCAAGATATGAAATTATGCTTGAAAATTATTCTAAGATAATTAATATTGAAGCACTTACAATGATAGATATGGCGAATAAGGATATTCTTCCCGCGGTTTCTGCCTTTGTACAGAAGCTTAGCGAGACTGTTATTGCCAAGAAGGGCGCAGTTTCCGGGGTTGATTGTACTTATGAAGAAAAACTCATAGAAAAGGTATCGGCTCTTAACGGTCTTATGTATACAAAAACAAAAGCTCTTGAAGATGCCCTTACAAAAGTGTCTGATATAGAAACTGCTCAGAAAACGGCTGATTATTACAGATGCACTGTATTTGAGGCAATGAATGAATTAAGAATAATTGCGGATCAGATTGAAACTGTCACGGACAGAAAAGCTTGGCCTTATCCGACATACGCAGATCTGTTGTTTGGAGTAAGGTAAAAAACAAATAATTCAAGAATTAAGGCGCTTTGAAGCATATCCAAGTATCAAAGTGCCCTTTATTCGTCTGCTTATTTAAAAGGCAGAATATTAACGGTATTATGTTAAATGGTTAAAACTATCACAAAATTATAAAAATTTTATGGCGATTTAATAAGAATATCCGACAAATAGACGAAAATAATGATTTTTTAAACACACCCTAAGTAAACGCTTAAAATATTTATATAAAATTTATCGGTTGCTTTGCGATGTGGTCATATTTAAACAATAACAAAAGAGGTGCTAACGTAAAAGATAAATCTTTTGCGTGTAAATTGCGCCGGTTTTCAGTGAAGCAGAAAATCGGCGCAATTTCCCGAGTTTGCGAAAGGAATGGCGAATTATATGGAAGTAAATCAAAGAGGTCTGTACGAAAAAAATTTTGAGCATGACGCTTGCGGCATAGGTGCTGTAGTCAGCATAAAAGGCGAAAAAAGCTATAAAGTGGTTGACGACGCCCTTAAAATTGTTGAGCGTCTTGAGCACAGAGCCGGCAAAGACGCCGCCGGGGAGACTGGTGACGGCGTAGGCATAATGATGCAAATATCTCACAATTTCTTTAAAAAACATACAGTTTTTGAACTGGGCGAAGAAAGAGATTATGGTGTAGGTATGTTTTTCTTTCCGCAGGATACGCTTGCGCGCAATCAGGCAAAAAAAATGCTTGAAATAATTGCCGATAAAGAGGGACTTGAATTTATAGCATGGAGAGATGTTCCCGTCAATCCTGATATTTTGGGTAAAAAGGCCAAAGACTGTATGCCTTATATATGTCAGGGTTTTATAAAAAGACCTAAAAATATTTCAAAAGGTCTTGCTTTTGACAGGAAGCTTTATGTTGTAAGACGAGTGTTTGAGCAAAGCAACGATAACACATATGTCGCTTCTCTTTCAAGCAGAACAATTGTGTATAAGGGTATGTTTCTTGTGCATCAGCTTAGAAATTTTTATCTTGATTTACAGAGCGAAGATTATATGTCGGCTATCGCCATGGTACATTCAAGATTTTCGACAAATACAAATCCAAGTTGGGAAAGGGCGCATCCGAACCGTTTTATTTTACACAACGGGGAGATTAACACAATTAGAGGCAATTCAGACAGAATGCTTGCTCGTGAAGAAACTATGTATGCCGACCCTTTGGCACAGGATATGGATAAAATTCTTCCTGTAATAAATGCGACGGGCTCTGATTCCGCAATGCTTGACAACACGATCGAATTCCTTGTTATGAGCGGTATGGAACTGCCGCTTGCAATGATGATTACAATTCCTGAACCATGGGCAAATATTAACAATATGAGCCGGGAAAAGAAGGATTTATATAAATATTATGCAACTATGATGGAACCGTGGGACGGCCCAGCGTCAATTCTGTACTCCGACGGCGAAATTGTAGGCGCTACTCTTGACAGAAACGGACTTCGCCCGTCAAGGTACTATATAACAAAAGATGATTATCTGGTGCTTTCTTCGGAAGTTGGCGTTCTTGAGTTTGAACCGGAAAATATTGTGAAAAAAGCAAGGCTTGAACCGGGTAAAATGCTTCTTGTGGACACGAAAATAGGCAAGGTAATAGACGACAGTGAGCTTAAAGAGGGCTACGCAAAGAGAAATCCTTACGGTGAGTGGCTGGATAGATACATGGTGAAGCTGTCTGATGTTAAAATACCCAATAAAAAAGTCGAAACATATACTTATGAGCAACGCGACAGGCTGTATAAAGCTTTCGGATACAGCTACGAAGATATAAAAACAGCTATTTTACCTATGGCACGGGATGGGGCGGAATCTATCGCGGCAATGGGTATAGATGTACCTCTTGCTGTTCTCTCGGAGAAACATCAGCCTTTGTTCAATTATTTCAAACAAATATTTGCACAGGTAACAAATCCCCCTATTGACGCCATCCGGGAAGAAATTGTAACGAATACGACGGTTTATATAGGCTCAGACGGGAACCTGCTTGCGGAAAAACCCGAAAATTGCCAGGTGTTGCAAATTAACAATCCGATACTTACAAGTGTTGACTTGTTAAAAATTAAAAATATGAAGATGCCCGGTTTTAATGTTGAAACCGTGTCTCTTTTGTATTACAAAAATACATCTCTTGAAAAAGCGCTTGACCATTTGTTTGTAAAGTGTGATAAGGCGTATAAAAACGGAGCAAATGTAATTATCCTTTCTGACCGCGGAGTAGATGAAAACCATGTTGCGGTTCCATCCCTCCTTGCGGTATCGGCTATAGAGCAATACCTTATCAGAACAAAGAAAAGAACGGCGGTCTCCATTATTCTTGAAAGCGCCGAACCGCGTGATATTCATCATTTTGCTCTTTTGCTGGGATATGGGGCAAGAGCAATAAACCCATATCTTGCTCAGGAGTCAATTGAAGAACTTATTGAGCGCGAAATGCTTGACAAGGATAAGTATGTTGCCATAAACGATTACAACGACGCAATACTGCATGGCATTGTTAAGATTGCTTCAAAAATGGGTATTTCCACATTGCAGTCATATCAATCGGCACAGATTTTTGAAGCAATAGGAATAAAGAAGAGTGTAATTGACAAATATTTCACCAATACAGTAAGCCGTATTGAAGGAATTGGTCTTGAGGAAATAAACGAAGGCGTCGAATGGGATCATTCACATGCTTTCGATCCGTTGGGATTGGGTGTTGACACAACCCTTGATTCAAGCGGAGAGCATAAGTTGCGCAGCGGTGAAGACAAAGAAGACCATATGTATGATCCGAAAACAATTATAACTTTGCAGGAAGCTACGAGAACGGGAGATTACGGGAAATTTAAAGAATATACACAAATGGTGGACGATGAGACAAGACCTCATACCCTCCGTGGTTTACTGGAATTTTGCTTTGACAAATCACAGGAAATTCCGATAGATGAAGTCGAAAGCGTAGACAGTATTGTGAAACGATTCAAAACAGGAGCTATGTCATACGGATCGATTTCCCGTGAAGCCCATGAATGTATGGCAAAAGCAATGAATGCTATAGGAGGTAAATCCAACTCTGGTGAAGGCGGCGAGTTGCCGGAGCGTTTATATTCCGACCGTTGCAGCGCAATCAAGCAGGTTGCTTCGGGCAGATTTGGCGTAACCAGCGAGTATCTTACAAGCGCAAAAGAAATTCAGATAAAGATGGCGCAGGGTGCTAAACCCGGTGAAGGCGGACATCTTCCGGGTAAAAAGGTATATCCATGGATCGCAAAAACCAGATATTCAACTCCGGGCGTGTCTCTTATATCTCCACCTCCGCATCATGACATATACTCAATTGAAGATTTGGCACAGCTTATTTATGACCTTAAAAATTCAAATAAAGATGCGCGCATTTCTGTAAAGCTTGTTTCGGAAGCGGGTGTAGGTACGATTGCGGCAGGTGTTGCAAAAGCGGGAGCTGAAGTAATTCTTATATCGGGTTACGACGGCGGAACGGGTGCGGCCCCGAAAAGCTCTATTCATAATGCAGGTCTTCCATGGGAACTTGGCGTTGCGGAGACACATCAGACGCTTATTCAGAACGATTTGCGTTCAAGGGTTATAGTGGAAGCAGACGGTAAACTTATGAGCGGAAGAGACGTTGCTATTGCGGCAATGCTCGGCGCGGAGGAATTCGGCTTTGCAACTGCTCCTTTGGTAACGATGGGATGCGTAATGATGAGGGTATGTAATCTTGACACATGTCCCGTTGGTATTGCAACGCAAAATCCTGAACTGCGCAAACGCTTCAAAGGCAAACCTGAATATGTAATCCACTTTATGCAGTTTATCGCGCAGGAATTGCGCGAAATCATGTCTAAATTAGGCGTGAAGACAGTAAATGAACTTGTGGGAAGAAGCGACCTTCTTCGCGTACGCGAAAAATCGGCAACCCCCAGGGCGTCCAGTGTGGATATGTCAAGAATATTATATCATCCGCAGTTCGGGGAAGTTAAAAATCATTTTGACAGAGAAGATTTATTTGATTTTAAGCTAAGCGAAACAGTAGATGAGAAAATATTGCTTAAAAAGTTTGCAAATGCTCTTAAAGACGGAAAGAAGCAAAGAATAGAGATAGAAACTTCAAGTACAGACAGAACCCTTGGCACAATTTTAGGAAGTGAGATCACAAAGAAATTTAAGAATACCCTTGATGATGATACCTTTGTTGTTAAATGTAACGGAGGAGGCGGACAGTCTTTCGGTGCTTTTATTCCTAAAGGTCTTACACTTGAGTTGGAAGGCGACAGCAACGACTATTTCGGCAAAGGTCTTTCAGGAGGAAAGCTTGTTGTTTATCCTCCGAAAAAGAGCACCTTTGAGTCGCAGGAAAATATTATCATCGGAAATGTTGCACTCTATGGTGCGACAAGCGGAAAAGCCTTTATAAGCGGTGTTGCCGGTGAACGTTTCTGTGTCAGAAATTCGGGCGCGACGGCTGTATGTGAAGGGGTTGGCGATCACGGCTGTGAATACATGACCGGAGGAGTTGTTGCCGTACTTGGAAAAACGGGCAAAAACTTTGCGGCAGGTATGAGCGGAGGAGTTGCTTATGTGTTTGATGAAACTCATGATTTATACAAGACAGTCAATAAAGAACTTGTAGATATAGAGGAGCTTACCGAAAAATATGATATTGAGGAGCTTCGTGAGCTTATTAAGGAACACGTTGAAGCTACGAAATCAGCATATGCAAAAAAACTGCTGGATAATTTTGATGATTATGCAGCTAAATTCAAAAAAATAATGCCTAAAGATTATAACAGAATGCTTAGAGCAATCTCAAGTTTTGAAAACAGGGGATTGGATCGCGACGAGGCTGAAATCGAAGCGTTTTATAAGATTACAAGAGGTTAAAGGGGGTATAATTATCATGGGAAAACCAACAGGATTTTTGGATTATAAAAGATTAGATAACGAATGCACTGCTCCTCTTGAAAGAATTAAAAATTTTAATGAATTTCATGATGTTCTTTCACTTGATGACAGGAAGAAGCAAGGGGCGAGATGCATGAATTGCGGGGTTCCTTTTTGTCAGTCGGGAATTATGCTTGGCGGAATGGCTACGGGCTGTCCGCTTCATAATCTTATTCCGGAGTGGAATGACGAAATATTCAGAAATAATTGGAGACAAGCGGCGGCGCGTCTGCTTAAAACAAATAATTTTCCGGAGTTTACCGGCAGAGTATGTCCCGCCCTTTGTGAGGCGGCTTGCACATGCGGAATGAATGATGATTCGGTGACTGTAAAAGACAACGAACTTGCCATAATTGAAAATGCCTATAATGAAGGGTTTATAAAAGCAAACCCGCCTAAAGTCAGAACAGGCAAAAAGGTTGCGGTTATAGGTTCGGGACCTTCCGGATTGGCGGTTGCTGATCAGCTTAATCGACGTGGTCATAATGTAACGGTTTATGAAAAAGATGACCGTGCCGGTGGACTGCTCATGTATGGAATACCAAATATGAAACTGGATAAAAAGGTTGTAGAGCGCAAACTGAACATTATGAAAGAAGAGGGGATTGAATTCATAACAGGAGTGGATGTGGGAAAAGATAAAAAGCCCGCTGAACTTGTTAAGGATTATGACGCTGTCGTATTGTGCTGCGGCGCCGGAAATCCAAGAGACCTTAAAGTTGAAGGCCGGAATACAGATGGCGTTTACTTTGCGGTGGATTTTCTTAAATTAAATACAAAAAGTCTCCTCGATTCAGGGTTTAAAGATAAAAAGTATATTGATCCTAAGGGTAAGAATGTTGTTGTTGTAGGCGGAGGAGATACAGGAAACGACTGTGTGGGCACAGCTATTAGGCACGGTTGTAAATCTGTCATTCAGCTTGAGATGATGCCTATGCCTCCTAAGGAACGTACGGAGTCAAACCCATGGCCGCAGTTTCCAAGAGTGCTGAAAACAGATTACGGTCAGCAGGAAGCAATTGCAGTATTTGGCAATGATCCGAGGGTTTATCAGACGACAGTAAAAGAAATAATTGCTGATAAGAACGGGAAATTAAAAGCAGTCAAAACAGTAATGTTGGATACCGGCAGAAATGAGATTGAAGGCTCAGAGAAAATAATTGATGCCGATATAATGATAATTGCGGCAGGATTTTTAGGATGCCAAACATATATTCCCAAGGCTTTTGGAGTAGAAATTAATGCAAGATCAAACATTAAAACGGAAGATGGAAGATTTGCTACAAATGTTTCTAAAGTATTTGCTGCCGGGGATATGCACCGGGGACAGTCTCTTGTTGTATGGGCAATAGCAGAGGGCAGAGAGTGCGCGAAGGAAATAGATGAGTATCTTATGGGCTACACAAATATGATCTAAAGGATAGCGTCTTTGCTGGGTATTCAATATAAAACTTAATTTTTTAAAAGTACTGGTGCCACCGTTTGATGGCACCAGTACTTTATTTCTATAACCATCAGCGCTTCCGGTTAAAAACAAAACTGACTCCGCTTGAAATGCAAAATTGGTTTGTTTCTTAAAACTAAATATTTTACCATAAAGGCTTTTTTGTGCTGTTTGTACAAACTGGGGAAGGTTTATACGGGGGGTATTTATTACGATATAATAATGGTTGTCACGTTTCAAAAGGGTGGAAAGTTAAGTAACAGAAGTTTTTTGTGCTACATATCCTATAGTGTCAGATACTATTTTATGTCGGAGGTGGAGAGATGACACTTAACGAACTGGATATTAATAAAAGTTGTTATATAAAATCACTTAGAACAGAAGGTGAGGCACGGCGTCGTATGCTGGATCTTGGACTTGTGGAAGGAACAAAAATACAGGCCGCATTTAGGGCACCGTTTGGTGAACCGGTAGCATATTTCGTAAGGGGAACACTTATAGCGCTCAGACGTGAAGATACGATAAAAATTGATGTGGAAAGGGAGCAGGAAAATGAGTGAGGCACTGCAACCTTATAAAGAAAATGAGTGGGTAATTGCTCTTGCGGGAAATCCTAATGTCGGAAAGAGCACAGTCTTTAACCTTCTTACCGGAATGAAACAGCATACCAGCAACTGGCCGGGCAAAACGGTTGATGTTGCCGAAGGATATTTTGATATAAGCGGGAAAAAGTGCCGTTTGGTGGATTTGCCCGGAACTTATTCGTTAGTGGCAAATTCGGAGGATGAAACTCTTGCGCGTGATTTTATATGTTTTGGCAAAAGACATACGACACTGATAGTTGCGGACGCAACCGCACTGGAGCGAAATCTTAATCTTGTACTTCAGACAATGGAAATCACAGATAATGCGGTATTATGTGTGAATCTTATAGATGAAGCAATAAAAAAACATATACATATAAACATAAATAAACTGGAAAAAATTCTTGGAATACCTGTTGCGGCAACAAGTGCGCGCAGCAACAAAGGGGTAGATGTTCTTCTCGAAATAGTAGAAAAAAGGCTGGAAAGAGGATGTCCAGCATGCAGACTGACAATAACCGAATATTCTAAAGAAATAGAAAAGGCTATTATGTCGGTATCCAAACATTTGCCCGAAAACGCCAAAATAAACCGGCGCTGGATCGCGCTGAAACTCCTTGAAGGTGATATAGATATAATAAATAAAATAGAGGCATGCGCGGAAATCGACCTTAGAAACAAAGAGCTTTCAGACGCAATAGAAGCGGCGGAACGTGAACTTCTTGAAAATGGGATAGATAAACAGAAGCTTACCGATATGTGCGTTTCGGAAATGGTGCACAGGGCGCAGAGGATAGCTGAAGAAGTAACGGTTTTCGATGATATGTCTTATGATAAACGTGACAGAAAAATTGATAAAATCCTCACGTCAAAGCGCACGGGTATTCCCATAATGATGCTGCTGCTGGCAGGTATATTTTGGATTACCGTAACAGGAGCAAATTATCCATCACAAGTGCTATCAAAATTATTTTTCGCGGTGGAAGAACAGCTGTATATAGTTATGAAAAATGCGCCGCCGTTTCTTACGGGAATACTAATCACGGGAATGTATCACACTCTTGCATGGGTAGTTTCAGTAATGCTTCCGCCCATGGCAATTTTTTTTCCGCTTTTTGCAATACTTGAGGACTTGGGGTATCTGCCCAGAGTAGCTTTTAATTTGGATGCATGTTTTAAAAAGGCGCATGCGCACGGAAAACAAGTCCTTACAATGTGCCAGGGATTCGGGTGCAATGCTTGCGGAGTAATGGGGTGCAGAATAATAAATTCACCTCGTGAAAGGCTTATAGCAATATTAACAAATAATTTTGTACCGTGTAATGGTAGATTTCCTACTATAATAGTTCTCATTGCCATATTTTTTTCGGGATTTGGAGGAAATTTGGCTTCCTCGGCAATGCTGTTGCTTGTTATTATAATAGGAGTTGCAATTACCTTACTTGTGTCTCGAATTTTATCGGTAACAATACTTAAAGGAGTACCTTCATCTTTCACATTGGAACTGCCGCCGTACCGTCGTCCACAGTTTGAAAAAATTATTGTTCGCTCTTTCATTGACAGAACTCTGTTTGTACTTAGGCGAGCTGTGGTTGTAGCGATACCTGCCGGAGCAATAATATGGCTGATGGCAAATTTAACCATCGGAAACACAAGTTTACTTAGTCATTGCACAACATTCCTTGACCCATTAGGAAAACTTCTTGGAATGGACGGATATATACTGACGGCATTTTTGCTGGGATTTCCGGCAAATGAAATAGTAATCCCGCTGCTTCTTATGGGGTATACCGCGAGCGGGCAAATGACCGAATATCAAAGTGCGGCAGCGTTGGGAGGAATATTGAAAGCAAATGGCTGGACGTGGGTAACCGCGGCGTGCGTTATCATATTTTCGCTTATGCATTTTCCTTGTGCTACAACCTGCCAAACAATTTATAAGGAAACAAAAAGTTTGGGCTGGACCATTTTTGCAATAATTATGCCCACCATTACAGGAATGGCAGTGTGCTTTATTATTTCGAGTTTGGCAAAACTGTTTTTATAAGAGTGATGACTTTGTCATCACTCTTGATACGAAAAGCACGCTCTGCTATCACTTTTTTTTCGCACCAGGGACTTACGCTCACGCGCGGCTCACCGCCACAGTCCCTGTAGGGAGAGGGTTTCACGGGCAAAGCCCGCAAAACTCTCAAATTTAAAAAAAGGGGAGTTCCCCTTTACCCCCGACAATAGGTTTGTTGGAGATTTGTAAGAGGTATGATAAGGCGTGCTTTTCGGCACGCCTTATATTTTATAAAAAAATTATAAACGTAAAAAATATTTGACAAATCTTACAAATAGTTGTATAATATATGGTATATGTCTTGTATAAAATAGGATTGCTATAAATATAATTTGGAGGTAACATTAATAATGGATGGAATAAAAGAATTTTTGATGACTCAGGAAGAACAGGATAAGTTAAAGGAACAGATTGACTACCTGAAAAATGATAAACGTAAGGAAATTGCTGAGAAAATCAATGTAGCCCGTGGATATGGAGATCTTTCCGAAAATTCCGAATATGATGCCGCAAAAGCCGAACAGGCAGAAAATGAAGAGGTCTTAAAAGATCTGGAACACAGGCTTAAATATTCAAAAGTTGTTGCTGTAACTGATATTGATGGTAAAACAGTGAATGTCGGTGTTACCGTAAAAGTTAAAAATGTTGAACTTAACAATGAGATGACTTTTACAATTACCGGCGCTATAGGTTCTGATCCTATGAACGGAAAAATTTCAAATGAATCACCTATAGCCAAGGCGCTTATTGGCAAAAAGGTCGGTTCAACAGTTGTTGCCGAAACACCTGCTGGTTCAAAGAAATTTAAAATTCTTGAAATAGTTAAATAATTTATACGTTACGGAGGAAAAATAAAGTGGCAGATCAAAACAACGAACCGGAGATAGATCTCAGCGAGGTTATAAAGGTAAGACGCGAAAAGCTCGCGGAGCTGAAAGCGAACGGTAAAGATCCCTTTGAGATTGTAAAGTATGATAGAGATACAAAAATTATAGATATTTTAAATAAGTTTGATGAATATGAAGGCAGTACTGTTTCGATAGCGGGCAGAATGATGTCTAAGAGAGTAATGGGCAAAGCGGCTTTTTGCGATCTTCGGGACAGGGATGCGAAAGTTCAGTTCTATGTAAGAATTGACAGTATTGGGGAAGAAGCTTATAAAGAGTTTAAAAAATATGATATAGGTGACATAATAGGAGTTAAGGGCGAGGTTTTCAAAACCCATCGCGGGGAAATGTCGGTAAAGGCCACGGAGGTTACGCTTCTTTCCAAGTCTTTACAGCCGTTACCCGAAAAATGGCATGGACTTAAAGATGTTGAGATAAGATACCGCCAGAGATATGTCGACCTTATAGTAAATCCTGAAGTAAGAG
This sequence comes from Bacillota bacterium, assembly GCA_030705675.1. GTDB lineage: Bacteria > Bacillota > Clostridia > RUG12999 > RUG12999 > RUG12999. Next base: position 22,550 of record JAUZPZ010000010.1, read on the forward strand.
ATACCTTTATAAAACGTTCTCAAATTATTAAAGAGATAAGAGGCTATCTTGACAGCAAAGAGTTTCTTGAAGTGGAAACTCCTGTTTTGCATACAATTGCGGGCGGTGCGGCGGCGCGTCCATTTATAACACATCATAATGCGCTTGATATGGATATGTATCTTCGCATTGCCCTGGAACTGCACCTTAAAAGGCTTATCGTAGGCGGCATGGACAGGGTATATGAGATTGGCCGTGTGTTCAGAAATGAGGGAATTGATATTCGTCATAATCCTGAGTTTACTTTGCTTGAATTATATCAGGCATTTACGGATTATGAAGGCATGATGGATCTTACCGAAGACCTTATCAGAACAGTGGCCTTGAAAATTCTTGGCACCGGAAAAATTGTTTATAACGATACTCCTCTTGATCTGGAAAAGCCTTTTACACGGCTTTCAATGAAAGACGCCGTTCTTAAATACAGCGGAGTGAATTTTGATAATATTTCAGATGCGGATGAAGCAAAAAAAATTGCAAAAGAGCATAATATTGAAGTTGAGGATCATTTCCTTAAAGGTGATGTTTTAAACGCATTTTTTGAAAAATATGTTGAGCAGCAACTTGTAGAGCCTACGTTTATAACGGGGCACCCTGTGGAAATTTCCCCTCTTGCAAAGAGAATGCCTTCAAACCCCGATTATACGGAAAGATTTGAGCTGTTCATTATGGGCAGAGAGTATGCGAACGCGTTTTCAGAGCTTAACGACCCTATTGACCAGCGTTCACGTTTTAAAAGACAAATGGAACTTAGAGCTGCCGGCGATGAAGAGGCAAATGATATTGATGAAGATTTTATTCTTGCTCTGGAATACGGTATGCCGCCAACGGGCGGTCTTGGAATAGGAATTGACAGGCTTGTGATGATGCTTACAAATTCTTATTCAATCCGTGATGTTCTTCTTTTCCCTACAATGAAACCAATATTGAATAAGGGCGAATGATCGTATGGAAAAATCGTACAGGCAAAAATATAAAAAAACACAGCTTAGTTATTGGAAAAACTTCTGGTACTATAACCGTTGGATAATAATTGCGGTTACGCTGGTTATCGCCGCGCTGGTTTATTTTATAGCGAGCTGCCGTAATATGAGCAGACCCGACGCAACAATATTTTATGTAACTAAATATGGTATATCAAGTGCAGCGGCCTCTGAAATTGAAACTACATATTCAAAATATGTTCAGGACATCAACAACGATGGCAAAACAGAGGTTAAAGTTATAGAAATAGTGATGTCTGACGATCTATCCGAAGGTGTGAAGTCCGCGAATGTGTCGCGGCTCAACACGGAAATAATTAACGGTGACAGTGCGGTGATAATAGGAGAAAAGTCTCTTCTTAATCCTTTCATCAATCTGGATGATTATTTTGAAATACCTCATTCGGCTAAATATAAAACTATTTTGAATAAAAACGGAAAAGCGACGGCTCTTGACATAACGGACAGTAAATTTGCAAAGATGGCGGGATATGACAAAAAGGATACTTTATGTATGCTTGTAAAAGGTTTATCGGATGCTGCAAAAGCAGACTCTTTATCTTCAAAGATGTGGAAAGAGGGTATAAAAATAGCTGACGCTATTGCCGCGAAATAATTATGTAGGGCGATTTTCACGGAAAATCGCCCGCACTTTTAGCAGCTTAAAGATAATTAGCTGCCAATCATATAATCCATTGCGTTGCCGATATAAGAAAATACGCCTCTGGCTGTTTTTTTTATATTCCTTGAACGCTTGTCACTTATAGGATCAAGTATCATTCCGGCAACCGCACCGATTACTACACCTGTGATTATACCTGTGCTAAAGTTTTTCATAAGGAATTCCTCCCAAAAATATTATATATTTTGTTTGGTTTTAAAGCGTGTTTGGAACACTTTAAGCCGCGATATTATTGTCTGCTCATGGGTTAAAATGTATTCTGTAGGATTAGTACCAATATAGAGAGCTTTCTGCGAAAGGATGAAATTAATGGCAAAAATAAAGGAATTTAAAGGACTGATGTATGACAGCGATATAGTGGGAGATTTATCTTCCGTTGTAGCGCCGCATTGTCATGCGATTGAAGAAGATCTTATAAAAAAGATGTATTCGGCGCATCCTTTTAACGTAATACGCCTTGAATATCCATTAGCGGATGAATCTAAGCCGGGAGACAAATATATCCAAGTTGCGGATATGCTTGAAAATTGGCTTGAGACAGGTATAGTAAAATATGATGATAGTGAATGTCTGTATATTTACGAACAGGAATATTCATTTAGGGATAAAATTGAATGTTCAAGAGGAATTATATGCCTTGTAAAAATAGAAGAATATGAAAACAGCATAGTAATACCGCATGAAAATGCAAATACAAATTTGTATGACGAATACAAAAGTGACAGATATAATCTTATGAAAGCTACAGGTGCCGAATTCAGCAATATATATTCGCTGTATGAGGATGAAGATAAAAAAATAGAGGAATTACTTAAAACCGATACGGCGCCGGATATAGAATTTACCGATGATTACGGTACGGTTCAAAGAATATGGCGAATATCCAATAAGGAAAAAATAAACAAAATAAAAGAACTTTTTGATAATAAAAAGCTCATAATAGCCGATGGGCATATTCGCTATGAAACTGCCGCAACATATTGCAGAAAAATGAAAAATGAAGTAGTTGAATACACCGGGGACGAACCATTCAACTACATAATGATGAATATTGAACCTGTTTCGGAAATCCTGCCGCGTATAAATCCTGTACACAGGTTGGTTAAAAACAAACAGAATTTTGACGAGGAAAAAATAATTGAAGCACTTTCAGAAAAATTTAATATTGAAAAATCTTATATACGTGAATATGACTGCAAAAAGATAGAAACGCGGCTTGCGGAAAACAAAGATTTCAGGGCACTCGGAATGTATACCGGAAAGGATTATTATTACATTATTCTGCCGAAAAACCCTGATGATTACAGTGAAATGGGTGACGCGGAAATTCTGCACAGAGAAATTTTAGGGAAATTTATGGGGATAAATAAGGATAATATTAAACAGTATATCGAGTATGCCGCGACTATCAGAGAGGCGGAAGAATCGGTAAGAGAGAATGTTTCAAATTGCGCATTTTATCTTAACCCGATGAGCGCAAGGAAAATGACTGAGTTTGCAAAAAAAGGCATCTGTATGCCTAAACGAACAAACTGTTTTTATCCGAAGCTGATGATGGGTATAGTAATGAATAAGTTCGACGAATAGGGAGGGGAAAAGATGAATTCGGTATTGGATTTTTTGTCCCGCGTGAAAATTACGGATGTGATTGATGTTCTTATTGTGACCTATGTTGTATATGAACTTATACACCTGGTAAGCGGAACAAAGGCGGCGCAAATAATAAAGGGAATAGCAATTTTGTTTGTAATAACCCTTATAAGCAGTTTGCTCCAGCTGAACACGGTGAATTACATACTCAGAAATACTATTCAGGTAGGTCTTCTCGCCGTTATTATTCTTTTTCAGCCTGAACTCAGAAAAGCTCTTGAAAAAGTTGGAAGAAAAGCTTTTGGCGGTAGCTTTATGAAGGGGAACGATGATGAGTTTGAAGAAACGGCGGAGGTTATTGCACAAGTATGCAAAGCGGCGGGTGTTTTTGCCGGTAAGCGTACGGGGGCAATAATTGTATTTGAAAGAGATATAAATCTTGACGAGATTGTAATTGGCAAATATTCAAAGGTAGATTCGCTTGTTACCAATACAATGCTGCAAAATATTTTTTACCCAAACACTCCCATGCACGATGGGGCAGTAATTATAAGGAATAACAGGATAACCGCGGCAAACTGCTATCTTCCGCTTACCGGAATAGACAGCCTTGATCATGAAATGGGCACAAGGCACAGAGCCGGAATAGGCGTAACCGAGGTGTCTGACTGCGTTTCGGTTATGGTTTCAGAAGAAACAGGTAAAATTTCAATAGCTGTGGAAGGAGTAATAGAAAGGGATCTTACTGCTGCTGCTCTTGAAAAAAGGCTTAAAGAATTATTAATAGAATCTGAAGGGCAGACGGAAACAAAAAAGTGGTTTAAGGGAAGGGGAAACTGAAGATGCTTAGAAAAATAGTCTACAATAAGGGATTTCAGATAATTTTTTCCTTTGCTATTGCAATTGCACTTTGGTGTTTTGTTGTTATAAATTCCAACCCTGTATATACTACTAATCTTACGATCAACAATGTTGAATATAAAGGAATGGAAGAGCTTGTTAATAAAGGCTTTTATATAATGGGCGAGCTTCCTTCAAGTGCTGATATAAGGGTATCAGGGGTCAGAAACCTTGTAACGAAAGCAACATATGATTATTCGGCGCTGTTGGATTTTTCAAAGATAACCACGGCAGGAGAGTATTCTGTCCGTATGCAGGTAAATGTCCCAAGCGGTGTTACAATAAAAAAAATCCGCCCGGAGAACGTAAGTATAAAAGTTGATAAGAGCAAAAAGACAGATATTGATACTCAGTTGACGGTAACTGGTAAAAAGGCGGAAGATTATGAAATTAATCTTATAGACAAGAAAATATCTGTAAGCGGACCTGAATCAATAGTTGATAAAATTGATAAATTTGAAATATATGTGGATACAGATAATATTAAAAATGAAGGCAAGGTAAGCTATTCCGTTATTCCCGTAGGAATAGACGGCAAAGAACTGTCAAATGAAAACCTTACTTACAAAAATGAGGCGATGGTTGAAATACAAAGTATAAAGACGGTTGATGTAAAATTTGATAGCAGCGTAATTCCGGAAAGCGTTACATCTCTTTATGATGTAGGCGTATCTTTGTCTAAAACAAGTATAAGGATTAAAGGTGAAAAAGAAGTGCTTGATGCTGTAAAAGAGATTTTAGTAGATACCTCCGGTATAGTGTATGATTATAAGCAGGCAGCGCAAAGTGTGGCTGCAAAGCTTGTATTGCCAGACGGGGTTAACCTTACGAGTGATGAAAGTGATGAGATTACAGTTACTTTTAAATATGTAAAGCACGAAGGTCAGTAGCCGGAAGGAGTACCGGAAACGCAGTCTTCAAAAAACCAAATGATGAAAAATTATACCGCGGCGGACTTTGTCGCGGTGTTTTTTTGGAGGTAATATGAAAGTTAGAATAAATAATATTGCTTTACCGCCGGATGAGCAGCCGGGAAAAGAACATATTTTTGCAGCTGCAAAAATACCTGTTGATAAAATAAAAAATATCAGTATCATTAAACAGTCTGTAGACGCCAGAAGAAAAAACAATATAAGATTTATTTACAGTCTGCTTGCTGATGTTGAAGATGGCTATTTTATAAGCGAAAACAATGACGTTAAGGTAATTAAAGAGGTGCAGCCGGACATTACCGAGGCAATCAAAAAATATAAAACCCCGCCGGTAATTGTGGGTACAGGACCTGCCGGTTTATTTTGCGGATATGTTTTGGCACGGTACGGATATAATCCCATACTGATTGAACGCGGTGAAGATGTTGACAGAAGGGTAGAGTCGGTGAACAAATTCAGACAAGGCGGAGAATTTAACGCCGAAAGCAACATACAGTTTGGTGAAGGCGGTGCGGGAACCTTTTCAGATGGAAAGCTCACTACGCGTATAAATGATTTCCGCTGTTTCGAGGTGTTAAAAACTTTTTGTGAGTTCGGTGCTCCGGAGGATATTCTGTACACCGCGAAACCTCATATAGGAACGGACATTCTTAGAAGCGTAGTAAAAAATATGCGCGGCGAAATTATACGGCTTGGAGGGAAGGTCATTTTTAACTCAAAGCTTACTTCCGTCTCACATAACGGCAAGCTACTTGGAATAGATATAAACGGTCAAGATATGCCCTGTGAAGCACTTGTTCTTGCAATAGGTCACAGCAGCCGTGATACTTTTGAAATGCTTATGGGAAAAGGCGTATTTATGGAACCAAAGGCTTTTGCGGTGGGCGTGAGAACGGAACATGAACAGGAGTTTATAAACCGCGCACAGTACGGCGAAGCGGCAGGTCATCCCAATCTTAAAGCGGCTGAATATTTTCTTAAATATAACGGAGATAAACATAGTTGTTATTCTTTTTGTATGTGCCCCGGCGGTGAGGTGGTGGAAGCAACCTCTGAAGAAAACGCGGTGGTCACAAACGGAATGAGCGCACATTCTCGAAACGGCAGATACGCCAACAGCGGAATTGTTGTGACAGTTTCACCGGCGGATTTTGGAGAAAAACCTCTTGACGGCATAATGTTTCAACGTAAGCTTGAAAATAAAGCATTTTTGCTCGGAGGGGAAAATTACTATGCACCTGCCCAATATTGGGGGGACTTTGACGAAGGCAAAAAAAGTACCGGAGATATCGTAACCACCTATAAGAGAGGAGTAGCGGGGGCGGATATGCATGATTTGTTCCCTCAATTTATAATAGACACACTATGCGATGGAATGCGTCTTTTTGATCGTAAAATCAAAGGATTTGCGGGTAAAAAAGTACCGCTTATAGGTGTGGAAAGCAGAACCTCATCTCCTGTACGGATAACACGGGGGGAAGATTTTCAATCTGTAGGGGTAAAGGGAATATATCCGTGCGGGGAAGGCGCGGGTTATGCCGGAGGTATAATGAGTGCGGCAGTAGACGGTATAAAAGTCGCAAGAAAGGTCATGGGAAATATATAAATAATAATAATTAAGATTTTAGGCAAAAAAGGAAGAAATAAAAAGCATAATGAACATAAATTAAAATAATCAACTATATTTATGCTTGAAAATTTTTCCTATTGTGGTAAGATATAAGTAAATGATTAGCACTCATCTTCACTGAGTGCTAACAACATAAGCTAACAAAATTTTAACATATTTTAGGAGGAAGAAAAAATGAAAGTAAAACCATTGGCAGACAGAGTTGTCGTTAAAGCCACAGAATCAGAAGAAACAACCAAAAGTGGGATAGTCCTTCCGGGTTCGGCACAGGAAAAGCCACAGGTTGCACAGGTGGTTGAGGTAGGTCCGGGCGGAATTGTTGACGGCAAAGAGGTTGTTATGGAAGTAAAAGTCGGCGATAAAGTTATCGTAAGCAAGTATGCCGGTACCGATGTCAAAATTGACGGTCAGGAACTTACGATAGTAAAACAAAGCGACATTCTTGCAATAGTTGAATAATAGAAAGGAAGAATTTTAAAATGTCAAAACAGTTGTTACATGGAGAAGAGGCAAGAAAGGCACTTGAAAAAGGTATCAATATTCTTGCTGATACAGTAAAGATCACACTTGGTCCCAAAGGTAGAAATGTAGTTCTCGATAAAAAATTTGGAGCACCTCTTATCACAAATGACGGCGTTACAATAGCTAAGGAAATTGAACTTGAGGATGCGTTTGAAAATATGGGTGCGCAGCTTGTTAAAGAAGTTGCCACAAAGACAAATGATATAGCCGGCGACGGTACTACAACAGCCACACTTTTGGCACAGGCTATGGTAAGGGAAGGGCTTAAGAATGTTGCAGCCGGAGCTAACCCAATGGTAGTGAGAAAAGGTATCAGTGCGGCAGTTGACGTCGCAGTAAAATCAATAGTTGGAGGCAGTGAAAAAATTAAGGGCAAGGGTGATATTGCACGAGTTGCCGCTATCTCCGCCTCTGATGATACTGTAGGCGACCTTATTGCGGATGCAATGGAAAAGGTGGGCAATGACGGTGTAATT
>JAUZPZ010000100.1 GCA_030705675.1 Bacillota bacterium
CTCTGTTTTACACCGATTGCAATAGAGATAAAGGAGGTTGCGGTGTGGAAATATTTAAGGTCGAAAATTTGACATTTACATATCCTGTAGGGGATATTCCCGCGCTTGACAATATTTCGCTAAAGATTGAAAAAGGCGAGTTTATTACGATTTGCGGGCGTTCGGGATGCGGAAAATCCACTCTGCTTCGCCATCTTAAAAATGAGCTTACACCCCATGGCAGTAGATTGGGAAAGGTGTTTTTTAGGGGAGAGGAGCTAAAAGAGGCTGATACGGCATATGATATAGGGTTTGTCATGCAAAATCCCGAAAATGGAATTGTATGCGATAAAGTATGGCATGAGCTTGCTTTCGGACTTGAAAACATGGGTATCTCACAGGAGAAAATGCACACAAAAGTAGCGGAAATGGCGTCTTTTTTCGGCATTCAAAACTGGTTTTATAAAAATGTTTCCGAGTTGTCGGGCGGTCAGAAACAGCTGCTTAATCTTGCCGCGGCAATGGTAGGACAGCCGTCGGTGCTGATATTGGACGAGCCTACAAGTCAACTGGATCCTATAGCGGCAGGGGAATTTTTGCGTACAATAAAAAAAATAAATGATGAGTTGGGTATTACGGTAATACTCACCGAGCACCGCCTTGAGGAGGCGTTTCCGTTGTCGGACAGGATTATAGCAATGGAAAACGGGAAAGTGATTTTTGACGGCGCTCCACGGAAGGCAAGGGATATGAAATTATATCCGCTGTTGCCCTCTCCCATGAAAATATACAGTCGGCTGGCAGAAGGCGGCGAGTGCCCCATAAATGTCAAAGAGGGAAGAACTTGGCTTGAAAAAATCGCGGATGGAAAAACAATCAGAAATTTGCCGGGGCAAAGTAAGTCAGGGACAGCCGAGAATGTGGTTGAGATTAAAAACGTGTGGTTTAGGTATGAAAAAGAACTGCCCGACGTTTTACGTGGAGTTAATTTTTGTGTGAGGAAGGGAGAAATCTATTCTCTCACCGGCGGAAACGGAGCAGGAAAGACCACCGCTTTGATGGTTTTGGCGGGAATATTCAAACCCTATCGAGGGAAAGTAAAAACTGTAGGACGGGTATCTGTGCTTCCGCAAAACCCGCAAACTCTTTTTGAAGAAAAAACGGTGGAACTTGATTTGCTCGCGTCTGTGGGTAATGTCAGTGAAGATAAAGTGCGCGCGGCGGCGGAAAAATGTCATGTTGAACATTTGTTTAGCCATCACCCCTATGACCTTTCGGGAGGGGAACAGCAACGCGCCGCGCTTGCAAAAGTACTGCTGTCAGAGCCGGAAATTCTGCTGCTGGACGAACCCACAAAGGGCATGGATGGATTTTTTAAAGAAAGCTTTGCGGAAATTTTGACGAATCTTAAAAAGGAAGGTATTACGATAATCCTTGTATCCCATGATATTGAATTTTGCGCGGAGGTGTCGGACAGATGCGCTATGTTTTTTAACGGAGAAATCACGGCTGAAGGCACACCGAGAGAATTTTTTGCGGGAAACAGCTTTTATACCACGGCGGCAAACCGTATGGCGCGTGAATTTGTTCCGCACGCGGTTACGACGGAGGATGTAATCCTTGCATTCGGAGGAGAAAAGGTGTTATGAATGAAAGGAAAATTTACAGAACAAAAAAAGTAGTCGGATTTTTCTGCATGGTGGTATTTCTCTGTCTTGCGATATTGCAGTATTTTAAGAATAAGCTTAGCGTGCCATTTGAAATTGCAATGGTGGTTCTTTTCTGTGCGGCAGTCTTTTTTATTGCAGGAAGCGTAAACCCAAGCAAATCCAGAATAAAAAAAATAAATAAAAAAGCTTTGATTACGGCAGTAATTACATTGTTTGCAATGATAGCCACGGTGCTTGCCGGAGTATATCTATTTGATGACAGAAGATATTACCTTGTAAGTATGCTTATAATTTTGGAAACAATGATTCCCTTTGCCGTAATGTTTGAAAGCCGCGGACCGAAAACGCGTGAGATTGTTGTTATTGCGGTTATGTGCGCCCTTGCGGTAACGGGCAGAGCGGCGTTTTTTATGGTTCCACAGTTTAAACCCATGCTTGCGGTAGTTATAATCACGGGTATTGCGCTGGGCGGTGAAACAGGGTTTTTAACAGGGGCGGTTTCGGCTTTTGTATCAAATATGTTTTATGGGCAGGGTAGCTGGACGCCATGGCAGATGTTTGCAATGGGCGTCGTCGGTCTTATTTCGGGCATGGTATTTAGCAAAATAAAAACAAACAGGATATTTATGTCTGTTTACGGCTTTTTTGCGGCATTTGCGGTGTATGGGCTTATAATGAACGCCTCATATGTGTTGACTTATCAGGAACACCCGAATATAAAAATGTTTATTGCCACGATTGCTAACGGAATACCTTTTGACGCCATACACGGCGGCGCGACGGCGCTTTTTATGTGGATGCTGGCTCCGCCGATGCTGGAAAAGCTGAACAGAATAAAAGATAAGTACGGGCTTATGGAATAAATTATTTATCAGGATAAAATCCGGCGGAAAATTAAAACAGTAATAAAACGGAAAATCCCCCATAGAGAAGATACCGGAAATAACAAGAAATTTCAAGTATCTATTCTTTAAGGGGGATTATAATTATATAAAATTAAAAGATGTATTTCCGCATTTGACCGGGGATATAGTGGTCAGTTTTGTTCTTTTGCTTTAGACTCACAGTAAATGCATCTGTAAACTCTGTTTTTTCTGTCGGTGAGCTTAAATATGTGGGGGATTTCCTGTTCCACAGAGGTTATGCAGCGGGGGTTTTGACAGAAAATAACATTTGTGATTTTTGCCGGAAGCTCAAGATGATGTTTATCAACACGTACACCGCCTTGTATGATATTGACGGTAATATCAGGGTCTATATAGCCGAGAACATCAAGGTTAATATTAATGTTGCTGTCAATTTTTATTATGTCTTTTTTACCCATCTTGCCGCTTGCAACATTTTTTATTATAGCAACCGAGCAATCCAAGCTTTCAAGGTTTAAAAACCGATAAATCTCCATGCTTTTGCCTGCCTGTATATGGTCTATGACAATACCGTTTTTAATTGAGTCAATGGTCATTTCAGTCCACCTCCAAAAGTTTGAGAATAAGAGCCATGCGTATGAATTTTCCATTCAGTACCTGCTTGAAATAACAGGCGCGGTCGTCATCGTCAACTCCGCAGGAGATCTCATTTACACGGGGCAATGGATGCATTATCGCAAGATCCTTTTTTGCGGTTTCAAGCTTCTCGGGGGTTAGAACATAACTGTCTTTAAGACGTATATAATCTGCCTCGTTGAAAAACCTTTCGCGCTGTACGCGTGTCATGTATAAAATATCAAGAGTGCTCATTACGCTTTCCAAATCTTTTGTTTCGGAGTATTCAATATTCGCGCTTTCCAACTCGGTTTTGATATATTCAGGCAGGCACAGTTCATCCGGGGAAATCATTACAAATTTTACTTTTTCGTAACGTGAAAGAGCGTGGATAAGGGAATGTACCGTTCTGCCGAATTTAAGGTCGCCACACATACCTACGACAAGATTGTCAAACCGCCCCTTTTCACGTTTTATAGTAAGAAGGTCGGTAAGGGTTTGTGTAGGGTGGTTGTGTCCTCCGTCACCCGCGTTTATAATGGGTACGGGGGAGTGCATTGAAGCAATCATAGGCGCACCTTCTTTGGGGTGGCGCATTGCGATAATATCAGCATAACAGCCTACCGTGCGCACGGTATCCGATACGCTTTCGCCCTTTGATGCTGAACTGGAATTTGCTTCTGAAAAGCCTATAACACTGCCGCCCAGCTCTATCATTGCCGACTCAAAGCTAAGTCTTGTACGGGTCGACGGCTCAAAAAACAAAGTGGCAAGTTTTTTTCTTGCGCATTTTTCCGCGTAAGCTTCCGGATGCTCAATAATATCATTTGCTTTTTCTATAAGCTTATCGATTTCCCCTGTTGAAAGGTCAAGTATATCAATAAGATGTTTCATCTTTATTCTCCTATCCAGCTTTCATCTGCCGGGTTGTTGCGAAATGAAATAAGACGCTTCAGGTCGCTTTCTTTTATATATCCTTCTTTTGCCGCAACATTTATCACAACGTCAAAATCCGTAAGGCTTACATTTTTCACATTCGCTTCTTTTAGGCGGTCTATACCCTTTTGCATACCATATGTAAAGATGCTGGCAATGCCGAGAACTTCGGCACCTGCTTCACGGAGTACGTTTACCACCTCAATAACGCTGCCTCCTGTGGAAATAAGGTCTTCAACAACCACAACTTTCTGCCCTTTTTCAAGCTTTCCTTCAATCTGATTTCCGCGGCCGTGATCTTTCGCACCGCTGCGCACATAACCCATAGGCATATTAAGCAAATGTGCCGTTATTGCGGCATGGGCAATGCCTGCCGTACTTGTCCCCATAATGACCTCGCAGTCAGGATATTCGGTTTTTATGGTTCTGGCAAGGCTGTTTTCTATGTTGTCTCTGACGATGGGAGCGGTCAATGTCAACCTGTTGTCACAGTAAATCGGACTTTTTATGCCGCTCGCCCAGGTGAAAGGATTTTCAGGCCTTAAAAATACAGCTCCTATTGATAATAAATCTTTTGCAATTAAATTTTCCATATTCTACTTCGCTCCTTCAAGAAATTCTTTAACACATTTTCTGTACGCATTCACAGGGTCGTCCGCCCTTGTTATCGGTCTGCCCACAACAATGTAGTCGGAACCGAGATGACGGGCGTCAGCCGGCGTGGTTACCCTTACCTGATCTCCTTTTTCACCGTCCGCAAAGCGCACGCCGGGAGTTACTGTAATAAAACCGTCGCCGCAGACACTTTTTACTTTACCTGCTTCAAGAGGGGAACATACGACGCCGTCTAAACCGGCGGCTTTCGCATTTGCGGCATAGTGCATTACCGTTTTGTCAAGAGGTTCGTTTATAAGCAGGTCACGCTTCATTATTTCCTCGCTTGTGGAAGTGAGCTGGGTTACCGCTATAAGAAGGGGTCTTGTCCCGTCGGGGCGGGTAAGACCGCGGACAGCAGCCTCCATCATGGGGATTGTGCCGAATGCGTGCAGGTTTGTCATATCCACATCAAGAGAAGACAAAACTGCCATGGACTTTTCTACGGTATTCGGAATATCACACAGCTTTAAATCCAGAAAAATTTTATGTCCCCGTTTTTTTATTTCACGTACTATTTCAGGACCTTCCGAATAAAAAAGCTCCATGCCGATTTTTACATAGGGTTTTTCTTCAGTGAATTTATCAAGGAAAGCCATTACTTCAGCTTTACAGTTAAAGTCACATGCTATAATTACATCTTTAGCCATTATGCGCACCTCCGACAATATCATATAAATTTTCTATTTTCAGTTTTTCCATAAGTACAGGCAGTGCCTCGATTATCTCTTTGCACACCCACGGGTTTACAAGGTTTGCGGCGCCTATTTGTACGGCGGAGGCGCCGGCGAGCATCATTTCAATAACATCCTCCGCAGATGAAATGCCCCCCATTCCTATTATAGGTATATGTACGGCCTCGTACACCTGATATACCATACGCAGTGCTACCGGGAATATAGCCGGGCCGGAAAAACCGCCCATAGTATTCGCGATTACAGGGCGTTTCGTTTTAAGGTTAATTCTCATACCCATCAGGGTGTTTATCATGCTTATACCGTCCGCTCCGGCATTCTCACAGGCTTTGGCTATGGAAACAATGTCTGTAACATTGGGGCTGAGCTTCATATATACGGGTTTTGTCGTTACACTTTTTACAGCGCGTGTAACCTCTGCCGCCATTTCGGGGGAAGTGCCAAAAGACATACCGCCGTTGTGTACATTAGGACAGCTTATATTTACTTCAATAAGTCCTACCTGATCTTCTTTATCTATTTTTTCACAGCAGTATTTGTATTCATCGACGGAAAAACCGCTGATATTGGCAATTACGGGTTTGCTGAAACATTTTTTCAGTTTGGGAAGCTCATCACTTATGACTTTTTCTATTCCGGGGTTTTGCAGTCCGACAGAGTTTATCATACCACAGGAGCATTCAGCTATGCGCGGTGTAGGATTGCCAAAACGCGGCTCTTTTGTAGTGCCCTTGAAGGAGAAGGAACCGAGTAAGTTTATATCGTAAATTTCTGCAAACTCATATC
>JAUZPZ010000101.1 GCA_030705675.1 Bacillota bacterium
AAGCCCGGAATGATGCTTCAGTATCTTACTACAAAAGAGCCGGACGACAGTCAGCTTGAAGTTGCAATTGAATCAATGAAAGCGGTAATTCCCGAAAACAGAGAGGACGACAAGTGGTAAAATGACCGTAAAAGAAGCGATTGAGCGGAGTGCATCAGAACTTAATAACATTGAAAATCCCATAAGAGAAGCGAGAATGCTTATCTGTCTTGCAACAGGTCTTTCTCTTGAGGAAGTTATAGTAAAAGAAGACAGATGTATGAGCAGTGAGCAGGTAGAGGCGTTTAACAAAGTGCTTGCAAGGCGTGTGGCGGGTGAACCATTTGCTTATATTGCCGGGGAAAAGGAATTTATGGGGATGAAATTCTCCGTAAATAAAGATGTGCTTATTCCAAGACCGGATACTGAGCTACTTGTAAATATGGCGGCAGGCAGAGAGACGACTGTACTGGATTTGTGTACGGGGTCGGGATGTGTCGCCGTGTCCCTTGCACGTCTTATGCCATGGGCTGAGGTTACGGCTGCCGACGTATCGGAAAAAGCACTTGCCGTTGCGCGCGAAAACGCCGTAAAAAACGGAGTAAAAATAGAATTTATAGAAAAAGATATTCTTAAAGGGAAAATAAAGTTTGATAAAAAATTTGAGCTTGTTACCGCTAACCCTCCTTATATAGAAAGTGGGGTAATACAAAACCTTATGCCGGATGTGCGCGATTATGAACCGTCGCTTGCACTTGACGGGGGAGACGACGGGTTGAAATTTTATCGTAAAATAGTAAATGATGCAGAAAATTTTCTTGAAGAAGGCGGGCGGCTTTGCTTTGAAATAGGATGTGATCAAAGTAAAGCCGTCGTTGAAATTATGAAGAAAAAGTTTGATAACGTTACTGTTACCCGCGACTATACGGGTCAGGACAGAGTAATCAGCGGCACACTGAAGAAATTTTCGGAAGATTTGCTGAAAGACCATGATCACGGCGGACACCGCGCAAGGTTCAAGGCGCGGTACATAAGTCAGGGTCTGGACGGATTTGAGCCACATGAGGTGCTGGAACTTATTTTGTATTACGCAATTCCGCGTCAGGATGTAAACGCTATTGCTCACAGGCTTATCAAGAGGTTTGGAAGTTTGTCGGCTATTTTTGACGCCAGAATACATGACCTTATGAAATATGGCGAGCTTTCAGAAAATACGGCGGTGCTGCTCAACCTTATACCGAATTTAAGCCGTGTTTATATGAAAGATAGGTGGAAAGAAAAGGCAATTCTTGAAAATACCTATGTGGCGGGAAGGTATGCGATTGATTTGTTTGTAGGAGCGCAATATGAGGAATTTTATGTGATTTGTCTTAATTCGGGCAAAGGGGTTATACGCAGTGAAAAGATATGCGAAGGTACGATTAATGAAACTCCGGCTTATCCCCGTCTTGTAGTCGAAACCGCTCTTAAAAATAAAGCAAACAGCGTAATAATTGCACATAATCATCCGAGCGGTTCGCTTAAACCCTCGTGGAGCGATGTGGAGTTTACAAATAAAATAGCGATTGCTTTGGAAAATATTGATATAGAACTGGTTGACCATTTTATAATTGGCGGCGATAAATTTACAAGTATGTCCGAAGGCGGATATATGGATAGAAGGGCGAGATAAAACCAATGTACATTTTTTATGCAATACTTACGGCGGCGATGGTTATACTTGATTTTGTTACGAAAAATATTGTTGCGGGAACTATGAAGTCGGGAGATACAATTCCCGTCTTAAAAGGCGTTTTTCATATTACTTACTGTGAAAATACCGGCGCGGCGTTTAGTATGTTTTCCGGAAAACCTTATATTCTTGCCGTGGTTTCGGCGGCTGTTATGGTAGGGCTTATAGTTTACATAATATTTAAAAAACCCACAAATCATGTGTTTATGTTTTCCCTTGCACTGATCGTTGCGGGTGGAATTGGCAATATGATAGACAGGATATTCAGAGGATATGTGGTCGATTTTTTTGATTTCCGCCTTATTAATTTTGCAATATTCAATGTGGCAGATACTTTTGTTACATGCGGGGTTATACTGTTTGGAATATATTTATTTTTTATACAAAAAAAGGCTGATGAATAATGATTTTTTATATTGGTGAGGAAGATGCGGGAACACGTATAGATAAATTCCTTGGTGATAGCATTGAAGGAATAACCCGTTCATATATTCAAAAGGTTATTGAGGACGGCGGATTGACCGCAAACGGGAAACCATGCAAAGCAAGTTACAAGCTAAGATGCGGCGACGAGATAAATTTTGAGTTGCCTGAGCCGCGGGAGCTTTCTATCGAAGCGGAGGATATTCCTCTTGATGTTATATATGAAGATGACGCTTTGTTGGTGGTAAATAAACCGCAGGGAATGGTTGTGCACCCGGCGCCGGGTAATTACAGCGGCACACTGGTGAATGCGCTGATGTACCATTGCAAAGGGAGCCTTTCTGGAATAAACGGGGTAATCCGTCCGGGAATTGTGCATAGGATTGACAAAAACACATCCGGATTGCTTATGGTCGCAAAGACTAATGTAGCTCATTTGTCTTTGGCACAGCAGATAAAGGAGCATAGCTTTTCAAGGAAATATAAAGCCATAGTTCACGGAACTTTCACAGATATGGAGGGGACGGTAAATGCCCCTATAGGAAGAAACAAAAAAAACCGCGAGAAAATGTGCGTCACAAACGAAAATTCCAAAGAAGCGGTTACCCATTGGAGAGTTATTGAACAATTTGAAAAATGCGCTTATGTGGAATGCGTTCTTGAAACGGGAAGAACCCATCAGATAAGGGTGCATATGGCGCATTTGGGACACCCTGTAATGGGGGACGACCTTTATGGGGTAAAAAAAGAAAAGTTTAAACTAAATGGTCAGCTCCTTCATGCTTATATGCTGGGGTTTGTGCATCCTTTGAGCGGAAAATATATGGAGTTTACCGCGCCTCTCCCGGATTACTTTAAAGAGGTACTTGAAAAGCTTGCGCTTTGTAAGGAGGGATGAGCTGGGGCAGGTGAAATAATGGGCGCCGCCGCGCTTGTAGAGCGTATTGCGGATAAAATTGCGTTAACCTGAGGGTCTTAGACCTTTATGCATAGCAGCAGATATTATAGAAAAGGTGTGACCCCTGTTCGACACTTTGACAATGGCAAAGCCATAAAATTTACCAAAGCTCTTGACAAAATAATAAATTTCGGTTATAATGGTAATGTTATTTTGCCTTAATATGGTTTTAATATGTCGGCAAAATATCTTTAAACAGCAAAAATGCCTTTAACTGGCTTTAAAAAATTTTGAGGAGGTGTTACTATGTTAAGAACATATCAACCTAAAAAAAGACAAAGAAGCAAGGAACACGGCTTCAGAAAGCGTATGGCAACAAGAGGCGGCAGAAAAGTGTTGGCAAGAAGAAGATTAAAAGGCAGAAAAGTTTTAACTGCGTAATCGTTTTTTTCAGTTGTTTATGATGAGCGGGTTTTACCCGCTTTTTCTGCATTAAAATCAAGAAAGTCTTTTCCATAACGAAACAGATAAAACATAAGGTGTGGGCGGAGAAAGGAAAGATGAACATGAAAAAAACTTTGTCCATTACCAAAAATGGTTTGTTCAGACGCCTTTACTCAAAAGGTAAAAGTGCAGCTTACTTTGATATGGTAGTTTACACTATGAAAAACGGTGCCGGTCAAAATAGGCTTGGAATAACTGCCAGTACAAAAATAGGCTGTGCGGTGGTTAGAAACCGTATTCGCAGAAGGATAAGAGAAGCCTACCGCAGTATAGAAGATAATGTTTTGCCGGGTGTAAATATTGTCGTGGTAGCAAGAAGTTCCATTAAGGACAGACCTATGCCCCTTGTGAGGGACTCACTTAGAAAACTTCTCAAAAAAGTAGATGTCTGGGTGGATTGAAGATGAATAAATTTAACATTGCAAATAGAGCATGTGTGGCAATAATACATTTCTATCAGAAATCCATTTCTCCAATAAAAGGCAAAGCAACCTGCCGGTTTTACCCGACATGTTCACAATATGCTGTTATTTGTTACAGACGCTTTAACTTTTTTAAAGCAACATTGCTTACTTTGTGGAGAATTGCCCGTTGCAACCCATTTTGCAAAGGCGGAATAGATTATCCGCCGGAGAAATTAGAGAAGAGGTGACCTTGAATGAGTGGATTATTTGATGCACTCTACGGCGCGCTTGGTTGGCTTATGCGCGCGATATACGGTATTGTAAACAATTACGGAATGGCCATAATAATATTTACGGTACTTACAAAAGTAATATTGTTTCCACTTAATTTAAAACAGCAAAAATCCGCGGCACAGATGCAGAAAATCAAGCCGCTTATCGATGAAATACAGAAAAAATACGCGAATAACAGGGAAAAAATAAGCGAAGAAACTATGAAGGTTTACCAGGAATATGGAATAAATCCTACCGGTGGCTGCCTGCCAATGATCGTTCAGTTACCCATTATTTGGGCGCTGTATAGGATAATTCAGCAACCGTACACTTATATACTTCATTGGACGGATGAAAGGTTTGCACAGTATGGAATTAGTTTTGCAAGCAAAAATGCAAGGCGTTCGGAAATTCAGATGGTTGCCGAAAAAATCAAGCAGGGCGTAATAAGCCATACGCCGATAAATTTCAGATTTTTAGGGCTTGACCTTGCCGAAACTCCGAGTATTCATAAATTCAGCGCGCTTTGGGTAATACCTGTAATTGCCGCTGTTCTTACGTTTTTACAAAGTAAATATATGTATATTGGTCTTTCAAAAGAGGAGCTTGAGCTTAGAAAAAGAGGCAAAAAACAAACGGAAAGTACTAACGGCAGACCTCCCCGCCCCGGTGATAAAAAGGACGGAGGAAATGTTGAGCAGATCACTAACAGCATGACCTATTTTATGCCTATAATGACTTTGTGGTTTACATTTATTTTGCCGGCAGGTATTGGTCTTTATTGGATCACAGGTAGTGCTTTGCAGATACTGCTTACCTATATATCCAATAGACATATTATACCCAATATGAAGACAAAAGCAAAAGGAGGAAAAGCTAATGACATTGAAGAAACCAGAAAGAAGCTCAGAGAAAAGCGCAAAGACTCTTGAAGAAGCAGTTAAACTCTGTGCCGAGGAACTTGGTGTTCCTAAAGCAGAGTTGGAAATAGAAGTAATTGATGAAGGCAGCCGGGGTTTTCTCGGAATAGGCGGGAGAGACGCTGTAGTACGGGCCACTGCAAAAATCAATATTGAGAAGATAGCCGCCGATTTTCTTGACGGAGTGGTAAAACCGATGGGACTTAGCGTTACCTACAAAATGAAATATGAAAACAATTTTTTGTCGGTTGAAATTTTGGGTGAGGATATGGGTGTTCTCATAGGACGCCGCGGAGAAACTTTAGATTCTATTCAGTATCTTACCAGCCTTGTCGTAAACAAATATACAGCTGACTATACTAAAGTTTTTATTGATACGGAAAACTATAAAAGCAAGCGTCAGGAAACCTTATGTAAGCTTGCAAAACGTCTTGCAAGTCAGGTTATCCGCACAAGGCGGGAGGTTACGCTTGAGCCTATGAATCCAAACGAAAGAAGAATTATTCATTCGGCACTTCAGACGAACAAACTTGTTTATACTTATTCGGTAGGCGACGAGCCTAACAGAAAAGTAGTAATAAGCCTGAAAGAGTTAAAAAAAGACTGATAATGGTTTTTTAAACACGCCTTAGGAAGCTTTAAAATACTTTCGAGATTGTAGGCAAACTTGTTTTAGAATTAAATAAAATTTGCTTTAAAAGGCTAATAAAAGGGTCGTATTGTAATGAAAGTTGCGGTACGACTCTTTTTTATTGGATAGGAAATCCCTTTAAAAACCCATTCATATTTCCTATCAACAAAAAGTTTCCTTAGGTTTCCGCACCCGTAGGTGCAATCAATTTCAAAATATCGCCGCCCACCTGAAGATCAAGATATGAAGTATCTTTAATATAAAAATTCACTTTGATTTGAGCAATACAATATACAAAAAAGCAAGGTTTTTTATATATTGTATTGACTTTTGACGTTGATAGTGATAAAATGGAACAAATCGGTAAGTATGGGGAGGAAAACTTGAATATGAAATATAATATTTACATCTCTTCGTGTGATAAA
>JAUZPZ010000102.1 GCA_030705675.1 Bacillota bacterium
GCAATTGAGTTTGGATTTGATGTGGAATGGCTTTGAATATTCGCCATAACCCTTGCAAGGTCTTTATTACAAGCTGTAAAGCCTATACGCCAACCTGTCATGGCATATGTTTTTGAAACAGCATTTACGACAATCGTCGCTTCTTTATATTCAGGACCGAAAGAAGCAATGCTTGTATGTGTGTATCCATCGTATACAAGATGTTCGTAAACTTCGTCTGAAACGATATAAAGACCGTGTTTCAGCGCGATATCGGCTATTGCCTTTAAATCCTTGGCAGAATAAACCATGCCGTTTGGATTGCTCGGACTGTTTATAATAATTGCTCTGCTTCGGGGGGTAATTGCTTTTTCAAAATCAGCAGGGTTAAGTTTAAAACCGGATTCTTCCGTCGCGTGAACAATTACAGGCACTCCGTCGGCAAGACGCACCATTTCAGTGTAACTTACCCAGTAAGGCGCGGGAACGATGATCTCATCTCCGGGGTCACAAATAGCGGTAAAAACGTTCATAAGAGAATGTTTTGCGCCGTTTGAAACAACGATCTGTGAGGGTTCGTAAACAAGCCCATTATCTCTTTTAAATTTATAGCAGATTGCCTTTTTCAGGTCGAGAGTGCCGGAAGCAGGCGTATATTTGGTAAACCCGTTGTCAAGAGCAGTCTTTGCCGCACTTTTAATATTTTCCGGTGTGTCAAAGTCAGGTTCACCTGTACCAAAGCCTACAACATCAATGCCTTCCGCCTTCATGGCTTTAAATTTTGAATCAATCGCAAGCGTTGAAGAAGGACTTACTTCCAACGCTTTCTTTGAAATAAACAAAAAAATCCACTCCTTGAAAATTTGTTTTCGCTCATTATACAGTGCGCTAACAACCGTATTCTTTGAGGTATAACATTTTGCAATATTAATATATTACCACAAAATAATAAAAAATGCAAGGGGAAATTTATAAAAATTCATTTTTACGCTAAAATATTTAAAAATCGCTCGAAATTGCAAGAAAAAATATTTGAAATTTCATTATTTGAAAAACCAAGCTCCGACAGGTATGTGGAAAATTTAACTAAATCCGAAGTAGACTTCAACTCGTCGCAGCAAATCGAAATGCCGTCGGTATCGGAGCCTATGCCCACTCCAAGTCCTTCAGTAAGGTCGCTTATGTATCTGAGATGGTGTGCATATTCTTTTTTGCTCGCAGGGAAAGTATCACTTATAAAAGGAGGGTTTGGACATACGCAGATTATTCCGCCTGCCCGGTAGAGCGAATAGATTTGTTTATCTGTAAGGTTGCGCGGGTGATCACAAAGTGCGCGGGCGCTGCTGTGTGAAGCAAACAGCTTTCCTTTGCCAAGGTTTATCACATCATCAAAACTTTGTTCGTTTAAATGTGAAAGGTCCACCAGTACACCAAGTTTATCGGCCAAATCTATAAGCTTAACACCGGAGGGCTTTAAACCGCCGTGATTGCAGTTGCATCCATGGGCAAACGCATTCTCCTCGTTCCATGTAAGAGAAATCGCGCGTATTCCCATATTATAAAAGGAATAAAGATTTTCATAGTTTTCTTCGAGACACAGACAGTTTTCCAATGCAAGAATTGAAGCCACTTTACCTTTCGAAGCAATTTCGCGTGCATGGGTTGGGGTATAGGCAATTTCCGCATCATTTCTCGAAGAAATATAATTATGAAACAATGCAATACGCCGAACTGCTGTTTCAAACGGCGCCGGTTCGGCATCATCTGTAAAACAGGCAAAAATTTGTATAAATCCATCCAATGATGAGGCAGTTTCAAATGAAAAATCGTAAGGAATATTTTCAGATATTTTTAGCATCGTATCACAGTGAGCGTCACATATTTTCAAGCTGTAAGACCCCCTTCGGTGTTTTACTATATACTCTTTCGGTATATCTTATTTACAATACCCTGTAAAGGTGAAAACTCCTTTTGCAAAAAAATGCAAAAGGAGTTTTAAGATTTCATTTTAATGAATATAAAGTTATAGGACTAATTATTGAATTTCCTATAATTGTTTGGGGTTATGCCTTCAATCGCCTTAAATTTTCGTATGAAATTACTGGTATTATTAAATCCAACCATAAAAGCAATTTCATCGACCGACTTATCTAAAGTGACAAGCATTTTTTTTGCTTCTGAAATACGGTAATATATAACGTAGTTATATGGGTTAAAACCCGTGTGTTTTTTAAATTCCCTCACAAAATGGCTTTCGGAAATATGAAATTTCGCCGAAAGTTCCGATATAGAAATTTGAGTGTTATAGGATTTGTGTATTATACGCATGGATTCCTGAATCCATGAAGGGGCATAGTTGGTAAGCGAGTTATCAATAGCGAGGGAATCCAAAACCTCTAAAATAAGTTTATGTATAAGGCAGGATGAAGCAATATCGTTGTATATTGAGGGATTATCATTCAAATTCGCAAGCTTATAAAAAATGTTTTCAGTATCAACAAAATTTTTGCATTGAACCGCACGCACTCCGTTTTCGGAAGAAAAATTGAAAAGCATTTTTGCGCTTGAACCATAAAAATTGATCCACAAATAATTCCAACATTCTTCATTGTCAATATCAAAATATTGAGGCTCATGACTGTCGAAAAATATGATATCCCCTTTTGACATGGTAATGTGCTTATTGCAGTAAATAAAATTACACCCTCCGTCAAGGGTGAGTATAATAGTAAAAAACGGCGAATCCGCATAGTATACGCAATGATTTTTATCACAAATAGATTGACCGAGCTGTAAAAAATAAAAAGGTAATTTTTTTGTTGTAGCCGAAATTGAATTACAGTTGTGTATGGGAAGGGAAAGCACTCTGCTCCCCTTTTTATCTGAACTCATAATGTACCTCCACTTTATTGCGCTTGGACATAAATGAATAATAAAAACACACAAAAAAATTTTATGTCGAATATTAACTAATAAAAAGTAATATCCTCTATACTTTATTATTTTACACCAAAAATTAAAAATTGTAAAGATAAAAATATGTTAATTTTGATGAAAAATCAAAAACTGTTAAGTTGCACAAAAAAACAAAAACAAATTATGCAAAAGGGAGAAAAACAAAAAAACACCCGCAAATGCGGGTAAAAGTACATAAAAAACACTACTCGTTTTAAGACAAAGTGCCGAAATTTGCTGAGAAATCAAAAACGTTTTATAAAATAGCAAAAAGTGACTATACAAAAAAATAGATTTATGTTATAATGATGATATACTTTAACTAGCTATGCATTCTTAAAGAAGTAGCAGTTCAATTTAAGGGGGAAAATTAGTATGAAAAAAAGCAAAAAAGTGGTTTTATTTATGCTTTCGATGGTACTTGTATTGTCTATGGCAATGAGTGGAATCATGACAGTAAGTGCGGCTGATACTGACGATGATGTTACCATCAATAACGAGTATAAAGTTGGTCTACTTGAAGCACTTAAGATAAGTAAGGTGTCCGGGATAGGCATATCAACATGGACCGGAAGTCTTACAAGGGGCGAAGCTGCATTCCTTATTGCGGGTATGCTGCGCCTTAACAGAGACGCCTCTGATACAACTTTTAATGATGTAAGTTCCGACGCTTTTTATTCAGGTTCAATAGCGTCCTTGAACACTAGAGGTGTTGTGCTCAAGGTATGGGGTTCCGCAAAATACAGACCTGATGAACCTATTACATATGGCGAGTTTATCACAATGCTTTGTAGAGCTATGGGCTACTCCGGTTATGCTGAAGCAAAAGGAGGATATCCTATAGGCTACATTTCAGTAGCAAAGCAGTTTAAACTGACAAAGGGTGTTCCTGCTACAAGTGATGCCGTAAAGCTTGATAAAAAATATGTTCCTACGCTTATGGTGAACGCTCTTGACGCTTATTATATGTCTGTTACATCTGTTGATAATGACGGAAATGCAACGGCGTCAAAACAAGGAACGATACTTGAAGATTATTTTGATATTCACACATATGAAGGAATTCTTCAGGAAGTGGGTCATTATTCAATGACAAATGACTTTTTGGCGAATGACGATTATGTTACGGTAAATGGTATTACCTTCAAAGCACCCGCTGCAAATGTCGGAGATTACGGACTTATTGGTCAGAAGGTAAAGATGTATTATAATGAAAAAAGGGATGGCATTTACATTTTCCCTACAACTGATAATACAATACTTAAAATCAATATGGATGACATAACAAAAGAGAACACAAACAGTATTGAATACACAAATGAAGATGGCAAAACGAATAAGGCAAATATTGCGTTTGACAGAACCATTGTTTATAATGGCTCAAAAGTACTTGCTCTCGATACTAGTCCTTCTAAAATTGCAACCATTACTTTGGTTGATAATGATGCTGACGGTAAATATGACGTTGTTAACATATTTGACTATAAAGTAGCACAGATAGATTATACTGACAGCTACAATAAGGTTTACGGTTTGTCTGACGGAACAACATTGAATCTTAAAGACGCTTATATCAGCATGACCACAACGGCTGGTAAGAAAGCTAAGATTTCATCAATTGCCAAAGACGATGTCATTATGTATGCGATAAATAATGTCGATAATGAAAAATATAAAATTTATACAATAATATTGTGTAGAACGACTGTGGAGGGTACAGTTACTGCAACGGGAACGGATGAGGTTGCTGTAGACGGCACTTATTACCCTCTTACCGATTTGTTTATAAATGGAAACTTTTCGTACAATAAGGGAGATAAAAAGAAGTTTTATCTTACAGCGGACAGTAAAGTAATTTATACGGATAGAAACAGTTACCAAAGAGCAGACGCAAAGTATGCGATTTATCTTGGTTACGATCAGACAAGAAAAGGTCTTCATCCGGGGTGGGAAGTTGAACTTTATACTCAGGACGGAGCACATGTTTACCTTCCGGTAGCGGAAAAAATTAAATTGAACGGCGTTAAATATAAAGCTGAAGCTGAAGAAGTTATTGGTACTTTTGCAATGGAAACCCTTGAAGGTACTATAATTAAGTATAACATTTCTACTGATGGTGAGCTTTCCGAATTCATTACACCGGACGATTGGAAGACCGAGTATCAGCCATGGAAGCTCGGTCAGGGATTTAATAAGTATAAGGCACCTTCCGGTGATAATTGGAGAATAGTAGGCCCAACAGCTACGATTGGTGCGTTATACAGAGTTGCGAGCGATGCAATAAGATTTATTGTCAATTACGACAGTCAGGGCAAATTTGATGAAAAGCACTCGGCAGTTACGACAATAAAAATGGATACCGACCAGGCTGTCGGCGATGTTACTCTTTACGATATAGATGAATCAGGCTGTGCTCATGCATATATAGCGACCCCCGCAAAAGAAAACATACCAGCCGGAAAAGGAACAAACGTGCTTTCCTTCCTTCTTATAACAAAAGTGTTTAAAGGTGAAGATAGCGACGGAAATCCGGGTATTTATGTAACAGGTCTTTTGTCTGGCTCAGAAAAGTGCTTTTTCCTAAGTGAGGAAAATTATGAACAGGCCGGTATTACAGATACTGCAACAATGGAGCCGTATGTGGTTGGTAATATTGTAAGGATACGTACGGACGGTCAAAATATTATGGCCATAATGAGAATCGATAAGAACAATGACGCGAAAGATATGCTCGTATATACAAAAAGCGAACTTGATAATCCGAGTGTTGCAGTTACACAGACCAATCCTAAGTCGTACGAAGCAGCACGTCAGATTAATTGGATGTCATTCTGTATTTTTGCAAAAGTTTTATATGTTAAAAACGGATTCATTTATTTTGCAAACGCAACAAAAATAGGCGAGGCGACTTCTACTGATACAGCCTTTACAATGCCGATAGGCGGAACGGTATATAAATATGACCCTAATGGCGATGATTTGTATACAGTAGTAACTGCTAATGATCTTAAAGAGTCGACAGGCATAACCGACGGAGATTCAGAACTTAATGGAAGCACAGTTCTTGTAAATGTAGTGAATTATGCTATAATGGATATTGTAATTCTCGACTAACTATATAGGAACAAAAAGATGATTTATGCGGATTGCCCCGGAAAAATTTCTGAGGCAATCCTAAAGCAAATTTGTGCTAC
>JAUZPZ010000103.1 GCA_030705675.1 Bacillota bacterium
GCGGATACGTTCTCTTGTTACATCAAACTCCTGACCTACCTCTTCAAGTGTACGCGCTCTGCCGTCCTCAAGACCAAAACGCAGTTTAAGCACCCTTGCTTCGCGGGGCGTAAGCGTGTCGATAACATCATTGAGCTGATCACGCAAAAGCATATATGAAGCAGCCTCGGCAGGCGCCGGCGCATCTTCGTCGGGAATAAAATCTTCCAAATGGCTTTCATCTTCCCCGCCAATTGGGGTTTCAAGCGAAACGGGCTCCTGAGCAATTTTCATGATTTCCCTTACTTTATCATGAGACATATTAAGCTCTTTCGCAAGTTCTTCGGTAGTAGGATCGCGTCCAAGTTCCTGAAGCATACGTCTCGATTCGCGAATGAGTCTGTTTATGGTTTCAGCCATGTGCACGGGCAGGCGGATTATCCTTGATTTATCTGAAATTGCTCTTGTAATTGCCTGTTTAATCCACCATGTAGCGTATGTGGAGAATTTGTAGCCTTTTAAAGGGTCAAATTTTTCCACCGCTTTTATAAGACCAAGATTTCCTTCCTGAATAAGATCAAGAAAGGGCATTCCCCGTCCGACATATTTTTTCGCTATGCTGACCACAAGACGGAGGTTCGCTTCTGTAAGGCGCCGTCTTGCTTCGGAATCTCCAGCTGAAATTCTGTGGGCAAGATCGTTTTCCTCATTTGTGGAAAGGAGGGGAACCTTGCCTATTTCTTTGAGATACATTTTGACAGGGTCGTCAATTATAATTCCGTCAAAATTCAAATCCACTTTTTCTTCATTATTAGCCTGGATTTCATCCATCTCCCTCTCGAAATCGGCAACAATCTCTATCCCCATGGATTCAAGAGTATCGTAAATCGCATCCATTTGGTCGGAATCAATCTCATAATCACCCAAAGCATTTTGGATTTCCTTATAGCTAAGCACGCCGTTTTTTTTGCCGAGTTCAATAAGATCACTGACCAACTGCTGCTTACTTTCGTTATCAAATTCCATAAGATACCTCCTGTATATATAAAACCTTGCGCATGGCACCCGGTTCTTTACCAAGTTAAATAAAGTCCTTGAAAGTTATATGTTTTCTGCTACATCGCGCACGAACTTTACGAAGGGCCTTTGCTTCAATCTGCCGTATGCGTTCACGGGTTACGTCAAATTGAAGCCCGACTTCCTCCAGTGTGCACGGTCTGCCCGTTTCAAGGCCAAAACGCATTTTGAGCACGCGTGACTCCCGAGGGGTAAGCGTATCCAATATTTCAATTATTTGTTCATGCAATAAAGAGCGTGAAGCTGAATCATCCGGAGATTGCGCATCTTCATCGGGTATAAATTCAAGCAAACTGCTCTCATCGTCGTCACCTATATGTGAGTCTAAAGAAATCGGGTCAACGGCTATGCGCATTACGTCACTCACACGCTCAATAGGCATATTAAGAGCAGCCGCCAATTCTTCGTTTGAAGGCTCTCTGCCCAGTTCCTGTACCATACGGCGCGACTCGCGCATAATTCTGTTGATAAGCTCCACCATGTGGACCGGTATCCTTATAGTACGGGCCTGATCGGCTATAGCACGAGTGATAGCCTGTCGAATCCACCACGTTGCATAGGTGGAAAATTTAAACCCTTTGCTTTTATCAAAACGCTCAACAGCTTTTATAAGACCGAGGTTGCCCTCCTGAATAAGGTCAAGAAAAGGAATTCCGCGGCCTACGTATTTTTTCGCAATGCTTACGACAAGGCGAAGGTTAGCTTCAATGAGCCTGTTTTTTACTCTAAGATCACCGAAAAGCATTTTTTCCGATAGAATTGATTCCTCCTCTTCTGTCAAAAGAGGAACATTGCCAATTTCCTTGAGATACATCCTTACGGGGTCATCGGTTGTAACACTGTCCGGCGCGGCTTTTTCTTCCCCGTCGGAATAATCCGATTGGGAAATTTCATCACGCACTTCTATGTTGGATTTTTCAAGGGCCTCATAAAAATCATCAATAATTTCAGGGGCTGCTTCATATCCCATAAGCGCATTTTGAAAATCTTCGTAGCTTACAAAGCCGTTTTTCTCTCCAAGTTCAATTAAATCATTTATAAGTTTTGTCTTTATCTCATTATCAAGTTCCATACAAGTCCTCCTGTATATGGATTTTCTGACCTCAAAAATTATTTGCGAAGTTTCCGTATCATTTCGGAAAGTTTCTGCGGGTCTCCCTCTGCGGCAATAGAGGCGATCATTCTGTCGCGCTTTGCTTTTTCAAGTTTATCTATCATTTCGTCAGCTGCATTTATAGGGTCGGATATTTCCTGCTGAGAAGAAATTATACCACAAAGTTTTGAAGCTGCTTCATTTCCTGTTTTTGAAAGAATCAGAGAAAAGTCGGGGGGCTTGTCCTCTTTTGTATATGAAAATACATTATGCACTGCCTCCTGAAGTAGTTCACTTTCAAAAAAGCCCGCATTTATACGTTCATGTACGTGGCGCCATACGGTAATGTCACCGCACATAATGTTAAGCAGAGCTGCTTCCGTACGGAAATCGGCGTTTTCCTTACTTTTTTCCGTATTGGAATATGTAGGGTGAGGTTTTTGCAAAATTGCCGGAGAAGCATAGGCAATCTTTTTTATCTCGCTGAAAATAGAATCCTCGGAAATACCTGTTTCAAGCGACGCTTCTTTCACATACGCTTCGCGTTCGATATCATTTTTTACTTCAGCGAACACCTTTGCCATACTTGTGACAAGCTCGATTTTTTCTTCGACATTATCCGTATTGTATTGTTCCTTTAATTTACCTATTTTATACAATATATAGTTAGGCGCGCTGCTTAGAAGGGTATTGAACTTAGCGGATCCTTTTACGCGCAAAAATTCATCGGCGTCTTTTACCTCTGGAATGGTAAGCACTTTTATCTTCATATCGGTAGCCGAAAGGATTTCAAGGGCGGCTGTTACTGCCTTTTGCCCGGCTGCATCGCTGTCGTAGCACAAAACGATTTCACGCGTATAACGGGAAAGGATCTTTGCGTGGTCATTTGTGAATGCCGTGCCTAAGCCGGCAACCGCATTGGTAAAGCCATATTTGTGCAAAGATATAGCATCCATATATCCTTCAACCATTATTATACGCTCACTGCATGAGCTTTTTGCAAAATTCAGAGCATAAAGAGTTTTACTTTTGTTGAAAATTATGCTATCTGAAGAATTTATATATTTTCGTCCGTCGGATTTAACCATTGTTCGCCCGCCAAAGGCGATAACGTTTCCGCGTATATCAAAAATAGGGATCATTACTCTGTCACGGAAAAAGTCGTAAAGCTTGCCGCTTTTTTCGCTTTTACGAACAAGGCCTGATTCCAGCATAAGATTTTCAAAATATCCTAAACCAATTAAATGTTTTGTAAGGGCATCGTATTCATTTGGTGAATATCCTAACCCGAAGCGGGTTATTGTACTCCCGTCAATATTGCGGGCGGTAAGATATGAAAGTGCAGTTTTTCCGCTTTCTCCCGTAAGGGAAGAATAATAAAAGCGAGCTGCCAAAACATACATTTCAAGCATTTTCTGTTTCTTACGAAAATATTCACCGTCAGACGACTTTTCGTTGCCTTCGGGAAGATTTATTCCAGCGCGGTTTGCGAGAAATTTTATTGTTTCCACAAAATCCAGATTTTCCATCTTCATTATAAACTGCACAACGGTGCCGCCTTCGCCGCAGCCAAAGCAGTGATATAACTGTTTGTCGGCAGATACATGAAAGGAAGGAGTTTTTTCACTGTGAAACGGGCAGAGACCCATATATCGGCTGCCGGACTTTTTTAATTTTACATATCCGCTTACAACATCAACAAGATTATTTGCCGAAATAATTTCGTTAATAAGCTCATCCGAATAATAGGATGCCATTAGCCCGTCTCCTTTTCTTTAAAGTTGAATTATGTTCTATATTCGACATACCACAATAAATTCCTTCTAAAAAAAGAATAAAAGAATAAAGGAAAGGTACAAAAAGCATAAAGAACCGTATATATTGTGCAAAAACAACAGATACGGTTCTTAAAAATTTTCCAATTATATTAAAATACTTCCCAGGCTTTTGGAATATAAAGCCTTGAGAACTCATTAATAGCATAAAAATCAGACATGCAGGCGATGTAATCACATACTATACGGTCGACAGGCTGTGTGTCGAGAAGTTTTTGTTCTGGTTCGGGTAAATCCTCCGGATGTTGGGTAAAATGAAAATAAAGAGTTGATATTATATTGCGGGCTTTTACTTCCTCGTCCTTTGCTGCGTTATTTGCGTACACTTTTTTGAAAAGAAAATCACGCAATTTCATAAAGGTTTCATAAATATCAGGCGAAAGATCAATTTTACCGTCTACTATTCCATTTTGAGCAATATCGGTAATAAGTGTGTTTATGCGCTCCGAATGTTTGTTTCCGAGAACAGAAACACATTCTTTCGGAATGTCCTCGTAAGTAATTATGCCGCCCCGCAAAGCATCACCAAGATCGTGGTTTACATAGGCAAATTTATCAGAAAGCTGAACAAGGCGACCTTCGAGGGTTGAAGGATTACCGCTTGTTTTGTGGTTAAGCATTCCGTCTTTTACTTCGTATGTGAGGTTAAGACCTTCCATATCGGCAACACGCAAGCTGTTCTCGGCATGTTTAAAATTACCGAAAACTTCATTGAGTGTTCGCTCTCCGATATGACCGAAAGGAGTGTGACCGAGATCATGACCTAAAGCAATCGCTTCCACAAGATCTTCGTTCAGGCGCAGAATGCGCGCCAGACTCCTTGCTATTTGCGAAACCTCAAGAGTATGAGTGAGACGCGTACGGTAATGATCCCCTTCGGGAATTAGAAAAACCTGAGTTTTATGTTTCAAACGCCTAAAGGCCCTCGAGTGTATTATACGATCACGGTCACGCTGGAACTCTGTGCGTAGCGGACACGGTTTTTCGTATATTTCCCGTCCTTTGCAATTTTTTGAAAAAGTCGCTTCTTTACATAAAATTAATTCCTCAAAATGCTGGGTACGCTCGCAAATCGTCATAAAAACACCTCCTTTATAAATTATACAGCAAGTTAATCATAAACACAAGAGTAAATCTATTCTAATTGAACAATAAAAAATAATTATTAAAGAAGCATTTGCTTTGAAAAATAAAACGGTTTAAAAGCATAGAAATTTATTGACAAACAAAAGCGAATATGATAAAATAGACATGTTATAATATGTTATTATAGCTTATGTACTTAGTATTTGTTATAATTTAACAAGGTTCGCAAAAAAACAAAGGAGTGTAGGAATAAATGGCCGAAAGTGTAAATTTAATCGAAATAGCGCAGATAATTATTAAAAGATGGTGGATATTATTTTTGTGCATGATAGTATGTGGCGTGACGGCATATGGTTATAGTAAATATATTGAACAAAAAGAATATGTTTCTGTTGGAAGAATGTATATAGATACATATGTTAAATCTAATGAAAATAACAATGAAGGGCCGAGAAGTATGGAAGTTATAAATGCATCTCAAAGATCGGTTCTTACTTGTATTGAAGTGTTAAAAAGTACAAGGGTACTTGAAAAAGTGGCGGAGGATACGAATTTTGGATATAATGCATCGGCAATAAGAAATATGATTACAATGAGTCCCGCAAATAATACCGAGGTACTTGAAATAAGTGTTAATTGTTCGGATTATCGTCATACAAAACCTATTGTTGATTCATTAATGAAAATAGGAGCTGCAGAACTTAAAACTATCGTAGGCGTGGGAACGGCGAATGTAATTGATGAAGGAACAAAAAGTATAGAGAATGCTCCGGTCTCACCTAATATAGAGTTACAGACTATAGTTGGCGCCTTTGCTGGGATATTACTTGGAGCTTTGGGCGTAATAATTGTAAGTCTTATGGATAAGCGAATCAAAGCGGAGGAGGACTTACAGAAATACGAATTGCCCGTACTTGGCGTAATTCCGGATATGATGTAAGAGGAGCAGCAATATGAGTATATTTAATAAAAAGTCTGTAAAAAATGAAAATCCCGAAAAAGATAAACATAATAAACATGGGAATATTACCGCGGAAGAGATTAATAAAATCGA
>JAUZPZ010000104.1 GCA_030705675.1 Bacillota bacterium
CTCCTAAGGGTCAGTTATCGGTTCGATTCCGGTAAGGGGTGCCACCAGCGTACGCTGGACAAAGTAGCCTTCGGCGTTTCCCGCCGAAGGCTATTTTGTATTTATCGGCATCTTTTTTGTATAACAAAGATATTATTAAAAGCCTTTGACAGCAATGCGATCAAAGGCTTAAATTTTATATAATAAAAAAGCATGACTAATTGAGAAGCACCCTAAAGTGTATATTAAAGGAAAACCACTCTTTAAATATGGGTAATAAACCGGGCAAAAATAAAAAGGAAAGAAAGGCAGTGCGGTTTATTAAAAGGGTGGCGTATTGCTTAATGAAAAACAACTTTAAAGGTTGAACCTAAATTTTCTTTGCTGAATACTTCAATTGTGGCATTATTTATTTGAGCCGCGTGTTTTGCTATTGAAAGGCCGAGACCGGTTCCGGTTATTTTTTTCGAATGGCTTTTGTCGGCTCTGTAAAAACGTTCAAATATGCGTTCAAGGCTGTCTTCAGGAATACCTATACCGGTATCGGACACAGTGATACTTTTATCACCTATCAGCATCGAGACGTCGCCCCCTCGTTTATTGTATTTCACAGCGTTCTCACAAAGGTTGTAAATAATCTCACCCACTTGCTGCTGATTTGCAAAAATAATACTGTCCGTACCCTCAACGGTTATGGTTATATTGTTTTTGTCTGCTTTCAGTTTTAGTGATTCCGCAACGTTTAAAGCAATATTTTTAAGTGAAACATTCTGTTTATCAAGGATTTCTGGTTGCTCATCAAGTTTGGACAGCTTAATTGTATCATCAATCAGATTAAGCAGGTGAGCACTTTCATTCTCAATTTTTAAGGCGAATTTCTGTATATCTTCAGAAGATGCAAGGCCGGTTTTTATTAGCTGGGCATATCCGCTTATAGTGGTGAGGGGAGTTTTTAATTCGTGGGAAACGTTTGCGGTAAATTCTTTGCGTATCTGCTCCGCTTTAGCTTTTTCGCTTACATCAAATAGCAGGATTATTACACCCTTTACAATATCTTTTTCAAAGACAGGACTGCAAAATACCTGATATGTGTTATCAGAGATTATAAGATTAAAGTTTATTTTTTTGCCTTGCATAGAGCGTCTTGCGGCGCTTATAAGATCGGGTATTTGCGTAAGCTCGTCAAACGGCTGTTTAGTAAATGGTTTTAGCGAAAGTCCAAGTATTTCAAGCGCCGTGGTATTTGCGGAAAGAAGGATAAAAGAGTCGTCAACAATTATAAGACCTTCGTTCATGTTATCGGCAATAGTTTGCAGACGGGCTTTATGCGCCTTAGTTCTATCCATCTGATGCTGAATTTCATTGTTTTGGCGGGATATGCGGTTTAGAAACGGCTGAATTTCCTCATACACATCATCATAATTTTCTTTGTCGAGAAAGCGGATTTCCTCAATCGGTTTTATTATTTTGTCAGTAAGCGAGGCGGCAATCTTTACAGAAAGCACGTAAACCAAAAAAGCGATAAATAAAACAACTATAATAATGCCTGTAAACATAGAAAAAATGTTTGTGTAGGCGGTAGCTATTCTAAGGATAGAGCCATTATTAAGCTTTACTGCACAGTAGTAAAATTTTTGAGAGGTGGTAACAGAATAGCGTTCTGAAAAACCCATACCGCTTTTACGGGCTTCTATTATTTCGGGACGGTTGTTGTGGTCATCCAGAGTATCTACGTTAACATCATTGTCATAAAGAACCTTTCCGTCGCTTGAAATAAGGGAGATACGGCGGTCGCTTGAATAGTCCGCCATGCCCCTAAGCGTTTCTATATCACTTCCTGATTCATTGAGAAAATCTGCGGTGAGCAAGGTTTCATTTTTCATTTCTGATTTTAAGTGTGTATTAAAGGAAGAGTAAGAAACAAATAAGATCAGAACAGAAGAAAGTATAAGTGTAAATATCGACAATATACACATACTGCGGAAAATTTTTTTATACATATTTATACCACCTTATATCCGACGTTGCGCACAGTTTCTATATACGATCCGGCGTCGCCAAGTTTATGACGGAGAGTTCTTATATGCACGTCAAGAGTACGGGATTCTCCTTCAAAATCGGAGTCCCATACGCCTAAAATGAGTTTTTCGCGGGGGATTACGGTGCCGCATTCCGACAATAGCATACGGAGCAATTCAAATTCTTTAAAGGTAAGGGTTATAAGACTGCCCGATACAGTTACGGTTCGGCTTTTGGAGTTAAGCGCAATTTCTTTGTATGTAAGAAGCTCGGCGGCAGGCTGTTCGGAAATATCAGAGCGGCGCAGCAATGCCTTAACACGGGAAATAAGTTCTAATATATCAAAAGGTTTTGTGATATAATCATCCGCGCCCAGGTCAAGTCCTTTTATTTTATCCATCTGCCCTGATTTTGCCGTGAGCATTATTACGGGCACTTTCGACGTAGAGGGATTATGGCGCATTTTCCTAAGGATTTCAAATCCGTCAACGTCAGGCAGCATTACATCAAGCAAAACAAGGGAAGGAACGCTGTGGCGAAGAGCGTCAAAAAAGTCAGAAGCGCACTCAAAGCCTTTTACATTAAAATCTGCCGAACGTAAAGTATATTCAATAAGTTCGAGAATATCGCCATCGTCTTCAACACAAAAGATTTCAGCCAATTCCGCTCACCGTCCTTTTCTATAGTCAATAGGTTATTTTGGGGATGCATACATATCATAACTTTGCAGGTATGGTGTAATAAACACGTTTACATATTTATTATATCATAAATTATGTAAAATTCAAAGACATAGTTATATAAAATCTATGTAAAATAAATTATTTTGTCAAAATACCCTTTAAAATAACGCAAAAAATTATTTTAAAGGGTATTCCTATTATTTAGCTACTATTAATAATTATATATTTTCGGCTACAATGTCGCCCATTTTTGAACAGCCTACTTTTGTCATGTCGGGCTGCATAATATCAGCAGTACGATACCCAGAGTTCAAGGCGGCGTTTACGGCTTCTTCAACAGCGTTCGCCTCGCTGTGCATATCAAATGAATAACGGAGCATCATTGCCGCTGACAGGATAGTTCCCAGCGGATTTGCAATATCCATACCGGCAATATCGGGGGCAGAGCCATGAATTGGCTCATACATGCCGAGAGTTCCGGATGAAAGACTTGCGGAAGGCATCATTCCTATTGAGCCGGTAAGCATACTGGCTTCATCGGAGAGAATGTCGCCAAACATATTTTCCGTTACGATAACGTCAAACTGCGACGGGTTTTTTATAAGCTGCATAGCGGCATTATCCACTAATATATTGCTGAAATCAACATCAGGATATTCGCTTGAAAGCCGGTGCATTACACTGCGCCAAAGGCGTGAGCTATCAAGAACATTCGCTTTATCCACAGAAGCAAGCCGCTTTTTGCGTTTCAAAGCCGTTTCAAAAGCGACTCGTCCTATACGCTCTATTTCATGCTCAGCATATTTCATTTCATCGACGGCTACTTTTTCACCATTTTCAGAGAATGTACTTCTCTTTCCAAAGTAAATGCCGCCGGTAAGCTCGCGGACGATTACAAGGTCAATACCGCCTTGAATTATTTCATTTTTAAGAGGTGATGCGCTTGCAATTTGAGAAAATAGTTTTGTCGGACGCAAGTTGGCAAAAAGACCAAGCTCACTGCGTACGGCAAGAAGAGCTTTTTCCGGACGCACCAAAGGGTCAACATTATCCCACTTTGGACCGCCCACCGCGCCGAGAAGCACACTATCACAGTTTTTGCATTTCTCCATGCCTTCGTCTGTTATGGGCACGCCGTATTTATCTATAGAACAGCCGCCAATGTCAACATCGGTATAATTAAAGGTATGACCGAATTTTTCGCATACTTTTTTTAGCACTTTCAGTGTTTCGCCAATAATTTCGGGGCCTATTCCGTCGCCACGTAATACAACAATATTTTTTTCCATATGAAACCTCTTATTTCTTTATAGAGTTCAGCAATCCGCCGGCTGCAATGATTTCTTTTATAAAATCGGGAAATGGTTGAGCCCGGTAGGACTCTTTCCGGGTAATATTTGTGATTAGACCTGTATCAAAATCTACAGATATTTCGTCTCCATCCAGGATTTTTTCACTTGCTTCGGGACACTCCATTATTGCAAGACCGATATTTATTGCGTTACGAAAGAAAATACGCGCAAATGTTTTGGCAATTACAACGGATATTCCCGATTCCTTTATTGCTATGGGGGCATGCTCGCGTGAAGAACCGCAGCCAAAGTTTGAACCGCCCACCATAATATCCCCTTCTTTTACTTTAGAAACAAAATCCGCGTCAATATCTTCCATACAATGAGCCGCAAGTTCTTTATGGTTTGCGGTATTGAGATGCCTTGCGGGTATTATTACGTCAGTATCTATATTATCACCGTATTTGTGTACAATTCCATGTGCGTTCATATCTGTCTCCTCCTTAAAGCCGGCGCGGGTCGGTTATTTTTCCGGTAAGAGCACTCGCCGCCGCCACAGCCGGACTTGCA
The DNA here is from genome assembly GCA_030705675.1 of Bacillota bacterium. Lineage (GTDB taxonomy): Bacteria > Bacillota > Clostridia > RUG12999 > RUG12999 > RUG12999. The sequence goes on from JAUZPZ010000104.1 coordinate 4,544, forward strand.
AGATAAATCTTAGAAGAAATATGTCCCATTCTGCCTACAAAATTACGGTTAGTCGTGGCAACGGCCACTTCATTTTCTGCAAGTATGCCCATATGCCCTCCGAGACACGGACCGCATGTGGAAGTAGAAACGACGCAGCCAGCGTTTATAAAAATTTCTGTATAGCCCAGCTTTATACAATCAAGATAAACCTGTTGAGTTGCGGGAATAACTATGCACCTTACGCCGCCGGCAACATGTTTTCCTTTCATTATTTCAGCAGCGGCCGCCATATCCGATATACGCCCGTTTGTACATGAGCCTATTACGACCTGATCAATTTTAATATCCTCAAGTTCCGACGCGTTTTTTGCATTTTCCGGAAGATGCGGACAGGAAACGGTAGGCTCTATTTTATCAAGAGGAATATCGTAAACTTCATCATACTCCGCGTCATCATCAGCTTTATATATTGTAAACTTACGGTTTACGCGTTCCTTTACATAGGAAAGAGTAGCTTCGTCAACTTCAAAAATACCGTTTTTCGCACCCGCTTCAATAGCCATATTTGCCATGCAAAGGCGGTCGTCGACAGTAAGATTTTTAAGACCTTCTCCAGTGAACTCCATCGAGCGGTAAAGAGCGCCGTCAACACCTATTTTCCCTATGATATATAGGATTATGTCCTTTCCGGAAACATATTGCTTGGGTTTTCCGGTGAAGTTAAATTTTATGGCAGACGGAACTTTGAACCAAGCCTCTCCCGTAGCCATTCCGGCAGCCATATCGGTTGAACCCACGCCTGTTGAAAAGGCGCCGAGAGCGCCGTAAGTACAGGTATGGGAATCCGCACCTATAGCGAGTTCGCCGGGCGCAATAAGACCTTTTTCGGGGAGAAGGGCATGTTCAATGCCCATTTCCCCGACGTCAAAATAATTTGTTATAGAATACTCTCCGGCAAACAGGCGGCATTGCCTGCATTGCTGAGCTGCTTTTATATCTTTATTTGGAGTAAAATGATCCATTACAAGAGCAATTTTATTTTTATCAAAAACAGAATCAAAGCCTGCTTTGTTAAACTCATTTATGGCGACAGGCGAGGTAATATCATTACCAAGCACCATATCAAGCCGCGCGCGGATAAGCTGACCGGCATAAACTTTATCAAGACCGGCGTGAGCGGCAAGAATTTTTTGTGTCATAGTCATTCCCATGGTAAACATCTCCTTATTTTAAAGTACGGTTAATTGCGGAAAACAACGCATTTACCGAGGCCGCGATAATATCGTCATGCACGCCCGCGCCCCAACTGATATTACCGTCGGGAAGGGTTATGCTGAGATAGGTTATAGCTTTGGAGGATGAACCTATAGAAAGAGCATGTTCGCTGTAAGTAAGGTCGGTATATTCTATACCAAGGTTTGTTTTTATTGCGGTACTTACCGAGTCAAGACGACCGTTTCCGGTACCCTTAATTTCTTTGCGAACGCCGTTTACCTCGACAATCATAGTTACATGGACAAGTTCATCTCTGACATAGTGGAAGTCAACAAGCTTC
>JAUZPZ010000105.1 GCA_030705675.1 Bacillota bacterium
CTTAGATTGCCGTACATAAAAGAATTGGGTGTAGGAGTTATCTACCTTAATCCTATTTTTATGGCTTATTCAAATCATCGCTATGATACTGCAAATTATATGAAAGTTGACCCTATGCTTGGAACTGAAGAGGATTTTAAAAATTTGTGCGCCGAAGCTCATGCTATGGATATAAAAATTATTTTAGACGGTGTATTTTCCCATACGGGAAGCAACAGTATTTATTTTGATAAAAACAAAATATTTGGCGGCGGAGCTTACAGTGATGAAAATTCACAATACAAAAGCTGGTATACATTTGAAAAATATTCGGGAAAGTATACGTCATGGTGGGGAATTGACACCCTTCCATGTGTTAATGAGCTTGACTCCACATATATGGATTATATTATAAGAGAGAAAAATAGTGTAGTAGAACATTGGCTTAAAGCGGGGGCTGACGGATTTAGACTTGATGTCGTGGATGAAATACCAGATGAGTTTGTATCCATACTAAGGAAACAAATTAAAAAAATAAAGCCGGGAGCGTTACTTATAGGAGAAGTGTGGGAAGACGCCTCAAATAAAATAAGCTACGGGAAAAGAAGAAAATATTTTGCAGACAGTGAGCTTGATTCGGTAATGAATTATCCGTTTAGGGAAAGCATAATTGGTTATGTGAAAGGAAGTATAACGGGAACAAATTTTAAAGAACGAATAATGACAATAGTTGAAAATTATCCGCGGATGGTAGTTAATTGCCTTATGAATGTGCTTTCGACCCACGATACGCGTAGGGTGCTCACGGAGTTTGGAGATGATGGAAAAACGCGTACAAAGGCAGAAAAAGCGTATTTCAGGCTTGGGGGTAAGGAGCTTGAAAGGGCGTTGGCATTTGAAATGCTTGCCGTTTTAATACAGTTTACTTTGCCGGGGATGCCGTGTATTTATTATGGTGACGAGATAGGAATGGAGGGTTATGAGGACCCGCTTAACAGATGTTTTTTCAGCTGGGATAAGGTAAATGAAAATCTGAGAGGATTTTATGCTAAACTCGCAAAAATAAAAAATGAAAACTTGCCGCTAAAAATCGGAAATGTATATTTTCGCGCATGCGGAGGAAATTCTATAGAATTTGTGAGAGAATATGAAGGAAACAGAGTTGTAGTGAAAGCGGTGCGCGCGGATTGGGAATATAAAGGCAAGGACACATTGTTTACATTAAAAACCCCATATGCAAGCGCTATAATTTATAAAGAATAGAAAAAGTTCGTTTTGTACAAGACGAACTTTTTCTATGTCGAAGCCCCGAAAAAGCTAAAATATGTATTTCAACGTGTAATTAACCGATGGTTTTATAAATATAGATAAACGGGCAATATTTTGTTACAACAAATTGTAAATTTAGTGTGAGGATAAGTTTATGAGAAAAAAGATATTTAATACAATTGAACCGTCGGCAGAAGACAATTTTATAAGCAAAATTTATGATACTTTTATGATACTTACAATATTAGTAAGTATCTTTCCACTGCTGTTTAAAATACAATATCCGGTATTTAAACAAATTGATTGTATAACTGTTATGGTATTTATAATTGATTACATAATGCGGTTTTTAACAGCAGATTTTAAAATTAAAAGTAAAGGAATAAGCGCGTTTTTTATTTATCCGTTTACTCCAATGGCAATTATCGATTTAATTTCGATATTGCCTTCGGTTACGATGCTTAACGCAAGCTTTAGGCTGCTTAGATTATTCCGAATGTTTCGGACATTAAGAGTGTTTAGAACATTCAAATTCATCCGATATTCTAAAAATGTAACAATCGTAATGAATGTGCTTGAAAAACAGAAAAAGTCTTTGTTTTGTGTCGGGACTCTGGCAATCACTTATATTTTTGCATCAGCTATAATAGTGTTCAATATAGAGCCTAAAAGTTTCAAAACATTTTTTGATGCGGTATATTGGGCGACAGTGTCTCTTACGACTGTCGGATATGGGGATATATACCCGGTTACGACGGCGGGGAGAATAGTTACTATGATTTCTTCTATATTTGGTGTTGCGATAGTTGCATTGCCGGCAGGAATAGTCACGGCGGGATATATGGAGGAAATACAAGAGGATAAAGAGAAGCAATAAATACACAATTATTAATTAGGATACATATATTATCAGTATGGAGGAATGCATATGTGTTCAATTTGTGGATTAATTGATTTTGAAAACCAAGAAAATGTCAAACAAAACATAGCGGAAAAAATGGGGCTTACCATGAAACACAGGGGTCCCGATCAAACCAACACTTATATAAGTAAAAATGTTATATTTCATCACAACAGGCTTGCTGTAATTGATGTTGAAAATGGAATTCAGCCAATGAGCATTGTTTTTGAAGGGAAAAAATACATAATTGTTTATAACGGAGAAATATACAATACACAGGAATTAAAAAATGATTTAATAAAGCACGGTGTGGTATTTAAAACAAATTGTGATACAGAAGTTGTGCTTTACTCTTATATTATATACGGAACAAAGTGTCCTGAATATTTAAACGGAATTTTTGCGTTTTGTGTTTTTGATGAGCAGGAACACAAACTTTTTCTTGCCAGAGATAGATTCGGAATAAAACCTTTTTTTTATACAATAAAAAATTCTACTTTTATGTTTGCTTCCGAAATAAAAGCGCTGCTTGCCCATCCTGAAGTAGACGCCGAAATTGACATAAAAGGACTTTGGGAGCTATTGTTTCTTACACCTGTAACCATCAACGGAAGCGGAGTATTCAGAAACATTCATGAGCTTCAACCAGCAGAATGCGCTATTTATGACAAAGACGGATTAAGAATAAAAAAATACTGGCAGTTAGAGGCGAAAGAATATCATCCGACTTCAAAGGAAGCCGCTGATAATGTGAGGGAATTGATGGAAGATGCAATAAAGCGTCAACTTGTGAGTGATGTTCCGCTATGCACCTTTCTTTCGGGAGGAGTAGATTCTTCAATAATAACTTCTATTGCCTCAAAAGAGTATGAAAAATGCGGAATGCAGCTATCAACATATTCATTTGAATATGAGGGAAATAAAAAAAGTTTTAAGCAAACCCTTTTTCAGCCCCAAAAGGATGATGAATATGCCGTATATCTTGCAGATTGGCTGTGCACGGATCACACAATACTCACTGCGCCTACTGACGAGGTGGCAAAATGCCTTATTGACGCTACGGCGGCAAGAGATATTCCGGGGCAGGCAGATATAGATTCGTCACTTCTTTATTTTTGTTCAAAGGTTAAAGATAGGCACACTGTTGCAATTTCAGGTGAATGCGCGGATGAAATTTTTGCAGGATATCCGTGGTTTTATAAACCTGAAATGCTATACAGGGATTTTTTCCCATGGATACATGAACCTTTTGTCAGAACATCGCTTTTTGATGACAGCATAGTTAAGGCTAAACAAGGCTATGAATACATATCTGAAATATATAAAAATACGATAAATGAATGCCCTGTCCTTGACACAGATAGTGATGAAATGAAAACATCGAGAATTGCAACATGTCTTTCGGTAAATTATTTTATGACATCTCTTCTTGAAAGAAAAGACAGAATGAGTATGGCAAGCGGGCTTGAAGTAAGAGTACCATTTGCAGATCACAGAATTTTGGAGTATGTTTATAATGTTCCGTGGGAAATAAAGTTTGAAAACGGGATAGAAAAAGCTTTGCTAAGAAATGCGATGAAAGAATATTTACCCGAAAAAATATTAAATCGTAAGAAAAGTCCATATCCCAAAACGCATAATCCCCAATATGAAAAATTGGTGCTTAGTATGCTCAGCGAGCGATTAAACAACGGAAGCATACTTGAAGCGGTTATTAATAAAACTGAATTCAATAAGATGCTGAATGAGGAAAATGCAACATGGTTTGGTCAACTCATGGGCAAACCCCAGTTAATAGCATGGCTTGTACAACTTGATTACTGGCTTGAAAGCAATAATGTCAAATTTATTATTTAATATATAGTTTACACAACGCAAGCGTTGTATGACAGCAAAAATTTATACCGAATTCATCATAAACAAAATTCAGATGACTTTGCCGTAAAGATTAAAAAATCCCACGGAATTTCCGTGGGATTTTTTAGCTGTCCTTATTGCTAGAATCGTCTTTCCATTTATCTTTATCACTGTTTTTGTCTTTGTCGGTCCATTTGTCTGTATCGGTCCATTTGTCTTTGTCTTCTGAATCTACAAGTGAAAGATAATCATAAGTGTCTTCATACGATTCAAGTTCCGCATTATCCTCGGGCTTACTTGGAATAAGACCCGTACTGTCCTGAGAGGAAACTGACTTAAAATCAGTTAAATCGCCGGCCATATCATAATAATTCGGATCGGTACCGCTTGTTTTCTTTTTCTTTTTGTATTTATCCATCTTTTTTACCTCCACATATTGCTACCATTAATAATATTCCTTAAAAAAATATAAATATACGCATAAATTTAATTAAAAAGAAAGGTTTAAGCTGAAAATTTTTTTGACGGGTCAGTCATTTTCAAATGAAGTGCTAAACTTATATTTATTTTGAAAAAATGATGTGCAAAACATACATACCCGAAAATAAATAATAGAAAATTTTATTTAAAATATGCATTGACATTTTTCGCAGTTTATAATATACTATAAACATAAAACATAACGTGATATAAAAAAGGTTTTCTGTAACTGACGGATTGGTGGGTGTTACCCAAGGGGAGCAGAAAGCGATATAAGCCGACCGTCTGGGCAGCCCTGTCTTAATAAATGATAGGACTGCTCTATATTTTTTTTGAAGACATATATGGTAAAATTTTCATAATACAAAAGGAGGCATACCATGAAAAAAGTAGGTATCGTTATGGGAAGTGACAGCGATTTGCCGATAGTTGAAAAGGCAATATTTACACTTAGAGAGTATGACGTTCCCTGTGAAGTTCATGTTCTTTCCGCACACAGAACACCGCAGCAGGCAAAAGAATTTTCCGAAAATGCGCGCGCTAACGGGTTTGGAGCAATTATAGCGGCGGCAGGCAAGGCTGCACATCTTGCAGGCGCAATTGCGGCAAATACTACATTGCCGGTAATAGGTCTGCCAATCAAATCATCAACACTTGACGGTATTGATGCTCTTTTATCGACCGTACAGATGCCTTCGGGGATACCCGTAGCTACTGTAGCGATTGACGGAGCTGTTAATGCCGCTTTATTATCTATTCAGATAATCGCGGTTGAAGATAAAGAGCTGGCGGAAAAATTAGACTCCTCAAGGACAGAAATGTCAAAAAAAATAATAGCAAAAGATAAGGAAATTTCAGCAAAATACAATAATTAAAAGGAGATAATCAAGAATGGAAAAGACAGTTCAGATGTACGAGGGCAAAGCAAAGAAAGTATTTGCGACAGATGATGAAAACTATTGTATAGTGTCCTATAAAGACGATGCAACGGCATTCAACGGTCTTAAAAAGGGTACAATTACGGGTAAAGGCATTGTGAATAACAAAATGTCAAATTATCTTATGCAGGAACTTGAAAAAACCGGTGTTCCAACCCATTTTGTAAAAGAACTCAGCGACCGTGAAACTTTGGTCAAAAAGGTTTCCATTGTTCCTCTTGAAGTTATTGTAAGAAATATTGCGGCAGGGTCATTTTCAAAACGTTTTGGAGTTGTGGAAGGCACACAGCTTCTTTGTCCCACTTTGGAATATTGCTATAAAGATGATGAACTCGGAGACCCTATGGTAAACGATTATCATATAATTGCCTGCGGATGGGCAACCAAAGAAGATATTGATATAATAGCGGAATATACTTTTAAAATAAATACATTTTTGAAAGATTTCTTTAAAAAGATAAATGTAGATCTTGTTGATTTTAAAATTGAATTTGGTAAAACGACTGACGGCAAAATTATTTTAGCAGATGAGATTTCACCTGATACATGTCGTTTTTGGGACGCAACCACTCACGAAAAATTGGATAAAGACCGTTTTCGCCGTAATATGGGCGGGGTTGAAGAAGCATATGCTGAAATGATGA
>JAUZPZ010000106.1 GCA_030705675.1 Bacillota bacterium
GCCTTCTCCGCTTTCTCTTTGAGAGTATCAATATCAACAACCGTCTCTAAGACGCTTTCCTCGTCGGTTATAGTTTCGTCAGCTATAGTTTCGTCGATTTTAGTTTCCTCGGCTTTATCCCCGACCTCGGTTTCCTTTATCTCTTCATCCGCCTGGGCGGTCTTCTTCTTTTCCTTGCTCACTCTTCTTCTCTCCTTCTCCCAACTGCATTCTCATTCCCTCACAAAGATATTCCATAGCCGAAACAACCCTTGCATAATCCATTCTTGTAGGACCTATTACACCTATTGTTCCTTCATTTCCGTCAAATTCGTAAGTACATAAAACCACGCTGCAATCTTTAAGCTTTATACCGTTATGCTCATCTCCTATTATGATATTGACCTTGTTTCCGGCAGAAACCGGAAGAGAGACCATATTTTGCAGCTTTTCTTTATTTTCCAGTACCTCAAGAATTTCCTTTGCTTTTTCTATATTTGAATATTCAGGGAATTTCAACAAATTTACCCCGCCGTCAACAATAACGTCACGGGAATCAATTTCTCCTATCACGTCGGAAATAAAATCGACTACATCATTTATAAGCTCGGTAAGCTCGGAAAAGCTATTTTTTATATTATTTATCGTTTCCAAACTTATCTGGTTTAATGTAAGTCCTCCAAGCATCTTTGTCATACGTGCAGAAAGCTTTGAAGCTTCTTCCGGTGTAATTTCCTCTTTCAACCGCACAAGACGGTTTTTAACTATACCTTCGTTAGTTACTATTATAAGTACGGTTTCTTTACGGCTTATTGGTACAATTTGTATTGTTTTTATGGAATTTTTCTTTTTGCCCGCGTTTATTGCAACCGTCGCATAATTCGTTATTGACGCAATTACGTGTGAAGCCCGTTCTATCAGCTTATCAAACTCCTTAGCCTTTTCGTTCATGACTTGCTGCATTTTTATGGTTTCCATAACCGATAACTTATATCTTTCCATAAGATTATCGACAAAAACTCTATATCCCATTACCGAAGGAACACGACCTGCCGATGAATGCGGCTGCTCAAGATAACCCATTTCCTCAAGATCCGCCATTTCGTTACGAATTGTTGCGGGCGATAAATCCATCATATGCTTTTTTGCGATCGTTCTTGAGCCTACAGGTTCCGCCGTTTCTATATAATCACTTACAATTGCCTGCAATATACGTTTTTTTCTGCCGCTGAGCTCCACATTAATCACCGCCGCTTCTATCCGCAATTTTTATTATTAGCACTCGTGTTCTTTGAGTGCTAATAATAATTTACCACTATTTCCCGAGTTTGTCAAGGGTTTTATAAAAATTTTTTATATTTTTATTTTTATTGTAAAATTTTATTGTAAAAGCTAAAAATTACCTCGGATACAACAAGGAATATGAGCACAGAATATGATTGTACAAGAAAGTTTGTACGATTAAATAATTTTATTTGTTTAAGGAGAATCTTAAAAATGGCTAATAACAAAACTGTAGTTCCCGAAGCTAAGGAAGCTCTTAACAGATTTAAGATGGAAGCCGCTAGTGAAGTTGGCGTTAATCTTAAAAACGGTTACAACGGAGACCTTACTTCAAAAGAAGCAGGTAGCGTAGGCGGACAGATGGTTAAGAAAATGATTAAAGCTTACGAGGAAGGCATGAGATAAGCTCTGCTTTAAATTCTGTTTTCTTTTTTCGACACTAAGTCGAAAGAGTCCCGAAATCTAACGGTTTCGGGATTCTTTTTATACATAGATGCAAATCATTTATATAATTCAAGGTATACATAGAAAATATTATTTCACTTATTAGAAAATAAAAACTACATCTATTTTATTTAAGAAGAAAATATATAAAAAAATAAAACAGAACCCATTATGGATTCTGTTTCGTTTGGAGCGGAAGACGAGATTCGAACTCGCGACGTTCACCTTGGGAAGGTGACGCTCTACCACTGAGCCACTTCCGCATATTCGGTTTTAAAAATAAGGCATGAGTCAGGAAAATAAATTGATTGGATATCCGCATTTTTAGACGCGGATATCCAATTTTTGAAGCATTATAATAAACGTTTACATTGTATCCGCGTTTCGTCTATGAGCGAAACTATGTATTTATTATATCATTGCTTAAAACGCTTGTCAAGCATTTATTTTCTGTTTTTTACTTTACAGTAAAATTCCTCAAATTCGCAAACTATTTTACAAATTCATTGTAAATAGCTCTCAGCGCGCCGGCATAGTCATTTTCCTCAACGCCCACAATAATATTGCGCTCGCTTGAACCCTGGTCTATCATTTTAATATTTATTCCGTTATTCGCTATAGCCTCAAACACACGGCTTGCCGTTCCTTTTGCTTTTACCATGCCTCGGCCAACCACAGCAATAAGCGCAATACCATCTTCAACGGTTACGCGATCTGCATCAACAACTTTTGCAATTTCAGCAACCATTTCATATTTTGTACTTCTAAGCTCACATGTGCCGATAACCACAGACATAGTATCTATACTTGAAGGAAGATGCTCAAAGCAAACCTTGTGATTTTCAAGCACCTCAAGTACCCTACGTCCAAAACCAATTTCGGAATTCATCATATCCTTTTCAATATTAATAATCGAAAATCCTTTTTTGCCGGCAATTCCCGTAATAACATTCGCACCCAACATATCTGTGGACGGAACAATCATCGTTCCGGCGTCTTCCGGGGCATTAGTGTTTCTTATATTGATTGGAATGTTTGATATCTTAACCGGAAAAATCGCGTCTTCATGCATAACCGTTGCGCCCATATAGGCAAGCTCGCGCAGCTCGTTGTATGTAATCGTACTGATGACTTTCGGATTTTCCACAATTCGGGGATCCGCCATAAGCATACCGGAAACATCCGTCCAGTTTTCATAAATATCCGCTTGAATAGCTCTTGCGACAATGGAACCTGTAATATCAGATCCGCCTCTTGAAAATGTCTTTATTGTACCATCTTCATTACAGCCGTAAAATCCCGGAATTACCGCCCTTGAATGCTGAATAAGGGTTTCCGAAAGCACCTTATTTGTTTTTTCTATATCAAGCATTCCCTTTTCATCAAAGAAAATGCAGTTTTCAGCATCAACAAAATCATATCCTATGTATGCCGCCAATATCATAGAATTAAGATATTCGCCGCGGCTTGCAACATAATCTCTGCTTGCGCGGTGTAAAACCGCCATTTTTATTTTCTCAAACTCTTCATCCAGTGAAAAATCAATATTAAGGTCGGAAATTATCTCATTATATCTGTCTATAATATTTGCAAATGTTTCGTCAATACTCTTTTTTGCAACTGCCAACTCAAAACACTTGTAAAACATATCCGTAACTTTTATGTCGTCTGAAAATCTTTTTCCGGGAGCCGAAGCTACAACATACTTTCTGGATTCTTCAGCTTTTATTATGGCGGCAACCTTTTCAAACTGTTTTGCATTGGCAAGAGAACTGCCTCCGAATTTTACTACTTTAATATCCATTATATATCTCTCCAATCACTGAAAGTGAATCATTTTATGGTATTATTTTATGCATAATATTAATACGCGCTGCACAAAAACAAAAATTATACTATTTGTTATTTTACCATTTTTGCAAATATTTGTCAATATAACTTTTTGCTTAAATCTGCACAATTCATCCTCGTTTTTGCATACATTATGCATAAACAACGGCGGAGCGTCATCAAACGCTCCGCAATTTACATATTTAAAGAGTCTTTTTTGCGACTTCAAGAGTTATCATATCTATAAAATCTTCCGCCTTCATAAAGCCTTTATCGCCATCTTTGCGGGAACGCACGGAAACTCCTCCGTCCGCAAGCTCCTTATCTCCAACAACCAGCATATACGGAATTTTTTCAAGCTGCGCTTCTCTGATTTTATAACCTATTTTTTCATTGCGAAGGTCAGTTTCAACTCTAAGTCCCATATTCTGCATCTTCGCTGCAAGGTCTTTTACATATTCACTGTGAGCATCGGAAATAGCAAGCAGCTTAACCTGCACAGGCGCAAGCCATGTCGGAAACGCCCCCGCGTATTTTTCAATAAGAAGAGCGAGTGTTCTTTCATAACAGCCGATTGACGTTCTATGAATAATATAGGGATTTTTCTTTGACCCGTCTTTATCCACATATTCCATTCCAAACTTTTCAGCAAGCATCTGGTCAATCTGAATTGTGACAAGCGTGTCTTCCTTACCGTGCACATTTTTTATTTGAATATCAAGTTTAGGACCATAAAAAGCCGCTTCGCCAATACCAATTTTATATGGAATTTCAAGGTGATCCAAAATTTTCTTCATAACACCTTGAGCTTCGTCCCATTGCTCTACGGTTCCTATATATTTTTCTTTGTCGTTTGGATCCCACTGTGAAAATCTGTACGAAACATCATCATACAAACCAAGTGTTTTAAGCATATAATTTGCAAGTTCAAGACAACTCTTGAACTCATCTTCAAGCTGCTCCGGGGTACACATCAGATGTCCTTCTGAAATTGTAAACTGCCGAACCCTTATAAGCCCGTGCATTTCACCCGAAGCTTCATTTCTGAACAAAGTAGATGTTTCATTGTAACGAAGGGGCAGGTCGCGGTAAGAGCGCGCTTTATTAAGATATGCCTGATACTGGAACGGACAGGTCATAGGTCTAAGCGCAAACACCTCTTTATCATCCGGGCTGTTCATTATAAACATTCCGTCCTGATAATGGTCCCAATGCCCCGAAACTTTATAAAGGTCGCTCTTTGCCATATACGGAGTTTTTGTCAGCTGCCATCCGTGCGCATATTCTGTATCTTCAACAAATCTTTGCAAAATCTGAATGATTTTTGCGCCTTTCGGGAGCATTATCGGAAGTCCCTGACCTATAAGTTCGGAAGTTGTAAAGATTTCAAGTTCACGACCCAATTTGTTATGGTCCCTTTTCTTTGCCTCCTCAACTTTTTCAAGATAAGCGTCCATCTCCTCTTTAACCGGAAAGGCGGTGGCATAAAAACGTTTAAGCATCTTATTTTTTTCATTGCCTCTCCAATACGCACCTGTAACGCTTATAATTTTAAATGCCTTTATTTTGCCTGTAGAGTGAATATGCGGACCCGCGCACAAATCAACAAAATCTCCCTGTTTGTAAAAAGAAATTTCCACGTCTTCCGGCAAATCTTCAATAAGCTCCACCTTGTACGGCTCGTCCTTCTCCTTCATAAACGCAAGAGCCTCATTTCTCGGAAGCGTAAACCTTTCAAGCTTAAAATTCTCTTTTACAATCTTCTTCATTTCCTTTTCAATTGCAGTAAGATTTTCCTGAGAAATCTGTTCATCTATATCAAAATCATAATAAAATCCATTGTCTATTGACGGACCTATAGCAAGCTTTGCCTGAGGATAAAGCTTTTTTACTGCCTGTGCCATAACATGGGAGGCCGTATGTCTGAATGCCCTTTTACCCTCTTCATCTTCAAATGTCAATATATTTAAACTTACATCCTTGGTAAGGGTGGTGGTAAGTTCTTTAACCTCTCCGTCAATTTCTGCAACAAGTGCAGCTTTTGCCAACTCTTCGCTAAGACTCTTAGCCACTTCATACACAGAAATACCCGATTCATATTCACGAATACTTCCGTCTTTAAATGATATTTTCATTTATATTTCCTCCTTTTCAAGAAATAAGTTCACCATGATATTGTATACCTTTTAGGTTTTTTTGTCAAGGGTTTTTACCTCTTTTTTGCAGTTTGTTCATTTTCTGTCTTTACCTTTTTTAAATTTTATGATATAATAGTCTTAAAATCAAAGATTTTAAGCCATCAGAAGAATTATTGTCGGAGCGAAGCTCCTCCTGCTGCCGTTGCAGCACCACAATTCTTCATGTCAGCTTAGTTTTATGCTATAATAAACGTAAACGTTTATTATATATTTTAAAAGCCCTTATCAAAACAATACTGCTATATTGCGAGGTGAAAAAATGACTGTACAGGAAATGAACGCAATTGTCCAACGCTTAAAGCCTCTTATTATGTCA
>JAUZPZ010000107.1 GCA_030705675.1 Bacillota bacterium
CGCAGGCGGTAAGACTTGATATGAGAATAAGCGCCAGTATAATACATATTAGTTTTTTCATACAACACACCTCAATAAGGGCGGAAGCTTATGTCTGCAATATTCTATTGCAGCTGCTGCACAACCGCAAAATCATCACTTTTTTGAATATATAAATTTTTATCATTTACTCTGTACAGCTGCCCCCGGAAATTTAAACTCTTATAAAGATACTCGTCGCCCTCCTCAATATCCATACAATAAATATTGTTTTTATCCAGTTCATTTTCTTTGAAATAATATATTTTACCGTCAAGGTAAGCGGAGTATCTCCAGTTTTTATTCCCAATCGTATTTGTGATCCTGCCGCTCAGGACATCAAAGAAAACAAACTTTTTTTCAAAGCTGAGTATTAATTCTGATGAATTCCGCTCAAATATTTTCGCGCGTAGCTCCCCCGAACATATTTCCGAATACTCACCGTCTTTAAGGCAACGGTAAAAATATTTTCCGTCTTTTTGCCCCTCAAATATCTTTGCCCCGCCGCGGCTGTAAACAAGACGGCACTCCCCTTCTTTATCCGGTTTGCTGTATGCCAATATGCCCGGTACGCTTTAATTATACCAACATAAACGCAGTTTCGTCAAGCATCTTAAAAAAATTCGTTATTATGCAAGAGTTTTTCTATTATTTTTGTAAAATTTACCGATATAATTCATATTGTTTTAGGCTCTATAATAAATCTTGGGGTAATAAAATAGAGCTTTACAAAAAAAGATTAAAAAAGTAGAGCATATTTTTTAAGAAATCCTGTATAATGGAATTGTTATGCAGATTGGGGACGTGCCTGTTTTTGCGCATTATTATTGACATGAAATTGGCGAATGGGAACGTGCTTTTTTGCTGGCTTTCTTGGCAATCAAATAAACTTACTAAAATCTGCGGGAGAGTGTTTGCTCTCCCACTCTTTTTACACATATATCATTTGACAAATCATGCGATTAATGGTACAATAATGTAAAATCGAACTTCTGTGTACAGTGCGGATAACTTAAATGTGATCAATTGACGTAATGCTCAGCAATGAAAAGTATATGGGAAATGTGCGGTTGTTGGATAATGGAAAACACGATTCTTATTATCGGGCAGAGAATAACAACCCGGCTATTATATCTAAGGAAACTTTCCAAGCGGTGCAGATTGAAAAACAGCACCGAAGTAATGTTATAAAAAACGAAGAAGGAACTCAGCGAAAAAGTAAAAAATACAGCTCAAAGAAGTGAAAATTCAAAATAATAAGAAATAGTGGTGGCAAGGAAATGGACATAAGAAAAACTGTAGATTCCCTTAAATATAAAGGCATTTCATTTGAAAGTGGATTAAGTCTACAGGAAATTGATAGTGTAGAAAGTCTTTATGATATTAAATTTCCTCCAGACTTAAAAGAATTTTTATGTATTGCACTTCCAATTACAAATAATTTTGTTAATTGGAGAGATATGAGTGAAGGTAATATTAGAAGTATAAAAGACAGGCTGATCTGGCCATTAGAAGGTATGATTTTCGATATTGAACATAATGAATTTTGGTATTCTGGATGGGGTATTAAACCTAATGACTTAAAAGAGGCGATTAATGTATGTAAAAATGAAATGACAAAGGTACCTAAACTTATACCAATATACTCTCATAGGTATATTCCGTCACAGCCACAAGAAGCAGGAAACCCAATTTTTTCAGTATATCAAACCGATATTATATATTATGGTGAAGATTTGCTATCATATTTGCAGATAGAATTTGATATAAAAAAATATTCAGATATAAAATTTGACTCTATAAAGCATATTAGGTTTTGGTCAGAACTATAAAGCTAGGCAGGGATGCATCGCAATCCTGTTTTTGCACATTATTAACATGAAATTTGCGAAAGGGAATGTGCTTTTTGCTGGCTTTCTCTAACAATCAAATAAATTTACTAAAATCTGCGGGAGAGTGTTTTGCTCTCCCGTTCTTTTTATACATAGAACATTTGACAAATCATGCGATTAATGGTACAATAATGTAAAATCGAACTTCTGTGTACAGTGCGTATAACTTAAGTGTGTATAAAACGGTGAATTGAAACAAATTGGAAGCGTCCCCAATCTGCACGCCGAGAAAAGGTTGTGACAATGATATGCTGTCGCGGCTTGAGCTTGCGCAGCAGCGGATAGCCTATATTTAGTGCAATCCGGCAATCCTGGCAGGAGATATGGCCTACCTTTGCGAAAACGGATATGAGGCGGGCGCAGTGCAGCCGGTGGATATGTTCCCGCAGACAAGCCACGTGGAAGTAGCGGTGTTGATGTCACGGAAACAACCTTGATTTTACTGGGTTTTTAAAATGACAATATATTTGTCTACTTGTATAAAGTTGAAAAGACAGATATAAAAGTGGATATAAAATGTAAATTTATTATTATAATAGTATATCTTTCAACTCAATCTGCAATTATGTAAAATGTTTATACAACTATGTCGTTGGATATGTTAACAAGACATATAAAGCAGATAGGGCAAAGGTACTGAACTGTTCTAAGTCTATTTACATTTAAAATAAAAGGAGTAATTTTTATGAATATTTGGACAAAAAGGAGTATTGAACTTGCAAATCAAAGAGACTATTTGGATCAATTGTTTAAGGTTTACCCCATGTCAAACAATTTGTCACGAGAGTTGCCTGAGAATGTTGTAGCAGAAATAAGAAACAGTTTCGATTCAAAAGAAAATGAACCTTTGATTAGATTGTTATTGCAACAGGAATTGTTTCCAGTTAAAGATTCCTATGTTGCATATCTTAAAAGAGATAACACCTCAATTTCAAGAAATCCGCAAACAGTTAATAGATTAGCTGGAGCAATTTATTCTATGGGTTTTGAAGATACTATTAAACAAATGACATTGCCTAAAGAAACAAATCGACAAATAGGACCTCTTTTTAAAAATTGGATAAAGTCTAGAGCACTTGGTGTTAACATAACTAGTGATGTTAAATATTTTTTAAGTACAACTGACAATATTGTTTTTGATGCTAGCGATGCCGCCATGGAAGTATTCGCCAGGTCGTATCTAGGGTATACTCATGAAAAAGGTTTGGATTTTATCGCTAAATTCAATAGCAAGTTTGTTATTGGCGAAGCAAAATTTTTAACGGATTTTGGCGGGCATCAAAATGCACAACTTGCTGATGCAATTAATACGATGAGAAGCAGTTTGAATAAGACTGATTTTGAAGTCATTAAAATTGCAATTTTAGATGGGGTAATTTATATTCCTGGAAATCATAAAATGAAAAACACTTTGAGTTCTAGTCTAGAAGATGAAGTTATAGTATCTGCTTTATTATTGAGGGATTATCTATATACTTTATAGCTTAGGAGGCAACTATGGAATTATATTATAGAAACAAAAAAAGTAAAGATGAGATACTTAAATTGGCTGAAGAAATCGCTATAGATACAAATATTTCTATAGAAAGTAATACAATAGTTCAAGGAGAAAACTTTAATATATTATCAATATTACTTAAATGTGGATTCAAAGGGAAAATTGACTTGATATATATTGATCCGCCTTTCTCTACAAATTTGGATTTTGTTGTATCGCAAAATAGAATTAGTACAATAAGTAAGCCTAAGAGCGGAATTGTGGCTTATTCTGATAAACTATGTGATGAAGAGTATATTGAGTATATGAGGGAACGCATTATATTAATGAGAGAACTATTATCAGAACAAGGATCTTTTTATTTTCATATTGATACAAAGATTGGACATTATATTAAAATTATATTAGATGAAATTTTTGGGAAAAAAAATTTTATTAATGACATAACAAGAAAAAAATCTAATCCTAAAAACTTTGAAAGAAAAGCATATGGAAATGAGAAAGATGTAATATATTTTTACGCCAAAAATAAAGGTAATCATATTTGGAACGATGTAAGGGTATCATATTCAAATGTGGAATTAGATGAAAAATATTACAAAACAGATGCTAATGGAAGACGATATAATACTGTTCCAATTCACGCACCTGGTGAATCTCAAGGCGATACCGGACGAGAATGGAAAGGGATGCTTCCACCAGAAGGAAGGCATTGGAGAACATCTCCAAAAGAATTATCAATTTTAGATGCGAAAGGATTGATTGAATGGTCTGCAAATGGTAATCCTAGATTAAAAAGGTTCGCAGATGAGCATCAGGGGAAAAAAATACAAGATATATGGTTGGATTTCAAAGACTATGCTTACCCTGATTATCCAACTCAAAAAAATCTTGAAATGTTAGAATTAATTGTGAAACAATCATCTAATGAAGATTCAATAGTTTTAGATGCGTTTGCAGGTAGTGGAACGACTTTATTGGCAGCCAAAAAAAACAATAGAGCATTTATTGGTATGGACAAAGAAAAATATGCTATAAAAGTAATGGAAAATAAATTGGGTGATCTGGATTTAATAAGCAAGAACACAACCTTTTTAAATTTGTCAGAATAGAAAGTAACGGGTGCAGATTGGGGACGGATGCAGCTTAGGGGCGCACCTGTTTTTGCACATAACACAAAATTGGCGAATGGGAACGTGCTTTTTTGTTGGCTTTTTCTAACAATCAAATAAATTTACTAAAATTTACGGGAGAGTGTTTTACTCTCCCGCTATTTTTATACATAGAATATTTAACAAAACGTGCGATTAACAGTGTTATAAAAAGGATTGACTACAATATTTTCGCTACAACCAATCCACCCGTTTCCATTAGTTCAACAGAATTTCTGCCGAAACATTCATACCATTCTTTAAATCGTCCTCCGGCTTTACCGAAACTCTCACTTCATAGAGAGTAGCATCCCCGGTTTTTGTGCCTGCATCAGGGATAAAGGAAACGGTACCGAAATGTTCTTTATCGGGCATTGCATCTGTTTTGAATTTTACCGATTGCCCCAACTTCACTTTGGCAATGTCGGTATCGTCCACCGTGATTTTAAAACAAAGGTTTTTTAAATCTGCCATGACTGCCAATGCCGACATATTTGCCTGAGAGACAGTATCGCCTGCTTTTACATTTTTAGTTAGAATCGTGCCTGTGATAGGCGCTGAAATATTATAATCCTTCACTTTATCTTTTAAAGACTGAAGGCTCAGTTTGGCATCCTTAATAGCAAGGGCATTCTGTTCATTCGCCGTTACCAAGGTGGATGTATCCAAGTTAGCAAGCGCTGTCTGTGATGTCACATGGTCACCCACGCTTATGGGTAAGTTTAATATTTTACCGGCTCCTTCCGAGGTAACTGTTTCAGTGGAAGCATAGTCAAAGGTGCCCACATCGGAGCAAGCATAATCGCCAATAACTGCCGTTGCTTTATCATCTTTTTTCAGTGTTCCGGGATTTTGAACGATAATTTCTATCATGCTGACCTCGTTTCCCATTGAAGAAACAAGATGCCCATTTGTCACTTTGGAAACGCTACCGCTTAAAGTATAGTAAGTGCCGACCAAAGGAACCGTCGCAGATTCACCCACAAATATATTTTGTGCGTTTTCAACCAAAAATGGTACTCGTAAAATCATTTGTTCATCATTGACGATATCACATACAGGCGTGCCGACGGCAATGGTTGCCCCTTTTGAAACATACATTTTTGTAACTGTGCCTGAGGTTTTGGCTTTCACCGTCTGTTTGGCAATATTATCCGATGTCTGTTGCACTGCCAGTTCGCTTCTTTCAATA
>JAUZPZ010000108.1 GCA_030705675.1 Bacillota bacterium
GCACCTCTTTTTCGATTTCAAGCCCCTTATTATGAAGTGAAGAAGGATTTCCGTAATACTCCGTCATTACTTTATATGCCATATCCGCCGCTTCTTTGCACGTTATGGTCGTTGCGGCGTTATCAAAATAAATTTCCAAAATTTCACTCTCCTGCGGCTTCATCCGCATTTTTTCTTCTGCATATTATATGCAATTTTAGTAATAAATCCGTCAGGCAGAAGCTTCTCCCCGACATACGCAAGCTTCATGACAAGTCCCGGTATTATAACTCTTTTATTTTTAAACATTTTTTCAATTGCATACCTTGCAACATAATCACTTTTCAATCCGCTAAGGCTAAACCTCACATTCGCAACACTGTCAAATTCCGTTTCAACGGGTCCCGGACACAGCGCCGAAAGGTGAACATCCTTGCCTTTTCTTCTCATTTCCTCATTTACGGCTTCCGTCAGGCGGAGAACATATGCCTTTGAGGCATAATATGCCGACAAAAGAGGTCCGGGAAGAAAAGCGGCGGATGAAGCGACATTAAGTATATACCCTCTGCCTCTTTTTTCTAACTCTTTTGCAAAGAGCTTCGTAAGCACATGCAGGGCAACAATATTTGTATTAATCATTGAAAGTTCCCGGCTTAGGTCAGTTTCGGTAAATTCCCCGAAAATGCCAAACCCCGCGTTATTTATAAGCACATCTATCTGCTTTTCTTTTATAAGGTCATACAGTTTCATGCAATTTTCCGTTTCGGAAAGATCCATAGAAATTATTTCACACTTTGTTTTAAGTTCTCCGGCAAGTTTCTCCATTCTTTCCCTTCGTCTTGCGACTAAAATGAGATCATACCCTTTATCTGCCAGAACCTTTGCCATATCTCTTCCTATTCCCGAACTTGCCCCCGTTATAAGCGCTAACATATTCTCCCGCCTTTCCAAGATTCTCAAAACCGCAAAATACCGGCAAGAGCCGCTCCGTCAGATTAAATCAGCACATCATGCCAGCTGGAATACGCTTTTACGGTAAAACGGCTGTGTCCACAGCATTGAACCGTATTCGCTTGTAATCTGCACGCGAATATATTTTTCTTTGTCGTTCACTTCATATACGAGTTCATCGCCAAACCTCGTTAGAAGAACTCTTCCATGCTCACCCACAACAGTAAATCTGCACCCGTTGCTGAATGTAGGAACTTCCTCTTTTGCCGAAATCTTCAAAACATTATTTTCAAAATTTACATCTTTTATGAGCAGGCCATTAGAAACGTAAAACCTGCCGCGTTTAATTGCGTTTATTATATCTTTTTTACTTCTTGACGGCGCATAAATCACCGTAAACGCGCGGGATAAATCCTCCCATCTGTGGAAATCGTCCGTACCTATTCCCCAAATAAGTTTCCCGTGTGTAAGAAAATAATCCCATACGTCGATGGCAAGCCCGCTTCCGCCTATACGAAAAGCCTTGCCGTTTAAAATCTCTATGCCGGTAAAACCGCTTAACCTGTCAATCTCCGCGGGGGACCAGCATTTTTTAAGTATATATTCGCCGTTTTCATCCATGTCTTCTCCCGTTGGGATCGCACGGTTTGGGTGGCATATAAAACTTACGCCGCCATCTCTTATAGCCGAATCTATAACTTGCTGATTGTTTCCGTATATTACATTTTTTGTATTAAGTATAAGCATTTCTTTACCCTGGCAATACTCATACCCGTCAATCAGTGTCATATCAAACTCTTCTTCATATTGACCCGCATCGGTAAACATATCACGATTTGTCACAGCAAGAACGCTGTAACCGCATTCGCGATACAGTCCTATTACATCTTTAAGTTCATGCCGTCCGGGCGTACCTTTGCCCGTACCGCAGTGAGTATGAAGATTTGCTTTGTACCACTGCATCGTTTCAATGCCTTCATAGGGGTTGGTATACATAACACATCATTCCTTCCGAAAAATCAATCGGCACATTTTCACCGGTGTACTATTCTCTTTTTTATCTTAGTACACCGCCAAGATTGTCGTTTATATTTTTTATTATTTTGTTCATTGCGCTGTTGATTTCTTCTTCGGCAAGCGTTCCGTCAGCAGAACGAAGTGTAAGTGCAAAAGCAACGCTCTTCTTGCCATCCGGAATTTGTTTACCTTTATAAATGTCAAACAGTTTAATTTCTTCAAGAATTTTACCACCGGAACTTTTAATTACGTTTTCAATGTCCGCAACAGGAACGCCACTGTCAATCAATACAGCTAAATCTCTTGTAACCGCCGGGAATTTTGGCATGGGCTTATACTGTTTTTCCTTATCCACCGCTTCCGCAAATGCGGTAAAGTCAATTTCAGCGGCGTATGTCCTGCATTCAAAGCCAAACTTTCTTGAAACAGCCGGATGTATCTCACCCATTATTCCGCATTTTGCGCCGCCAATAAGCACAGCCGCGCATCTTCCGGGATGAAATGTCGGGTTTTCTTTTTCGGCTTTAAATTCAATTCCCTTTACATTAAGAGCCGTCGCCAAATCCTCTACAACACCCTTCAATGCAAAGAAATCGGTATTCTCACCATACATTCCGATCGTGATTTTATTATATTCGTCAGGCAGTTTATCCTGCGTTGTCGGTATGTATGTCTTCCCTATCTCAAACAGCCATACGTCGGCATTTCTTAAATTATAATTTCTCGCAAGCGTATCCATCATGGAGCCTATTGTGGTCGTACGCATTACAGAATTTTCTTCGCCGAGAGGATTGGAAATTACAACAGTTTTTCTTAAGTTGCTGTCTGTTGGAATATTAAGCATATCAAATATCTTCGGATTGGTAAAAGAATAGGTCACTATTTCATACAGTCCAAGACCGGCAAGCGTGTTTTTCACCTTATCCTCGATATTTTGTACAAAAGTTTTTCCTCCCGGAGTAGTATCCCCTTTAAGCAAAGTGGAAGAGATTTTTTCATATCCGTAAATACGCGCTACCTCTTCGGCGATATCCGCCATATATTCTATATCCTGTCTGTAGGTCGGAGCAAGACATTTGCCTCCTTCAACCTTAAAATCAAGCTTTTTAAGCGTATCTACCATAAAGTTTTCAGAAATATCAGTGCCGAGAAATGTATTTATTTTGTCCGGATTTATGTCTATCCATTCTCTTGTATCAGCCACATTGTTCACATCAATAATGCCTTCAACAATCTCGCCTGCGCCCAGCATTTCAACAAGCTGACACGCTCTGTCCGACGCTTCTTTTACCATAAACGGGTCAAGATTTTTTTCGTACAATGCGGAAGCGTCCGTACGCATACCCAGCTTCTTTGAAGTAATACGAATACTCTTGCCGTTAAAATTCGCAGTTTCAAAAACAATCGTTTTGGTATCATTTTGTATTTCCGAATTTTCGCCGCCCATTACTCCGGCAATAGCAACCGGTTTTTTACCGTCCGCTATAACAAGCATAGACGAATCAAGCGTTCTCTCCGCCCCATCAAGGGTGGTGATTTTTTCGCCGTCTTTTGCGTTTCTTACAATAATTTTACCGTCTTCAAGATAAGAGATATCAAAAGCGTGCATTGGCTGACCATATTCAAGTAAAATATAGTTTGTTATATCCACGATATTGTTTATCGAACGCAGTCCGCAGCCTTTGAGTCTGTCCACCATCCATTTGGGAGAGGGGCCTATTTTAACATTTTTTACCACGCGTGCCGTATACCGCGGGCACAACTCGGTATTTTTAACTTCAACCGAGATCATGTCATTAATATTTCCCCCGCAGCCGCGAACTTCCACTTTCGGCAGATTAAGCGGTTTGTCAAATGTAACAGCCGTCTCTCTTGCAAGACCTATCACGCTGAGGCAATCCTGTCTGTTTGGAGTAATTTCAAATTCCACCACATTTTGATTAAGACCCAAAACGTCCTTTATATCTGTTCCAACAGGCACTCCGTCCTCAACTATCAGTATGCCATCCTCACAGGCACCGGAATAATCGCTAATGGCTATTCCCAGCTCTTCATGAGAACACATCATTCCTTGTGACATAACTCCGCGAAGTTTTCCCTTTGTAATTTCAACTCCGCCCGGCAATTTTGACTTATGTAAAGCCACAGGAACAAGTTTTCCCACCTCTACATTTGTTGCATGAGTAACGATCTGCAAATTTTCCCCTTCGCCCGTATCTATCTGGCATACAACAAGCTTATCCGCGTCTGGGTGCTTGTCAATCTGCAATATTTTACCTACAACAACCTTCTGAATATCTTCTCCGATATTTTCTATTGCCTCAACCTTTGAGCCTGACATTGTCATGGCGTCCGCGTATTCTTTCGGAGTAACTCCGTTTATATCAACAAGGTCGCCTATCCATTCCATTGATACTTTCATATTTAAAATCCTTTCCTTTCGTTCAATTATCGATTAAAACTGCTTCAGAAATCTTACGTCATTCTCATAATACAGTCTAAGGTCGTTTATGTTAAACCTTCTCATAACAACTCTTTCGATACCCATGCCGAAAGCAAAGCCACTGTATATTTCCGGATCAATTCCACACCCTGCAAGCACCTTTGGATGCACCATGCCTGCGCCGAGAATTTCTATCCAACCCTCTCCTTTGCAAAGCCTGCATCCCTTGCCGCCGCACGAAAAGCAGCATACGTCAACTTCTGCGGACGGTTCCGTAAAAGGAAAATGATGAGGACGAAGCCTTATTTTAGCGTTCTCTCCATAGAGTCTCTTGGCAAAAAGCTCCAGCGTTCCTTTAAGGTCCGCCATTGTTATGCCTTTATCCACAACAAGTCCTTCCATCTGATTAAAAAGCGGACTGTGAGTAGCGTCTACGGCATCAGAACGATAAACCCTTCCCGGAGAAATAACTCTTATAGGGGGTTTCGTTTTTTCCATTACACGCACCTGCACGGGAGATGTTTGAGTGCGAAGCACGATATTGTCGTTTATATAAAAGGTATCCTGTGTATCCCTGGCGGGATGATCTTTCGGAATATTAAGCATTTCAAAGTTATAATAATCATATTCAACTTCCGGACCGTCAGCAATCTGAAATCCAAGACCTATGAATATATCTATCATTTCATTTGCAATTTGGGTAAGAGGATGCAATTTACCTGCTATGCGGCGCTTGCCGGGCATTGTAACATCAAGCTCTTCTGTTCTAAGCTTTTCATTAAGTTCAAACTCTTCCGCATCCTTTTTTGCTTTATCTATAAGCTGTTCAACCTTTGAACGAACTTCATTTGCAAGCTGTCCTATCTGCGGGCGTTCTTCTGCCGAAAGGCTTCCCATTCCGCGAAGAACAGCCGTAAGCTCACCCTTTTTTCCAAGAAACTTTACTCTTAAGTTTTCAATAATTTCGCTTCTGTTACCATTATGTGCAAGGGCAGTCTCTATTTCCTCACGCGCCATGCGCTCTATCTGTTCTAATTTTTCCTTCATAATCTTCCTCCATAGTACAGTAGTATATACAAATCATATACATCTATTTTACTCTAAAAAAGCCAATATGTCAATAAATTTAAGCAGTTTTTGAAATTTTTTTCTATTTGCTTTTCTTCTATAGTTAATAATTAAGCAGATATATTGAAAATTTTTTAAAAAATATTTACATTTTTGAAAAATTATGATATAATAGTCTTAAAATCAAAGATTTTAAGC
>JAUZPZ010000109.1 GCA_030705675.1 Bacillota bacterium
CGAGAATAGGAACGCATTCCTCCTCGGTAACTCCGGGATACACAGTGGATTCATATACAACAATAGATCCCCTTGTAAGGTTTTGTCCAAGAATTCTACTTGCGCCTTCAACAGGAGAAAGATCCGGTGTCTTGTCATCCCGTACAGGTGTAGGAACTGCCACGATATGAAACTTTGCTTCTTTGAGCTTTGCCGGATTGGATGTGAAATCTACCGTCGTTTTACTTATTACGTCATCTCCCACTTCACGTGTAGGATCAATTCCGTTCTGGTAGAGCTTTATTTTAGACTTATTCAAATCAAACCCTATAACATTTACCTTCTTTGCGAATGTTACCGCGATGGGCATACCCACATATCCCAAACCTATAAGTGAAATTTTTTCTTTTCCACTGATAATATCTTCGTAGTTAACCACTTTTTCTCCTCTTTACTTATTTGATGAATTTTCAAGTAATTTTATGTATTTATTTATTATAAGCTTTTGGTCATAACTTTCCGCACGCTTTTTCCCCTTTTCCGCAAGGTCAATTGCAAGCTGCTTGTCTGTCAGTATCCTCTCAAGCGCTCCGGCATATATTTTATGCCGCTTAGATTTATTATTAAGATCAAAATCCACAATATCATCAAACCTTGGAGTAATTATACCATAATCAGCTATAACATAATCTTCACAATCAAAACCCTTTTTGTATTTTTCAAAAAGAATTTCATACGGACCGGTTTTACAGTTAGTTGCAACAGCCGGAGCTCCGCTCGCCATTGCTTCCACCAATGCGTTTGGAAAGCCCTCTCCCAATGAGCATAACGCGTAAACGTCGGATTTTGAAACAAATTTAAATGGATTATCTGAAAAGCCTGTAAATTTTATATCCTCCGCATATTTTGATTTCGCCGCCATTTTATGAATATCTTGTTCAAGCGCGCCGCAATGTCCCACAAACAAAAGACCGGCATCCGGCACTTTTTCTTTAAGGATTTCAAATGACTTTATTAGATGCCATTGTCCCTTTGTTTTGGCAAATCTTGATACCGTGGTAATTACCTTATGCGTTTCAAAAAAAGTTTTATATTCTTCTGGAAGTGCGTCTTGCAGCTTTTCATTTATTTTTTCTATATCAAACAGATTATACAGCATAAAGGTCTTACTTGCATCTTTGGGATAATGATTAAGATAAATTTCCCGCATTCCCTCCGCGTTAAAAAGTATCCCGTCCGACCTTTTGCACATTGCCTTATATCTTTTTAAATGCTTCTCCATAAAGGTTGCTTCTCTACAGGATATAAGTCTCTTGCAATCCGCTTTTGAAAAGGCGTTTACGTAATCCGCCGTGGCAGTAAAACTGCATATTATATCAATCTTTTGATTTTTTACGATTTTTTTCAGAGCATTTATTCTCCGGCGCATATTTAAAAGCTTACCGACAGTTCCCTTTACCGGCGGAAGATTCATATCAATAAGCGTGCCTCCATGCTCATAGGAAATATCTTTTGTGTCAAACATAATAAGAAAAACATTATATTTGCTCTGCATGGCAAGAGATAATCTGCTGACTATTCTTTCGCTACCCCCACTCTGAAGATTAGGCACAAGAATTGCTACATTTTTCATCTCTCACTCCCCCATGCTTTCAAGTAAAATTTTTATTACGTTATGCGCATTGTATTCTTCCGCTTTTTTCAAACATCCAATCTTCATATCATTAAAAATCCCGGGCTGCTGTGCAATCATATTGAGTTTTTCTTCAAGTTCCGAAAAATTACCGAGTTCAAAAGTTATTCCTGTTACATTTTCTTCAACTACATCATAGCAAGACTTCCACCGTGCCGCAAGCACCGGTACTCCTGCACAATAAGAATCAATCAAGGACCCAGGCAAGCCCTCTATATAGAATAATTTCGTGGGAAATGCTAACATAAAATAACTTTTCAGAGTTTCTACTGTTTTATTGCTGTCTACTACCCCACAATATTTTATGTATTCCGGAAAATCTTTACTTATATAATCGAATCGCTTCCTATACCCTTTATCAACCGATCCGTAAATGTCAAGATAATATTTTATGCCGTCAGCATTTACATTTTTTAATGCACTTATAAGTCCTTCTACGCCCTTTTCTTCCATTACTCTGGCAAAAAAGCATATTTTAAAAGGCTTTTCGCGAATATATTCAAGTTTTTCTTTCTCAAGTATTTTTATTCGTTTAAAATTCGGAAATAATTTTACTTTCGTAATTCCTAGGTTTTCCAAATCCTGCTTTAAAGTCTTTGTTTCAGGAAATACTCCATCAAGTTTTTTTATTGATTTAAGAAGAACTTTTTTCCCCCGAAGAAACGTCCCCAGCCACGCACCGACTACTGCATAATATATTTTACAGTTGTATTTCTTTTTAAAGGCTGCTCCCAAAGGTGCCAAAAGTTTTACTGAGTTTCTTGCCGGAAGTATCACAACATTTTCACATTCCTTTATAAGTCTTAAATATGAAAAAACGAATTTTATGTGATTAGAATAAAACTCATACGTATTCAATCGGCACACATTTTCTATACCGATTTTTTCTTCAATCATTTCTGCCAAATTTATTGTTTTAACTGTCTGCCCGTTTGTAATAATGTTTTCAGTGTCAAAATTACCGCATATCCCAACTTTATATTTCTTCATTGGTCACTCTCTCTTCCTTAGCTTAACTCAATCGTTGTGTTAAAATATATATTTTCTATTCTGCCGTTTTTGTTCTTTTGAGCTTTAGAAGTAATATAGTTATACCGCTTCCTATAAAGCTGCCGCAAAAATCAATAAGTACATCCTGCCACATGCATGCCCTGCCGGGAACAAAGTATTGATGTATTTCGTCACTTATCGCATAGGCAAGACAACATAATAGCGCGATCATCCATATTTTTTTGATATTTTTATTATACCTGCCCGCCAGCATAAACGTAATTATACCAAGGACTAAATATAAGAAAAAATGAGCTGATTTTCTCACAACAGTTGTCAATGTATTTCTCATTTGTGAAAATGCCCAGCGTTCATCTCTTGTGCCGTATTGTTTTATCTCCTTTTCATTTACGTGGGTGGTGCTGACAATAATTTTCTCGGTTATTTTGCTACTCACCGCCTTTGACTGCTGAGCAGGCTGTGCCGAAAACATGTATATCACAGCCGCCCAAATCAAAACCGCACTCCACAACAATACCTTTATAACGCTCTTTTCTTTCATTTATAATGCCCTTTTCTTCATTGCTGTTTACCTTCAAAATACATTTGAATGTATTTTTCGTAATATGAATAAATTTTTTTCTTATCTGCCGCGCTTAATCTATTAGACAAAATTGTCCTTAACCGGCCGTAATCGATGCCCCCGTTATTAATCATTGCCTTTATTTCTTTTTTATCCTCACCGGCAAGACTTCTTATACATATATTCATAACCGCGATTTTATCGGTAGTAGTAACCATATTTTGTATTTCACTTATCTGCTTAGGGGTAAGCTCTTCGAGAGTAACCACCGCCTTATTAACAGACGACCCTTTCTGCGGCTCATCATTTTTCTTTACAGTATATTCTTTTCCTTTGCTGTCTTTAACCGTAGTCCTGTTTTCTTCAGGCACTGTCTCATCGGCAATTTCGTATACCTTGCCCGTTTTGTCAATTACTTGTTTATTTTCATCAGCCGCTTTATTTCCGTCAGCTGCTTTATTTTCGTCAGTTATTTCAACATTATTTTTATTGTCGGAAATATCTTTGATAATTTTGTGAGAAACTTTATTAAACAAATAGTCAAGACCAATCTTTCCTGTAACCGTTCCAATAAGTGTCAACAACGTTATGCATACGGTAATTATAAAAATTATTTTCCTTCTTTTAGGCATTTTATAAGTTCACCTCAATATAACAGCTTATTTTCAATAAGTATGCGCGCATTGTCATCAATTTTTTCAACTGTTTCTTTTCCGTAACATATGCCCAGTCTCCTTATGGCTTTATCCATCTCACTTTTTCTTATACGGTCATCATGTGCGTCGGATCCGAGAACCACAACTTTTCCGCTCTTAATAAATTTTCTTATTGCTTTTTTATATTTAAACCTCATTATATTGCTTGCATTTATCTGAATGCATATTTCCATATTCAGAAGATGTTCCACCTTTTTCATCTGTGTCTCAGTCTCGGCATATCTTTCAAGGTGAGCCATTACAGGGATAAAGTCCCTATTGCAGATTTTATAAATTTCCTCATACATCCATGCGCTCCATTCGCCCATCGGCATCTCTACAAGGATACAATTTGTACCTTGGATACATAATTGCCCTAACTCTTCTTCCTCAGAAAAACCCCTGGTCATATAAACTTCGGCTCCCAAAATAATGTTTGGAACACAAATTTTTTTATTATTCACTTCCATCATAAGATTTTCAAATGCGTCGTCGCGCTTTTTTATGAATTTCTTTAAACTTTCCTTTGCAAAACAGAAATGCGGTGTTGCAAGTATCGTATTTACCTGCTGCTTTTGAGCAACAGCAAGCATACTAAGCGATATTTCGATATTTGGGGCTCCGTCATCAATACCAGGAAGAACGTGCGTATGAAAATCTAACATATGCTGTCACCCTATCAATTTTTAATTACTTACATCCCCGTTTGTATCATCCTCATAATCAGTATCCCCATAGCCATAGCCATATTTTCCGTACCCGTATTTTCCATACCCGTACTTTCCGTACCCATATTTTCCATATTTTCTATAACCGTATTTTTTTATTCCATATTTCTTATATGAATTATAAGTATATTTACCCACATATTCATTATGCTCCACCGCATTAAGTACAAATCCCATAAGTCTTGCGCCGGCAAAATTAAGGCTGTTAATACATCTGTCAATCATATCCCTGCTCGTTATATTATGCCTTACAACAATCATTACACCCGTAACCTTTTTAGCTATAAGGGCAACGTCGGTTACAACATTGATTGGTGGTGTATCAATAAATATATAATCATACATCTGAACCAACTGCTCAAGCATATTGTCCATTTCTTCGGAAGCAAGAAGTTCTGCCGGATTCGGAGGAACATGTCCTGCCGTAATAACATCCACATTAGTTCCTTCATCATGATATATACATTCGTCTACAGAAGAAAAACCACCGAGAATATTTGATGTTCCGTTTTTATTTTTTATTTTAAAATACCTATGAAGGCGCGGTCTTCTCATATCCGCATCCACAATAAGCACTCTTTCTCCCATTTGCGCAAAGGATATTGCTATATTAACGCAATTCGTGGATTTTCCTTCCCCCGGGTTTGCACTTGTAATTATTACTTTTTTACAACCTTTGTTATCTTTAAGCGCAAACATTATATTTGTTCTTGCCGCCTTGTAGGCCTCACTTATAAGAAAAGGCGTCTGTTCATTCAAAATCGTTTTACGGATTATTAAATCCATATCGATTTTATTAATCTCTTCCGCGGTAATATTCCCATGTTTATTATGTTTATCTTTTTCGGGATTTTCATTTTTTACAGACTTTTTATTAAATATACTCATATTGCTGCTCCTCTTACATCATATCCGGAATTACGCCAAG
>JAUZPZ010000011.1 GCA_030705675.1 Bacillota bacterium
ATGAATCTTCACAAAGCGCATATATTAATTTTAATGAGGACGAAGCTATAACAAAGATAATTGAACAGACAAGTGCTTCTGTGGTTGCAATTGTAGGAAATTACAAACCGGAGTATATGACACAGCAGGCATTGTCTTACAATGAGTCTTACGCCCATGGGACGGGAGTAGTAATAAAAAATAATGGCTTAATACTTACGAATGCACACGTTGTAAACGAAATTGAAAATATAACGGTAATATTGGGTAACGGCGAAAGCTACAGCGGAGTTATACAATCTATCGATGAAAAATCGGACCTTGCGACGGTTAAGATAAACAAGTTAGGACTTGAGCCTATAAAACTTGGCAGTACAGATGATATTGTTGTGGGAACTACAGTAATGGCAATAGGGACGCCGCTTTCATTGAATATGATGAATTCCGCTTCGAAAGGAATCATAAGCGGTAAAAATGTTAATATAGGAGAATATTACTACTATACTCAGTCGGATGTCGCCATAAACGGGGGGAATTCCGGAGGGCCGCTGATAAATCTTAAAGGAGAACTTATAGGAATAAATTCTATCAAATACACAGGTATAGGGGTTGAAGGAATGTCATTTTCAATACCTATAGATACAGTAAATTATGTTCTTAAACAGTTTGAAGCAAATAAGAAGGTTGTTCGCCCGGACATAGGCGCAACATTTACTGAGTCGTGGGAGGCAAAGCTTGGACTGCCAACAACAAAAGGGATTACCGTAAAAACAAGTAAATGCGAACAGCTGAATATAAATGATGTTGTTACGGAAGTAAATGGAATTGCGGTACACAGTATCACAGATTATAACGAAGCTATTAAGAAAACATATACTGCAGGCAGCATAAAAGTTGCATATACAAGAAATGGAAGCACAAATATTACAGATATAACCCCGTCACTTGAGTAAAGGAGAAGGAATATGAAAAGAATTTTATCTATTATAATTACCGCAGCATTGGTTTTTTCGGGAATTGGCGCTATGGCGGAGGGAACGGACAGCATAAATATAACATTTAAAGTAGGGGAGTCGGTACTTTCTATAAATGGAATTGATACAAAGGTGGAGACTCCTTACGTTGTTGACGGAACGACACTTGTTCCCCTTCGTGTTATTACGGAGGCATTCGGAGCTGAAGTCGCGTGGGAAGACAGTACACAGACAATTACCCTTACATACCCCGGTGTTACAATACAGATGCAGATTGGGAGTAATGGGGCTCAGATAAATTCACATACGGAGAATATGACAATCGCACCGGTTTTGAGTGCGGGCGGAGTTACAATGGTCCCTCTCAGGTTTATATCCGAAACATTTGGCGCGGAGGTGACATACGATAACGTAACCGAAAAAATTACTGTTACAAAAGATAAAATTAATGAGCAAAATACTGTTACCGGTGTTACGGAAATGTCCAGGATAGGAGATAGTTATTACGGATGGTCTATGAACACGCCTTCCGAGCTTTTTATGGAGGATAGAAGCTTTGACGGTCTTCATACCACATTTGTAGATGAGAACAAGAATTTACTTACAATTGACTTTTATTCGATGGATAAAGATCTTTCATTTGAAAAGGATTTTTCCAATATCAAAGACAGTTTTCAGGGATATATTCTTATAAAAGCGGATAAGTTAACCGATAAACACGGAAACCAATGTATGCATTTTCAGGCGAAAGACAAAACGACTTTTATAGATTATACGTGCTATTACGAAAATAACATGATATTTGACATAACCGTTAAGGCGGATCCCAATGCGGAGAATTTGTCGGATCTCATAGATACGGCGGCCTCGTTTGAACTTGCATTTGGTGATAAAAGCGCGACATACGATCTTTCAAATGTAAGCCCTGAAGGTTATCGGACATTTTCAGACGAGCGTTATAAAATATCCTTTACTTTACCGGCAGACTGGGAGCAGGTGTCCGCGGATGAAGAAAATAATTTTTTATTCTGGAAACATGACCCTAAAAGCAAAGATCACGTGAACTTGGAAATATACTCTAAATCATCTAATCTTACGGCGGAAATTCTTGCAAATAAAGACTATGAAAGTAATATTAAAAACAGAAATAAAGAATTATGCGAATCATCAGGTGTGGCAGTGTATCAAGTAAATGATAAGATAAAAGGATACGCTTATAAGATAATAACATCAGGAAGCAGAAATGATGACGGAGTTTTGTCGGATATTTTCTTTGAAGTGGGAGAATATGTTTATAACATAGCTTTCTATACGGAAAATGATGAACGTGGAATGATAAATAAATTACTGTCTACCCTTAAAGCCGATACTATTAATGCAAATGAAGTGGGCGTTTTGATAAGAAATGATTATGAAGATGATACAACATATGTGTCAAAAATAGGAAAATGTACTCTGACATTGCCTATGTTGTGGGTTGAAAATAATCTTTCCTCTACAGGATGCACATATTATCATAAAATCACCGATAATGTTTTGGGAATGGAGATATTTGAAGATTCAGGCGCAACGGCTGAAACCGTAAAAGAATTTGTCGAGCAGAGGATAAAAGAGATAAGCCGGAGCTCGGATAAAAAAATTGTTCAAGACTCAATGAGTAAAAGAATGGGAAAGATTACATATTATTACTATATTTACTCTATGGTTTATGAAGATAAGCTGTCGTACTTTACGGAGTTTATAGGAATAAGCGGCAAAAAGATATATACTTTTAAGCTTACGCAGTCTGAAATAACATATGACAGCGCGATTAATGATGAGGTAACCGGAATTATAAATTCACTTACTGTATAAACCCTCATATTAGCGGATAGTTTTGGAGAAATTTCGCGGTATATTCTTGCCTTAACTAACAGAATAAAAAACTAAGCCTACGGACTTTTGTGCCGTAGGCTTGATTTTTATGAAGTTACGGTATGTTTTGTCAGTACCAATGATTTCATCTTATGATACTTATACCACACAATAAGAGAGTATCATATTAGGTATAGCATAACTGTAAAATGCCTTTGCAAATACAAATCAGGCTCCCATAAAATGAAGAATAAGGATAATAGACAAAGAAACTATAAGAGTCAGAATAAGGGAAAAGACAAAGGCTATCGGTATAACCTTATTTTCCTCGCCCAATTTATCAATGGCCGCGGCAGCATTTTGCAGTTTTGCAGGGGATATAACGCTTGCAAGTCCTCCGCCGAACGCCAGTCCAGCTACTATTATAATAATTTCCTTTGGACCGAAATTCAGATTTTTTGCCGTAGTCATTGCGTATTGCGCAAACATACCAATAGTGGAAGCTTCACTTCCGGTAATAAACCCTCCGAACAATCCGACAAAGCCTACTATAAACCCGTATGCATTGTGAAATGCCTGTGCGGAATAATCTGCAAGTACTTTAATCATACTCGGAGATAAAAATTTGTTAAGTGCATTGTTTGTATTATATGCCATATTATAGCCGGACATATTCATAACTTCGCCTATCGCAAAGAAAATAGCGGCTGAAAATACAGGGCGCGGGGCTCTTTTCCACCATGTTTTAAAGGTTTCCTTAATCTGTGTTTTGGTGGGGCGTATAAACGGTATAGAAAGAATGATGCTGACAAAAATCCATGTATAGGCATTCCAAAGGGCTCTCGTGTCAATGCCCCTGCCGTCTGCCGATATATTCATAATGGGCAGCTTCATAGTGCTGTAAAGGTAATCAAAAATCGGTTTCGGAAGATTGAGTGCAAGTATGAGAAGGATAAGCAGTATCCAGGGCATTAAAGCTTTCCAAAGAGGATATTGTTTTTCAAACGCAATATCTTCTTCTGTTAGTTTGCTTCTGTCAATTATTTTTTTGCCTGTTACAAGCAGATAAATGACCATAGCTACAATTACGGCAACACCGCAAATTACACCTGTCAAAACTACAAGGTTGTCAAATTTATTTGTAAAGTAAGAAACAACACCTATTACAAGGCCGGTAATTATGCAAGGCAGCCAGCCCTTTTTTATTCCGTTCCATTTATCGACTATCCATAGCATGCAAAAGCCTATTGCCGTTGACGAAACAGGCAGAAGGTACGCAAAAACGCGTCCGACCTGGGACAATGTTACGGAATTATCACCGAGAAAACTGTTTGCAATTCCGACAAAAACAACAATAGGAGCGCCCAAAAGGGAATATGTACATAATGCATCATAACCTATCGACGGAAGGGCAATAGCAACATATGTGCTGTAACCCATAGCAAGCAAAATAGGAGGCAATAAGGAAACCGGAGTCGCGCCCACGGAAACCATTAATGTGCCGAAGCCTATATTAATCATCATTATTTGAACGGCTTTATTTTCACTCGAAATGGTTTTTATAAATATAATAATTCTTTTTAACGCACCGGTTTTTTCCATATACGCCATTTGCAAAAGAGAGGTTGCGACGATAAGGGAAACCGAAAAGGATTTGATAAGTCCCGCAATAGTTGAACGCAGGACTACTTCCGGACTTGTACTGAAAAAAAGAATTGCTACGGCCGAAACGGCGAGCCATCCGGCAATTCCGCTGATATCCGCCGGTTTTTTAAAGACAATTAACATACAAAGAATAAGAACGATGGGCAAAAGAGCCAGTAAAAGGGACCATATTGACATGAATAACGACATCCTTCCGTTTTGTTTTAAGTGTTAAAAAGCACCTTTTATTGTAAAAATAAAAACATCCGGACATAATTATACCATAAGAAAGCTGATAAAGCAATATATATTTTACAAAAAATGTAATAAAAACCAATTAATGTCGGAAAAGGTAAAAAAATTATTATGATCAGAAAATAAAAAGCTTTAAAAAATATAATATTTCGAATAAAAAATCACCTGCACGATTTTAAAATCATGCAGGTGACAGATTAATGTTTATGCTTCCAGAATTCTTTTTAAAAACTCTTTAGTTCGTGTATGCGTAGGATTGTTAAATATGACATCGGGCCGTGAGTCTTCCAAAATTACGCCGCCATCCATAAATACAACACGGTCTGAAACATCACGCGCAAATGCCATTTCATGTGTAACCACAAGCATGGTCAAACCGCTTTTTGCAAGGTTTCTCATAACAGCAAGCACCTCGCCCACCATTTCGGGGTCAAGCGCTGAGGTCGGTTCGTCAAAAAGCAAAACATCAGGTTCCATTGATAAAGCCCTTGCGATAGCAACCCTTTGTTTCTGACCTCCTGAAATTTGAGCAGGTTTGGCATTAATGAATTTTGACATACCTACAAGATCAAGATATTTCATGGCAATTTCCGTTGCCTGACTTTTTTTCCTTTTTAAAACAGCGGACTGGCTAACTATGCAGTTTTCCAAAACCGTCATATTGTTAAAGAGATTAAACTGCTGGAACACCATACCAACTTTAGAAAGGTAATTTGTCATGGAAATATGTTTTTGCAAAATATCTTGCCCGTTATAATAGACTTCGCCGCTTGTAGGCGTTTCAAGCATATTTATGCAGCGAAGAAGGGTAGATTTACCCGATCCGCTTGAGCCTATGATGCAAACAACTTCACCTTTTGACACGTTAAAATCAATATCTTTTAAAACCTCATGATCTCCGAATGATTTGCTCAAATGTCTGATTTCAATTATTTTATCACTCATAAAACGTCCTCCGTTACCTTTATTTCCGATTCCGGCGCTGTTTGTGAACCGTGTATGGTATAGGTGGAGTTTCCGTCAAGAATATGTTCGAACCAACGTAGAATTCGCGTCACGGTAAATGTGATAATAAAATAGATCACACAGGTAATAAAGAACACTTCAAAGTATCTGAAGTTGATACCGGCAACACTCTTTGACTGGAAAAACAATTCGGTTACCGAGATTACATTAAGCACGGATGTATCCTTAATGTTTATAACAAATTCGTTTCCTATCGCCGGCAAAACATTGCGGATGGCTTGCGGTAAAATAACACGCACCATTGTCTGCCAATGAGTCATACCAAGCGAATGGGCGGCTTCAAACTGACCTTTTTCGACAGAAATTATTCCACCACGTATTATTTCTGCCATATAAGCTCCCGTATTAATTGAAACAATCAGTATGCCGGCGCTTATAGCCGGTATATAAATGCCAAATATTATAGGAACTCCATAGTAGACCACCATGGCTTGCACGATCATGGGAGTTCCTCGGAAAATTTCAATATATGCCACAATCAAAAAATTGACAACGGCAAAAAAAGCCCTTTTCAGTATACCATCATTTTTTCTAACGGGGATAGTACGTACAATACCGGCGCATAATCCTATAAGAAAACCCGCTATGGTTCCGGTAAGGGAGATCAGAAGTGTGATCTCTACACCGTATAAAAACATCTGCCAATATTGTGTAACAAATATGTACACCCATCCGAAAAATGTAGTCTGTGCTGTTGCGTTGTTAGCAACTATGGATAACATTAAACTCTCTCCTCTTTATTTTTGTGCGGCCGGCTGATTTTTAATGGCGTTATCCATTATTTGCGTTTTTTCTTTATCGCTGATTTTAGCAAGAACTTCATTGATTTTTTTAAGCGTTTCGGTCTGACCTTTTTTCAGACCTACAGCAATGGCAACATCATCATCGGAAGTCTTAAAGCCTTTACCCTTCTCCAATGCGACCATTTTGAAATCAGGATTTGCGGCACTTGCGGAGATACCTTCAGGGCGTTCTGAAACATAAGCATCGATAATGCCTGACTGAAGTGCCACACGCATAGCGGTAAAATCGTCCATCGCGGAAGCCTTTACTACATTTGGAATCTGATCGATTACAGTGTAGTGGAAAGTGTTAAGCTGAGCTGTAACTTTTGCACCGGCAAAATCTTTAAGGGAAGTTGCCGACTCGTACTTACTGCCTTTCTTTACCACCAATACAAGGTCTGAGCGGTAGTAGTTATTGGAAAAATCGATTGTGAGCTTTCTTTCTGCAGTCGGTGACATACCTGCGATTACCGCGTCAATAGAACCGGCTTGTAAAGCAGGAATAAGTCCGTCCCACTGAGTTTTGACGATTACCAGCTTTTTACCCAATGATTCTGCTAATTTTTTTGCTATTTCCACATCATAACCGGAAGCATATCCGGAACCGTCGGAAATACGAACCGCGCCGTTTGAATTGTTAGTTTGTGTCCAGTTAAAAGGAGGATATCCGCATTCCATACCTACACGGAATTCTCCGGATCCTTTACGTCCACAGCCTGAAAAAGGAATTATCATTGCCAGGATCAACATAGAAACAATTGCCAACTTAAAATTTTTTTTCATAATAACCTCCGATAATTATGTATTTTTGCGGCGTATGTCAGCCTTAATAAAAATAAAAGTGTAAAGCATATACAAGGCCGCATATTAACGTATTCTTAAGGCTGAATACAGGCAAAAGAATAATTTATGCAAGTATAATTCATTTCCAAAGAATACTATAATATAATACCATAAATTCAAACAAATTTCAATAACAATTACAAAAAAATATAAAATTATATTTTAAAAAGCTGTCAATAATTTATTTTTAACCCTTTGAATTTTATTTATCGGCAAAAATGCAGCTATTTTCCTCAAGCTGATCTATTTGTTAAGCTATTGAAAATCAGATATATTTAATTTCTATGCCGCCTAATCGAACGATTCCATTTAAGGTCAGACAAGGTGAATTCCCTTCCGGTTTTGAAAACCTCACATCGTTATCTATACCGCCCAAAGTACAGTGCAAATTATCAATGACAGACCAACTCTTAGGTATATAAAGCTTAATTGCTCCAAAACTGCAATCCAGTGAGATAGTTGCGCCTTCGGGACTTAGCTGTGCCTGGTCAAAGAATACCTCAAGCGCGCCGAATGATGAGGCGAATTGTCCGCCCTTAATGCAGCTTCCGTGAAGATATTTGCTGGAGGCCCCAAAGTTTACTTTAATATACGGATTATTGTCATCCATATTTTCTTCGGTATGTTCAAATCCGTGATGATGCCACATTGCATGATCGGCATGGTTTTTATGAAAAATTATGCCAAAGCCTATACTTGCAAAAGTAGCCGCAAGAATCAGTATCCATACTGAAATTTGAGCAAGATGGAAAGGCTTTTCGAATATTGCATATAGAATTGCGGCAGGTATGAAAATACCGAAAAAATTCAGTTCAAATATATTGCTAATCAGAATTGCTACAAGTAATATTGCCGCTAAAATGCTGAAAAGACCGATTTTATCAAACGAACCTAATTGACTGCCCACAACGAATATGGCCGCAAGTAAAAAGAAAAATCCCCAAAATAAATTTTTATGTTTCATAGTGTACTCCTTTCGTTTAACCGTTGTTTTAAATTTTTATAATAATGCCGTGATACATAAACCTGTTTGTGAGTGTTCATAAACTGAACGAGGCTGGAAGATGTGATATTGCGTGTAATTGAAAAAACTAGGTTTATATTTAATATAGTAGATTTGGATATGCGCACAAATGAGTGGGGAAGAAGTTTTTCAAGCTCATATAAGCGGTATTTTATCTTATAAGAATCATTTGCGGTATGAGCGTAGACCACCTCGCTTTCGGTTTCAAAAAATAATATGTCCCTGAGCGGCAAATGAAACTCCTGATTATTTTTATAAAAAACCATTTTGCTGGATAATTCCGTCTGCTCTGAAATAAACTGCTGAATTTTTTGAATAGTGTCATCCACATGGCAGCAGCGAATAAGCACTTCATCTTCGGGCAAATCCCTCACTAATTCTATATGCACCTTCACCAAATCACCTCCCGGACTTTAAATTAGACATATAATAAACGGTTACGTTTATTATATTATGTTTTTGTATTTTTTTCAAGCATAAAAACATAAAAGGTGGGTTTTTAAAGGCAACAGGTCAATAACCCAAGGTAAGATAAAAATTATAATGATAAAAACGCCGTTTAAATATGTCTGCATTCACAATGCACATATATTTAAACGGCGATGAAGGGATAAATTTTATTAAAAAGTACTTGAAATTTTACAGCTTAACAGCTGATTTTCGTCTCATTTTCTTTTTAAAGAATTATTTAGATTATATCAAAAATTATCAATAGGAGACTCAATTATTTTTTAGCGGCGCTTGTATCCTTAGCGGCTGTATTTGCAGATCCTTTATTGGGACGGCCCTTAAATCCTCGTCCCGGATGGTCTCCGCGTTTGCCGCCTTCCATGCCATTTATGTTTTTCGGTGCAAATGCCTTTATTACCGAGTCTGCCTGTGCTTGTGTCAATGTTCCGTCAGTTACCAGGCTTGCCAACATATTTTCAGGTTTCACACTATCTTTCTTTTCTTCAAAATAGGCTTTTCTTTCTTCATTGGTCATAGAAGCTATTTTTTCATGTTCAGCCTTCATTTCAGCCTGCCTATTTTCCAAATACTGTGAAATCTTATCCGACTGCTCTTGGGTTATGGTACCTGCAGTTACCAAACCTGCCAGTGTATTTTCAGGCTTTGCATTATAGGCTTTTCCTTGTTTCCCGTTCATAACGCCTGATTTTTCACGTTCAGCCTTCATTTCGGTCTGCCTATCTTTCAAATACTGTGAAATCTTATCCGACTGCTCTTGCGTTATAATACTTGCAGTTACCAAGCCTTCCAACATATTTCCGGGTTTTGCGCTATCTTTATTTTCTTCAAAGTAGGCTTTTCGTTCTTCCTTGGTCATAGACGCTATTTTTTCACGTTCGGTCTTCATTTCAGCCTGCCGGTCTTTCAAATACTGTAAGATCTTATCCGACTGCTCTTGTGTTATGATGCCTGCAGTTACAAGCTTCGACAAATTTGATTTAAAACCAAAAGCATTTCCCGGCTTTTCTCCGACCATTTGGATTTTCCTGCCTTTGTCCGCAGAGTTGCTGTTAGAATTTGCTGCATAAGCCATTGCTCCCACAGACAAAATCATTACTCCTGCTAAAATACCGCTGATTAACTTGATTTTCTCAACTTTCATGTTTTCGTCTCCTCTTTAATTTTTTACAGTCTTTCTGCAATATTCTATTTCTTACAATATTTGTTTTCGTTACAATATTTATAATATCCATAGAATATGTGCTTTCTGTGAACTTAACATGAAAGTTATATGAATTCATAAAGTTTTTGAGGTGATACTCTTTTTATATTCAAAATTTATAATAAACTTATATTTTCCCTTGTACGTTACTTAATAGCGGCATCCCCATGTTCACTTGTTCTGATACGTATAGCGTCATTTACATCATATATAAATATTTTGCCATCTCCGTATTCACCGGTATAAGATTTATCAATGATGCTTTGAACAACTTCATCTACCTGCTCATCAAGAAGGACTAATTCAATCTTTATTTTTTGCACGAAATTATAATCTATTTCGTTTCCTCGAACAAATTCTTTCCAACCTTTTTGGTTACCGCAGCCCATAACCTGTAAAATACTCATACCGTTAAGGTGATGATCATCTAACACAGCTTTTATTTCCTCTAACTTTTCGGGGCGGATATATGCTTCAATTTTTTTCATTATAAAACCTCCTTAAAGTTTTTAATCCATGCCGTTAAAGGCAGGGTAAGCTGATACGCCATGCTCTGCAATATCAAGACCGAGGTCTTCATCTTTATTGGAAACCTTAATACCATGAGTAATTGCGCTGGTTATTAAATATATAACCAATGTTCCGACAACGGCAATTGCTATTGTTATGCCTATAGCGACGAGCTGACGCACGAATAAGTTTGCGTTTCCAAACACAAGACCATCCCAGGCAGCGGTGGGGTTAATAGATTTTTTTGCAAATAAGCCAGTTGCAATTCCGCCCCAGATACCGCCTATACCGTGACATCCGAAAACGTCAAGAGCATCATCATAATCAAGCTTTGGCTTTACAACGCTTATAAAGAAATAACAAATAGGACTTACCAACGCGCCGATAATTATTGAAGCCCAAATGGGGACGAAACCCGCTCCGGGAGTGATTGCAACCAATCCGATTACGAGGCCGGTGGAAGTGCCTACAAGTGTTGGTTTTCCGCTTATGACTTTTTCAATTAAAAGCCATGAAATCATAGCAGCTGCTGCTGATGTGTTTGTTGTCATGAAAGCGTGAGCCGCAAGCCCATTTGCCGAAAGCGCGCTACCGGCGTTAAATCCAAACCAGCCAAACCAAAGAAGGGCTGCCCCAAGCAAAACAAAAGGCACATTGTGAGGGTGATAAGTAGCTTTGCCGTAATGCTTGCGTTTTCCAAGAAGGATTGCGAGAACTAAAGCAGATACACCGGAACTGATATGAACAACATTTCCTCCTGCAAAGTCAACAGATCCTATAGCGGAAAGGAAACCGCCGCCCCATACCATATGCGCAAGGGGACAGTATACTATTAGCGACCATAACGATGTAAAAATAACTAATGAAGAAAACTTCATTCTTTCAGCAATCGCGCCAGTAATAAGCGCAGGCGTAATAATTGCAAACATCATCTGGAAAATTGCGAATGCAAGGGTGGTCGGGTAGGGCAACGTGGTATCGGTGAGACTGTTAAAATTCAAACCAACCCATTTTAGATTTCCGATAATGCCTTTCACATCTCCGCTAAAAGAAAGTGAAAAACCTACAAGTACCCAAAGAATGGAAACAATTCCCATAATTACAATAGATGACATTATTGTATTAATAATATTTTTTCTCTTTACTAAACCACCGTAAAAAAACGCCAGACCAGGGGTCATAATAAGTACCAAAGCTGACGACATTAAAATCCAAGTCATATCTCCATGATTCATATATATTCTCCTTTACTAAAAAAAAGGGGTCAACGGTACAAATTGTACTGTTGACCCCTTCGTCATAAAAATTTTATTTAATTGTCATAACCTCTTCCGGAAGTATGATATAAGTATAATACATTTTTGAAGATTTGTCAAGTATAATTTTCAAAAAAAATAAAATAAAATTTTATTGAAAATATATAAATGCAGTAACGATGCGGACATGTAGACCATAATGATTTAATAAAAAAACATTCAAATTAAATAAATGCAAAAAACAGAAATAAAAATTTCATTTGTAAAATTTTTATTGTCTCAACTATAGGTTCAAAACCTTCGCTTTTCATGCGAGGGTGGTTGAGTTTATAATACGAATAATCAGTCTGCTTTTGATTGGGCAATTTTTTGAACACTACCGCAAGCTGTGCATTTTGCACTGATATTAAGCTGATCGACACGAAGGTCTTTTGCGTTGTAATATTTTACTTTGAAGGGTTTTCCACAATTGGTGCAGGTATGGCTGAAAATAAGGTTACGAGCCGCCTCTCTGCTCTCCACAAGGGCCGAAATAGTTTCCAATGTAATGTTTGAAACCTTTTCGCGGCTACTTGCGCAGGAGAAACATTTTGTGGCAAGAGAACCGTTTTTTCTGCCGCAGGCGCAGAGCCAGCCATTTTCATATAATTTTGGAATACATACATAAGCCGGATTGATTTTTTTTAGTTCTGCAAGAATTGCCCCTTCTTCACGAGAAAATTCAAAATCACCTGAAAAATCCGGGGATTTATTGGAAAATGTTGAGCCATCCGAATAGAGTATACCCAAGGCGGTAATTCTCACTTTATATGTGTCAGCGGGAAGAGTAAAGGCAGGAGACTGCAAATCTCTTTGAGCTGAATTTACAGTAAGAGTTATGGAAAGATATTCGTTGTTTCCCACTTTGATGGGTTTTCCGAAAAGATTAAGGGGATAAATT
Organism: Bacillota bacterium; assembly: GCA_030705675.1. GTDB lineage: Bacteria > Bacillota > Clostridia > RUG12999 > RUG12999 > RUG12999. The sequence continues at coordinate 12,763 of JAUZPZ010000011.1, forward strand.
AAAAAATTGATTGCTTTTATGCTTACGGAAGAAAGATTTATAAAAGAAAACAGACATTTTACATTACCGTTTTCATCACGCATAAGCTTCCATTCTTTAATTGTGAGGGGAGCATAAACATCATAATTTAAATTACCGCTTTCGCTGTTTATAAGCGCGGAAGAGGAGGAATGTACTCCGTATACTGCTTTTGCTATTTTTCCCGTAGTAAAAAGAAGAAAGGCAATAGACAGCAGGAGAACTGACAAAATTATACCAAAAGGGGCGCCAAATGAAAGTAAGAGTACAAGCGGAAGCAATCCAACACATGCGATTGCCACACATAAAACATTAATGACTGTAAAAAAGTTTTTGCGCATAGAAATAACACCTCACATCTTTAAACTTTAATTAAATTATACTACATGCCCGAAAGTTTGTCAATAAAAGTACGGAATTTAGATATAGATTCCTGAAAAATATTTTTGGAAAAATTTTCATTTTTTATTGAAAAACAAACAACATAGTAGTATAATAGACAGTATATAAGGAGAGATGGTTATGATAGGATTTAATGTTTACAAGGAAGGCAAAAAATGTATAGTAACTTTCAGCTATGATGACGGAAGGGTATATGATAAAAAGCTTATTGATATTTTTAACAAGTACGGAATAAAGGGCACATTTCACCTTAATTCGGGGGCGCTTAAAGGCCCTAACTCTGTTCACGCGGATGAGGTAAAAAATGTATATAAGGGACATGAAGTTTCATGTCATACAGTTACACACCCATCAATAGCTGAAATTGCTTCTCAGATAGCCATTAAGGAGGTTATCGACGACAGGAAAAATTTGGAGCAGCTATGCGGATACCCGGTGCGCGGTATGTCTTACCCGAACGGTTCTGTAAGTGAAGATGTAATAAATATTATTAAATATTGCGGAATTGTATATTCAAGAACCATAGTAAACGGAGGGTTTCATATCCCGCAGAATTTTTTGAACTGGAATCCCACGTGTCATCACAGGGATGCTCTTAAAATGATAGAGCAGTTTAAAAGGTATGTTGTCGAACCGGAATGGCAGCACGGGTTGCTTTATATTTGGGGACACAGCTATGAGCTGGAAAGAAATGAGCCTAACAACAGTTGGGAGTATATCGAAGAGGTGTGCCGGGAAATAGCTCAGGACAACAGGATATGGTATGCAACCAATATTGAAATTTACGATTACATAACAGCACAGAGAAGCCTTATAATGTCGGTGGATGAGTCTATAATAACAAATCCGACGATGACGGATGTATGGATCAGAAAAGATGGGGAAACGGTTAAAGTTGCGGCAGGACAAACATTAAGGTTTTAAGGCGGATTAAAATACAGTATGCCGCTTGAAAAATTATTATAGGTTTCAACCGGGGAGAAATATGAAGTATACAGATTTTTACAGGCAGATATATAAAATATTGGGGCGGCTCACACCTCTTGATGTGGATTGCGGGAAACTGTGCGATGGAGCTTGCTGCAAGGGCGACGACGAAACCGGAATGTATTTGTTTCCGGGGGAAAAGCATATGTACGCGGGGGAGAAAAACTGGCTTCAAATAGAGAAAAGCGATTTTGAATATGACGGCAGGCATGCGGATATTTTGATTTGCACCACGGCGTGCAGGCGTGAGAGGCGACCGCTTGCGTGCAGAATATTCCCGCTTTTGCCATATGTTACAAAAGAAGGGGAACTTGAAATAATATTTGACCCGCGCGGAAAGTACCTATGTCCTTTGGCAAAGGCAATGTATATAGAAGACCTAAATCCACAGTTTGTGCGCAAGGTTAAAAAGGTCGGGCAAATAATGATGAAAATTCCGGGGATGCGTAAATATTTGACCGAGTTGAGCCGTATTGCGGACGAATATATTTTATAAAAAAGTTGATTGAAACCTACTGCAACCGCGGGCGTGGGATTTTTAAGGAAACTTTTTTTGTTAACAAGAAACCTGAATAGATTTTTAGTGGAATTTCCTATATAATAAAAATATAAAGCGGCATATGAGACCTAGTCCTTCTCATATGCCGCTTGTATTTTACAAACTCATAAGTGCGTTTACAGGCGCAACGCCTATCTTAGTATATTCATACTTTTAACATCACTGATGTTTTCAAGCCATGCAAAGTACACCGCAGGCGAGTGGTTTTGCGCAATATCCGCAGTGGTAAAAATACCACTTTTAAAAATGATAAACAAATTGTCGACCGCTTTAGGAGAGGAAAGAACGGACATAAGGCTAAGCGGCGAAACTCCGTTTAAAAAGCACAATGCAAGAAGATCAATAAAATACTCTTCCACGCTAGAGCGGTCCATATTATTTTCGCTCGAAACTGATGTTATAGAGGAGCCTATAGTTTTAACAAACTCATTTGCCTTACTCCATGCATCCGTACCCTTTTCTCCGTAAACTGCCACAAGATAGTCGCTCAAAGTTTCGTAGGGAACATATTTGCCGTCAGCGTTTTTGTAACAGCTAAATTTAAATCCCATTATATCAATAAAAAGCGGCTGCCACACACGGGCGTAAATTTCTCTGTCATAAAATACGTTTACCAATGACTTCATTTCATTATACGCGTAAGAAATTTGGGCGTCGCCGCACAGAGGGTCATAGGACAGACCTGTAAAGCTATGGTATGTCCCGCCTACTTTTTTACAAAGCTGCCTGTATTCATAGGTGTCGCTTGCAGACGGAAGCGCGAGAGTGACGCCACAACGGGCAATCCCCCAACTGTCAATTGGTATAAGTGGCACTATGTCTCGGGGATTTATTATATTAAATATATTTTTTGTCTTATCATAGTCCTCGGAGATTATTTTAGTATAAGGACTGCCAAAGGTATATGTGAATACATTGGACGGTGAGCAAAGTTTTCCATTGTCAAGCGAAGCTGCCAAAAGGTTTGCGACAGCACCTCCGCGACTGTAGCCGGTAATCCATATTTTCAGGCTACTAAGAGCTATGCCGTTAATATAATCGGAAAGAGAGGAATAGACCTCGTTTTTAGCGGCAGAAAAACCATTATGTTCATTTCCGGCGGCTCCCACATTAAAATTGCTTGCCCATTCCGCTCCATAGCCGCCGCCACGCAAAGCGACGGACACTAATGTGCTGCCATCAGACAGCGTTTTCCTTGCAATTCCGTAAGCCACTTTATCGCTTGTGTCGTTAAGGCTTTTATCATAATTATAAAAACGCGCATCTGTAAAACCCATAGCGTCATATGATTTTTTTAAGTTGTCCTCTCGGCCTATATCCCCATTTTCGCCATAACTTGAGTTACTTGCCGATGTGGAAAACGCGGATACTGCCATCCCAAGAGAAATCAAGGCAAGGGAATGGTTATACGCATATGAAGAATTTGTAAAATAGAATTCGTTATATGAAAACGGAACTAAAACATCTGAATTTGTAATATCGCTCAGCGAAAAATAAACTATGGAGTCGTCATAAGTTATGTACACACTGTGTGTATGCTCTTCCCATTTCACATCAGCGCCCATGCTTTCGCCTATAAAGCGCAGGGGAACCAAAGTCCTGTCGTTTACTATTTGTGCGGGAACGTCCAATGAAATTTCAACGCCGTCTAAAAACGCCTTATCGTTTCCAATTGTAAGAACGGCATGTCTGCCGGCACCGCTTACAGTTACGATTCCGTTGTCCCATTTTACATCAAACCCCATTTTTTCCGATACCGCACGTAGCGGAATTAATGTTCGGTCATTTACAACAACAGGCGGCTGATCGAAAGTAACTAAATTTCCATTTAAATATACTGAAATTTCATTATCTGAAAAAACACAAAGCGGCATTAGCATAAAAAGCAAAAGAACACTTAGGATAATGCTAAAAACACTTTTCATTTGACATCCTCCGTAATATTTATTAAAAGAACAGTTTAACTCCGCTTTTTTTAAGGATATTCTGAAGCTTCGCTATATCAAGGACAGCGAAATTATCAGATATTGCCGCGGCAGTTCCTGCCGCCTCACCGCTGACACAGCAGACGGGAATGACGCGGGTAAGTTCCCACATTGATTCTGTAGTGGAAATACATCTGCCGGCAGTTATCAGGTTTTCAATTTCATTTCCGTAAAGGGAGCCAAAGGGAAGCGCGAAAGCGGGACCGCGTTTACGCCAGTTACCGAAAAGCCCGATACTGTCTGAAAAATTTTCGTGATCCGCCTTATCGTCAAGCACGGTGGTTCCAACAAGCTTACGAGTCATACGTACCTGGGGGATAGAGGGCATATTTACCGGGACATATTCGGGATTTAGCTTTTTCTTATTTATAATGTCATCCATCATAAAGGAGTGGGAACGGCATACCAATTCTGTCAGTTCCTCGCCGTCAAGACCGAGAAATCTGCCGCGCGCCGCAAGGTCAGGGTCGGTCTGCGCTGTTTTGTATTCATCAGGGGTATCACATTCCCCAAGCGGAACCCTAAGGGGTTTATTGTCTTTTATGGCGTAATACCACGCCGCAAGCAGATTGCCTTGTTTGAATGTGTCGGTTTTTGCGCCTGCCATGGCGCACACATCGGCATCACCTGTGGAATCTACAACAGATTTTACTTTTATTGCGTATCTACCGGATTTATTTTCTACTATTACTGATGAAATTTTTTTAGCTTCTTTTGCCACAGAGCAGACTCTTGTGCCATATAGAATTTTAACGCCTGCGCCAAGAAGAAGCTGTTCTGAATTTATAGCAAAAAGATGTGGGTTAAACCCTGTCTCAAAACGCGGCCCTTTTTTGCGTTCCTCCGAAGAACAATCTTTCATCCACAGGTCGGGATATGTATCCTCCCAGCCCATTTTAACGGAAAGACGCAAAAGTTCTTCCGCTATTCCGAAACTCACTTGATTTCCCGCTCCGTCACACAGGGGAAGATATATGGTTACTATTCCGGCAGTTCCGAGCCCGCCAAGTATAAACTGATTTTCAACAAGAATTGTTTTTGCCCCGTTTCTTGCAGCCGCAAGGGCGGCCGCAATACCCGCGAACCCTCCGCCGGCAACGAGAACGTCGCAGGAATCTTTTATTTTAGTTTTTAGATTTTCGAATATAAATTCCATGTAGACACTTCCTAATTAATGATGTATATATTATATTTTATAAATTTTCATTAGCGGCATTTTCAGCTTCGGTCATTGAAAGTTCGCCGGCTTCGGCGGCATATGCATCGACACTGCGCCTATCCCTGTCTCCGTGATGGGTAAGACAGCCGGCGCCGCCTATACATCCTCCTCCGCATGCCATACCTTCAATAAAATTGCTTTTTAAAATGCCTTTTGAAGCCTTTAAAAGGGCAATGCGGCATTCATCAATTCCGTTGCAGGTAGTAGGGTTGAAGTCCGTATTAAGATTTTGTTCCTGAAGCCCGCGGCGAATAGCGGCGGTTACGCCTCCACTTGCCGCAAAACGTCTGCCAAACGAAGACGCCCCGTCAAATTTGCTTTCTGCAAGCTCCGATATTTCAATATCACGGCTGTAAATCAAAGCCTGAAGTTCCTCAAATGTAATTACACAGTCAATATAATGGCGTACCGATTCGGTGCGGTACTCCATTTTTTTCGCTGTGCAGGGACCTATAAAAACAATTTTTGAAGTGGGGTCGGAGTTTCGTATAAATCTCGCAATTTCGGCGGCAGGCGAAAGATTACGCGAAACATTACCTTCAAGGTCAGGAAAATACTTTTCAATATAACTTACAAAAGCCGGACAGCATGAACTTGTAATAAAAGCCTTGTCGGTTTCCGAGAGTTCTTTTGCCTCTTTAAGCGACACCATGTCGGCGCCGAGGGCCGCTTCAACTATACGGTTAAAGCCAAGCATTTTTATTGCCGTGATTACCTGACCCGTTTTTGCGTATGAAAATTGCCCGGCAATTGAAGGAGCGACAACGGCATATACCGTATATTTTTTTCCATTATCGCTTGATTTTATAAAATCAATAACATCAAGAATATAAGACTTATCCACTATCGCACCAAAAGGACAGCTATACATACACGCTCCGCAGGCGGTACATTTGCTGTTGTCGATTTCGGCGGAGTCATCCGCTCCACGGTGGATCGCGCCTATTTTACATGCGGTTTCGCAAGGACGCCTTATATTAAGTATGGCACTATAAGGACACGCTTTTGCGCAGGCACCGCATTCGATGCATTTTGATTTATCAATATGTGATTTTAAATTTTCATCAAAAGTTATAGCCCCAACAGGACACGCCTGTTCACAGCTATGGGCAATGCAGCCGCGGCAGTTATCGGTTACCTTGTATCCGCTTACCGGGCATTCGTCACACGCTATGTCCATTACTTCAATAACATTGCTGTTTTCACGTGTTCCGCCCATTGCTGTTTTTACACGTTCGGCGACAATTGCCCTTTCTTTATAAACACAGCATCTCATTGAGGGTTGTTTACCCGGAACGATAGTCTTGGGAATATCGGTAATATGATGAATGAGGTCGCCTTTCCATGCAAGACGCGCTATTTCTTTTAAAACTTTATATTTTATATGCTGAACTTGTGTTTCGAATTTTCTCAGTTTCATGTATTCATACCTCCCATAAGCCAACAGAGCCTTATATATTCGTACAAATATTCGTATAAAATTTACATATTAATTATAACACAAAATGAAGGTATATGCAATACTTAAAGAGACTAAATATGCCGTAAAATGAAACAAAAGAAAGGTTTTTGAAGAACATTTCAGCTTGATGACAAAGTCATTAAGCTGAGCAGACACTGAGAAACGAAGGTGGATTTTATGAAAATAAATGCGTCAGCGTACAAAGGTACGGTAGTCACTTGTTTTCATGAAAAGTGCGTACAGCCGCCATTTGGCGGCTGTATTGTGAACATTTTTTATTTTCTATAAAACACTTGAAATTTTTGTTTGTGATTTATTTTTGCACGGTCAACCGAGTTTGTCAGCGGTCTGAAAGGATTTTGAAAGATCATTTTCTAATAATATCTTCCGTTTCAGGCATATGCGCCCAATAACGCACAGGCATACAACGCTTTTGAAGCCGTGGGTTTACACGCTCTTTTATTGCCATGGCGGCAAAGTATTCCTTCCACATTTCACGGAAATTGTCCTGTGCGAAGTCAAATTTAAAACTGTCTGAAAGGTCGGTTATTACCCACTTTCCGTTACGGCAACACATTGCAAGTTCCCGGCGGAGGTCGCGTATGACAAAATCCTGGTTTGGAAGGCGGTGCGCAAAATGGTGCGCGATGAGTTCAAGAATGTTATGGTCGGGTTCGATTTCGGCGACGTACACATCATTTATAGTTTTGTCAAACCGTATAAGACCGAGCATTCTGTCAGTTTCGCGGGTGACTTTTCTCCGCAGTGTCAGGGCGTCTTTGACCACAGATTCATAAAGCATGCTCCGCACTCCGCGTCCTTGTGAAAAGGCAAAGCGAAGATAGGATAGAACTATATTCGCGTGCTCTGGATGGTCGGAAAGATAAATCAGATATATATCGCCAAGCACACCATTTGTAAGTTTCTTTTTGATACCGTCCTCCACCCTGTCAGACTTGAAAGAGTCTGTCGAAACGGTGCATAAGTCCAAAAGACCCGGTACAGTCCCACCTTCACGGTAAATCAAACCGTTTTTATCATTCCACGCATCAAAAACAGCCGTAAGCAACCCTTCAAAGCTGCCGTCATAAACATAAGTCATAAATAATCACCTTGTAAAATCAAATAAAGAAAGCTGGTTTGCGTTTGATATGGACGCCGGAATTTTATCCGAAAGGAGCTGTGGCAGGTAAGCAGATTGTTTACTTAAAAATGTAAGATTTTCGTTAAAGCCTTCAGCCGAGATAAAATATTTAGCGCGTTTAAGCACAACTCCCATTTTTTTCAGATGCTCAAAAGTAAGCTTTGTATGCCTCCTTGCCGCAACAATACGTTTTGCACTGAGAACGCCTATACCCGGTACTCGAAGCAGCATTTCATATTCCGCCCTGTTTACATCCACCGGGTACTGCTCGATATGGGTGAGAGCATATGTGCATTTCGGATCAAGAATATCGCTGAAATTTGGGTTTGTTTCATTTAACAGTTCTTCCGCACGAAAACCATAAAAACGAAGCAGCCAGTCAGCTTGATAAAGTCTATGTTCTCGAAGGAGAGGAACAGCGGAGGTCTTTGCTGGAAGGTTCGGATGGTTTCCAATAGGTACATAGGCGGAAAAGTATACTCTTTTTAACTTATAGCGGTCATAAAGCCCCTGTGACAGGCGCATTATTTGCAGGTCGTTTTCTTTATCCGCGCCCACTATCATCTGTGTAGTCTGACCGGCGGGGACAAAACGCGGAGCGGATTTAAATTGTTTACGGTCCTGAACGGAAATCAGACTTTGGGTGCCTATATATTCCATAGGTTTCAAAATTGAACTTTTAGTTTTTTGAGGAGCAAACATTTTCAGAGAATTTTCAGTAGGCATTTCAATATTTACGCTTATTCTGTCCGCAAGCGCGCCTATTTCCTGTATAAGGCTTTCCGAAGCGCCGGGAATGACCTTGACATGGATATATCCGTAAAATTTATATGAAAACCGCAGGATCTTTAAGGTTTTTATAAGCAGTTCCATTGTATAATCGGGATTTTTAAGCACGGCTGAACTCAAAAAAAGTCCTTCTATATAATTGCGGCGATAAAACTCTATTGTCAGGTTAGCAATTTCATCAGGGGTAAAAGTGGCCCTGGGAACATCATTTGATATACGGTTCAGGCAGTAAGCACAGTCATAAATACAACAATTGCTCATTAAAATTTTAAGAAGGGACATACATCTTCCGTCTGCCGTCCATGTATGGCATATACCGGAAAGGTGGGCTGTGCCTATGCCATCCTTTTTTGACGAAAAAGAAGTTTTTGCGCCACTTGAAGAGCAAGAGGCGTCATATTTTGCGGCATCGCCAAGTATTAAAAGCTTTTCCTTTACATCCATCATTTTCACCACCGACAAATATAATTATTTTATAATTATAGCACAAATGTTCGCATTTGTCAAACATTTGTTCGTGGAAATTTTTAACAAAATATTTTTAGGGTGTATTTGAAAAATGCTTGTGCTTGGATATTTCAACGAAAATTTTGTTCTGCAAGGCGCGCAGAGGGCAAATAACCGTTGCTATTTACCGACAAGCAACATAGCTGGGCGGAATTTCGGCAAATAGACGAACGTAATGATTTTTCAAAGACACCCTAATGTTTTTGTAATAATCATCAAAAAAAATAAATATAATTTATCAAAACACGGAAAGGACGGGCTATTATGACAGAGAAAAATATGTCGGGGCTGACACAAATGGAGGCTGAAGAGAGGCTTAGAAACAACGGTAAAAATGTTCTGAGCGGGAAAAAAAGGGAAGGTGCGCTGAAAATATTTATTGACCAGTTTAAAGACCTGATAATGCTGGTACTTATATCGGGAGCGCTTATTTCAGTATTGTTGGGAGAAACTGTGGACAGCCTGGTTATAATGCTGATTGTAGTAATAAACGCGACAATGGGTTTTATTCAGGAATATCGTACAGAGCGTTCTTTGGAAGCGTTGCAGGAGCTTTCTGCGCCGATATGCACTGTTGTAAGGGACGGTGAAAGAAAAAATATCCAAGTAAGTGATCTCGTGATGGAGGATATAGTAATTCTTGGGGCGGGCAACAGAGTGCCGGCTGACTGTAAAATTGTATCCGATACGGAGGTATCGCTGAATGAATCAATCCTTACAGGAGAAAGTGTGCCTGTAATAAAAAGTTACGGAGATATGGTGTATATGGGGACGGGCATAGCGTCGGGACACTGTATAGCAAAAGTGGACGCTGTGGGTATGGGTACGCGCATGGGAGCGATTGCTGAAATGCTTGACACAGGCGAAAATGAAACTCCTTTAAAAAAGAGGCTCAATAAAATAGGAAAAATGCTTGTCGGAGTTTCAATAGGGGTATGCATTTTAATTGCTTTTGCCGGTATATATTACGGTGAAAGTTTGAATAATGTGTTCTTTTCGGCGGTATCGCTTGCAGTTGCCGCTATTCCGGAGGGATTGCCGGCAACAGTCACTCTTTGCCTTGCAATAGGCGTACGGAAAATGCTGAAAAGAAATGCACTTGTAAGAAAATTGCCAGCTGTGGAAACCCTTGGATGTACAACTGTTATATGTTCGGACAAGACGGGCACACTTACAAAAAATAAGATGACAACCGTACTTTTTTTTGCCGGCGGCAGAGAAACCGAGAATGCGGAAGCGGGTGGGAAAGCTTTTAAAACACTTCATACGATAGGACTTTTGTGCAATGATGAAAATACAAGTGAAACAGCGGGAGACCCCACCGAAATGGCAATATACAGCGCGGCAAAAAACAGCGGCTGCAAAATAGAGGGATATGTGCGCGGCGGAGAAGTTTCGTTCAATTCACAGCGTAAATCTATGAGTGTGGCGTATGAAAAAGACGGGGAATATTTTTTGTTTGTTAAGGGAGCGTGGGACAGAATTATTCCCAAATGCACAAAAATTTTAACTGAAAACGGGGAACAAAATATGACTCCCAGAGCAAGGGAGCAAATTGAAAATGAAAGCGAACAGATGGCGGAAGGTGCTTTAAGGGTAATGGCATTTGCATACAAAAAGAAAGAAAGTTCTTTTCAGCCATCCCCAAATGACGAAAATGAACTTGTGTTTGTCGGGCTGGAGGGAATGATGGATCCGCCCCGCCCGGAAGCGGAGGAAGCAATACAGCGGTGTTACCGTGCCGGAATAAGACCTGTAATGATAACGGGAGATCATAAGATTACAGCTGCCGTGATTGCAGAGCGTGTGGGAATAAAAGTAAATAAAAACGGTGTTATGACCGGAGACGAAATAGATGCTTTAGATGAAAAAGAACTGCAAAAACGCACCTGTGAAGTATCGGTATACGCAAGAGTTACGCCCGAACATAAGCTGCGTATTGTGAGGGCACTTAAAAATATGGGCAATGTCGTGGCTATGACCGGGGACGGAGTAAATGACGCTCCTGCGCTTAAAGAAGCGGATATAGGCGTTGCAATGGGCAAAAATGGAACAGATGTGGCAAAGGAAGCATCTACGGTAATTCTTACGGATGATAATTTTGCGACAATTGTGGCGGCAGTTGAGGAAGGACGGACAATTTACGACAATATAAGGAAATTTATAAGATACCTGCTTGCCTGTAATCTCGGAGAAATTTTGCTTATGGGCTGCGCGGCGTTTATGGGACTTCCCGTTCCTCTTTTGCCGATACAGATTTTATGGGTAAATTTGGTTACAGACGGTTTGCCGGCGTTGGCTCTCGGAATGTGCCGGGGAGAAAAGGAAATAATGGACAGACCACCGAGAAATCCTCGGGAAAGTATATTCGCGGGAGGACTGGGAGGAAATATAATTTTCTCCGGGCTTATTATAGGAAGTGCCGCCCTTATTGCATTTGTTGCCGGTTTTCGTGTATGGAGAGATCTTGAATACGCGCGCACGGCATGCTTTGCAGTGCTCATAACCGCGGAACTTATTTTTGCGTTTGAATGCCGGCAGGAAAAAGGTGTACGTGTACATATTACGGAAAATAAATATCTCTGCCTTTCTGTTGGGTTATCCTTCGCGATGATGATAGCGGTAATGTATGTGCCGCCTATAGCGCGCCTGTTTTCGGTTACGAGGCCCACAGAAAATATGTGGCTTATGATAATAATACTTGCGGCAATAGAATCAACATTGAATTTTTTACTTAAACCCAGAAAAAAAGGACGAAAAGTAATAACAAAGAAAGTTGTGGCATAACATATTTATATGAACATAAAAAGTAAGGAGCGGATATAATATGTCAGAGATAAGAAAGTCAGATGTGAGTGTAAACCGCACAGTACATGAAGGAAGCGGACAGACAGTATGTCAGGCGGATATAATTGTACCCGATACCATGCCGGACGTACTTAAAGTCCTTCAGGTAGACGGATATGCGGTAACGGAAGGAAAGGTAATTAACGACGGCAAAATCTCGGTAAGAGGCAGGATAGACTGCAAAATTCTTTATGTGCCGGAAAATGCAAGGGGAGTAAAGAGCATAGGGTACAGCATACCTTTCAATTATAATGAAAATATACCCGGGGCAGAAGAAAATATGTATTTTAACGCACAGAGCGATGTTGCTCATATTGAATACCAGCCTGTTAACAGCAGAAAAATCAGTGTAAAAGTTGTGGTCGAGATACAAAAAAAGGTAATCGGCAAAAACGGAATAAGCTATGTATGTGCTGTTGAAGGCGATGACGCGGAAGTAAAACAAGAAGTGATGCACGGGAAAAATTTGATTGTAGGACAGGAAAATGAAATTACCGTAAGTGATAAGATGCCTGCGCCGAAAGGGGCAACGAGCCTTCTTAAATGCGATGCGGATATAAGGACGAAAGATATAAAAATAATAAACAATAAAGTGGTTGCAAAAGGGGAAATAGGAGTTAACGCTCTTTATTCATGTGACGATGACGGGGTGGACTGCTCTGAAGGGACTATTCCTTTCACTGAGATTCTTGACGCCGAAGGAATATCAGAAAATCAGATAACCAATGTCAAGTATCGTATGCAGGGAGTTGACGCTGATGTCAAAGAAGGTGAAGGCGGAGAAAAGGAACTGCACTGCAATATAAAACTGCTTGTTGTGATAACAAGTGAAGAGCCGGTAGAATTTTCAGCTGTAAGCGACATTTATGGAACTAAAAAGAAGCTTATGCCAACGGTAAGCGGAGTGAAAATAAAAGAACCGGTAGGTGAAACGACCGGAAAAGTAAATTTAAGAGAAATCGTTTCGCTGAAAGAGGGCATGCCTAAAATTAATAGGATATATAATATGGCAGTGCGTCCGTACATAAACGAATGTAAGGTAACAGGAAACGGAATAAAGGTTGAAGGAAGCGCGGACTGTTATGTTACTTATGTTGCCGATAAGGAAGATAGCCTTGTTCAGACTGCAATGTATTCTTTGCCGTTTGCCACAACGATTAGCGGAAATTACTGTGACGGATGTACGGCGATGGCAGATGCGGAAGTGGAAAACTCGGAATACAGCGTAAGCGGAGATAATATTGAACTACGCATCAATATTACAATAAAAGCACAGGCCGAAAAGGAGAAAGAAAACGAAATTGTAACGGATGTGGCGGAGGAAGAGGAAAGTATGGAAAACCGCCCCGCAATGGTATTGTATTTTGTTCAAAAAGGAGACTCAATCTGGGAGATAGCAAAACGTTATCATAGCAAAATTTCAGATATTGAACAGATAAACAAATTAGAAGGAAATCCTGAGGAAGGAACAATGCTGCTCATTCCTAAGAAATAAAAAACAAACCGGCGCATAGAAGTCTTTGCGCCGGTTTGTTTTTTTAGTGTATAGCAAATTTCTCTAAAAATCCATTCGTATTTTTATTAACAAAAAAGTTTTCTTAGGTTCCCGTGCCCGCGGTCGCAGTAGGTTTTAATTGACTTTTTTATAAATTCAGGTCAAAATATACGAATTGATGTATTTATATAACGACTTTTTTACAAAATTGGTAATATTGTGAAAAATTCATATAAAATGTAATCATTTTAATAATAAAAATAGTTAAAACAACTATTGACCGAGTAAAAAAGTTGTGGTAAAATATACAGTATTGTCGAAAATAAATTTGCTGTCAAGGCGGGGATCTTAGCGTTAGTGCAGGGTTCTCGTCTTTTTTTATGTATTTTTGTGACCTGTATTCAAGGCATTTCTCACTATAGATACAGATTTTTATTTTTTAATGTATAATTTATAAAAATTTTGCTAAAATATTGACAATTGCTATTAAATGGTGTATAATACACATTGTGTAAAAAATAACTTCTATGATAAAGAAATGAGGCTTTAAAATGGACGAGGAAAAGAATTTAAATGAGGTTGAGAACACTCAGCCGGACCAATCAAGTGAAACAGAGCAGGATGTAGAGGAAGCTGATGAGGTTTCTGAAGAAAAGGTAAGACCTGAGGTTTATGATGATTTTGCAGAGGCAGAGGAAACTGCTGGAATGGGTACGGATTACAGTAAGGAAGTTTATTCGGAACACGCAATGAAACCGAGTAAAATTATAGCAATATCTTCTGTTATAGCAACAATTGCATCTATTGTTATATTGCTTCTTGGCAGTGCTGCGATAAACCTTGCTTCGGGTGCAATACTCGGCTCAAAAATTGAAGGAACTTGGGCATACGAAATTTCTTCAAACTACGGTTCAAATATGAAAGTATGTATAATTCTTAAGGATAATAAGTTTACCCTTGCTTCCACTGAAGGCATGACTTACTTTACATGCAAATATAAAGTAACGGGCAAGGATACTATCGAGCTTATTTCGGATAAAGAGTCAGCGGCTAAAATGACACAGATCGGCGTAAACCCGGGTACATTTGTAGTGAAGTATGATAGCACTAACAAATCCATTACACTTAATCCGTCAATCGGTGGAATTGCAACATGGACAGCCGTAAGCAAAGATGAAGCGGCTAAGATTTCGGAAAGCATTAAGAATCATAAGGAAACCAGTGCTCCGAGCGGCAGCGGAAATACTTCAACAAACAATGGCGCATCTACCCAAAACTCCGGTTCTACACAGTCTACTGGAGAATCCGGAACAGCAACACCTCAGACCTAAGGTGTCAAGTAATAAACCATTAAGAGCGAAGTATTATCTTCGCTCTTTTTTATTAAAATTGTTAAAATATATTGAATAACGCCGGAATTTGGTATATAATTAAATCTTAAAGGTACAGGCACTGAAATAGGTGATTATGCGGCGCTTGCCATTGCGGCGGATGCTGTTGAGAGGGGAACTTAACATGGAGGAGTTGCTTGAGAGGTATCCGGAATTAAAACATTGCAAAGATGATATTGAAAAGGTTATAGATATTATCGAGGAGACATATAAGCTGGGAGGAAAAATATTAATTTGCGGAAATGGCGGCAGCTGCGCCGACTGTGAGCATATCGTAGGCGAGCTTATGAAAGGATTTATGAGCAGCAGGCCATTAACGCCGGAGGAATATGAAATATTGGAAGCCGTCGGCGAGGGCGGAAAATTTATGGCGGAGAATTTACAGCGTTGTATTCCAGCAATATCTTTGCCGTCGCAGACGGCGATACAGAGCGCTTTTTGCAATGACGTAAAGCCGGAGCTTGTTTATGCCCAGTTGATGTTCGGGTATGGTAAAAAGGGGGACTGTGCAATAGGTCTTTCCACTTCCGGGAACTCTAAAAATGTGGTTTACGCTATGAAAGCGGCTAAGGCTATCGGGCTTAAAACCGTTGCGCTCACAGGGGAAGAAAAATCAAAGCTATCTGAAATTTGCAATGTTACAGTGCGGGTTCCGGAAACGGAAACCTATAAGGTGCAGGAACTGCATTTGCCGGTGTACCACTATATTTGCGCAAAAGTGGAAAAAGATTTGTTTGATTAGGAAATAAGGTTACGGTAAATTATGCAATTAACGGTTGTACAGGAGGGAAGATATTGAAAATAGCAGTGCTTGACAGCGCGACTTTGGGCGACGGGGTCGATATGTCTGTGTTGGAACAGTTTGGTAAAACCAAAATTTACGATATGACCCCTCCTGAAAAGGTGGAAGAACGTATTTCAGAGTTTGACGTTGTTATAATAAACAAAGTAAGGCTTGACGGGAATAATTTGAAAAATGCCCTTAACCTTAAACTTATTTGTGTATTTGCCACAGGTTATGATAATGTAGATATAAATTATTGTAGAGAAAGAGGGATCGCGGTATGCAATGTTGTGGGTTATTCCACCCACAGCGTGGCGCAGCTTACGGTTACGATGGCGCTTACTCTCGTGACGCGTATAGGCGAATTTACACGCTATGTTGAAAACGGGGGCTATAGCGCGGGAGGAATTCAAAACTATCTGGAACCTGTATTTCACGAAATAGACAAAATGACCTGGGGTATAATAGGTTTCGGCAACATAGGAAAACAAGTGGCAAGGGTTGCGGAGGCTATGGGTTGTGAAGTTATTATAAATAAGAGAACACCTACAGATGAATATGAGTGTGTATCGGTAGATGAGGTGTGCAAGCGGGCGGATATTATTTCAGTACATACACCTTTGACCGGGCAAACAAGAAATCTCATAAATAGGGAAAGAATAGCACTTATGAAGAAAACGGCGGTGCTTATAAATGTGGCTCGCGGCGCCGTAACGGATGAAGAAGCAATAGCGGAAGCTATACTTGGCAGACGTATAGGAGGCTTTGCGGCGGATGTATATTCCGTGGAACCTTTTCCTAAGGAGCATCCTTTCACAAAAATTATGGGCTTTGATAATGTGTGTCTTACGCCACATATGGGTTGGGGCGCGTATGAGGCACGGGTAAGGTGCCTTAATGAAACAGTAAAAAATATTAACGCCTTTATAAAAGGCGAAAAGAGAAACAGGGTGGATTTATAATGGAAGAAATTAAGAAACAAACCTATCAGGCGGTGACTGAGTTGTTTGCCGCCGCAAAGCTTAAAAAAGGTGATATACTTGTAATAGGCTGTTCTTCAAGCGAAATCGCGGGACACAAAATAGGTACATTTTCGGCTGTTGATATCGCGAAGGAAGTTTTTGCGGTAATATATAAAGAAGCAAAAAAGCATGGGATATATGTTGCGGCGCAGTGCTGCGAACACCTTAACAGGGCAATTATAGTTGAAGAGGAATGCGCCGAAAAGTACGGTCTGGAGCCTGTAAACGTAGTGCCACAGATAAAGGCGGGCGGCTCTCTTGCGACAAGTGCCTATGCGGCGTTTGATCATCCTGTGGCAGTGGAAAAAATCCGCGCTAATGCGGGGATTGATATAGGTGATACACTTATAGGAATGCATTTGAAAGAAGTTGCAGTC
>JAUZPZ010000110.1 GCA_030705675.1 Bacillota bacterium
CTCGTGCCATCCAACAGCAGATAACTGTGCCCCGAAAAGCCAAGGGCGTCAAACCCTTTTTCTTCCGCTGCTCGTACAAGCTCTTCAACTGTATCATTTCCGTCACAAAACACCGTGTGCGTATGAAAATTAGTCTTTATCATGTCATTTTTTCCTGCTTTACTTTGTGATCTATAACATGGCGCGCCGCAAGCTCATCATGTATATCCTCAAGGGAAATGCCCTTTTCGATCATAAGAACCATAACATGATAAGCAAGGTCGGCAATCTCGTAAACCGTCTCCTTTTTGTCGTCCGACTTTGCTGCAATTATGACTTCTGTCGACTCCTCTCCTATCTTTTTGAGCATTTTGTCAACACCCTTTTCAAAAAGATAAGTTGTGTAGGAACCTTCCTTCTTATTTGTTTTGCGCATTTCTATCATTTTCATAAGACCGTCATAGGAAAATACTCCAAGCTGGTCATTCTCGTACACGGCTTCATTAAAGCAGCTGTCTGTGCCTTTATGGCACGCTGGTCCATCTTTTTTTACATAAACAGCAAGCGTATCTCTGTCACAATCCGTAACAATTTTTACAATGTGCTGATAGTTACCTGAAGTTTCCCCTTTAAGCCAAAGCTCTTGCCTTGATCTGCTCCAAAAACACGTAAGATTTTTTTTAATAGAAATCTCAAGACTTTCTTTATTCATGTAAGCAAGGGTAAGTACCTTGTCGGTTTCCGCATCTATTACTATAGCCGGAATAAGTCCTCTCTCGTCAAATTTAAGTTTATTAATATCAAACATAAGCATATCTCACTTTCTTACTGTTATACCATTTTGAGCAAGCTCTTTTTTAAGTGCTTCGATAGACACTTCTCCAAAATGAAAAATAGATGCCGCAAGCCCGGCGTCCACCTTTGGCAGAGTTTTAAAAAGCGTTATAAAGTCATCAATACATCCCGCTCCCCCAGAAGCGATTACCGGCACGTTTACAGCATTCGATACGGCGTACAGCATCTCAAGATCAAACCCTTGTTTAACCCCGTCTGTGTCAATTGAGTTCAGCACAACCTCACCCGCGCCCATATCGACACATCGTTTTATCCACGAAATTGCTTCCATACCCGTGTTTTCCCGTCCGCCCTTTGCGAACACACGGAATACGCCGTCCACCCGTTTTACATCGGCTGAAATTACTACGCACTGGTTTCCGTAACGCTGTGCCGCAGAAGATATCAGATCAGGGTTTTTAATTGCCCCCGAATTTACGCTCACTTTATCGGCTCCGCATTTGAGCACTCTGTCAAAATCCTCAACCGTATTTATTCCGCCGCCTACAGTAAGCGGTATAAATATTTTCGAAGCAACCATAGTAAGAATTTCGGTAAAAAGTTTTCTCCCCTCGGCAGATGCGGTTATATCATAAAAAACCAGTTCATCCGCCCCGTTTTGCGAATAAAATTCCGCCAGTTTAACAGGAGATGAAACATCCGCAAGACCCAAAAAATTTACACCTTTTACCACTCTGCCGTCCTTTACATCAAGACAGGGTATTATTCTCTTAGTTATCATTTGCTCACCTCTACTGCCTCTTTCAGGTCAATTCCGCCTATATATATCGAGCGTCCCAAAATAGCTCCGTAAATGTCCATGGCACGAAGAGCCTTTACGTCCTCGATAGTGGAAACCCCGCCCGATGCTATAATATCCATATCAAACTTTTCGGACATTTCTTTATACAACTCAATGTTTGTGCCTTTCATTGCGCCGTCTTTTGATATATCCGTGCAAATTACTGTCTTTACGCCAATCTTCTGTAACTTTTTGCAAAATTCAAATCCGCTTGTTCCGCTTGTCTGCGTCCAGCCTTTTATTGCAACCATACCTTTTTTTACATCAACACCGATCGCAATTTTTTCACCGTATTTGTCAATCATATCACACAAAAATTTTTCATCGCAAAACGCGGCAGTACCCAATATAACACGCATAACCCCCGCGTCAAGGTATTTCTTTATAATCTCCTCCGAGCGTATTCCGCCGCCTATTTCGACTTTAAGTCCACTCGTCCGTGCAACCTGCTCAACAATTTCAAAATTCGGGGTTGTACCATTTTTCGCCCCTTCAAGGTCAACCATATGTATATACTGTGCGCCACACTCCCTGAAGCCTTCCGCTACTGCCGCGGGATTATCATTATAAACCGTCATTTGGTTATAATCGCCTTTGAGCAAACGCACCGCTTTTTTCTCAAATAAATCTATCGCCGGAAATATCTTCATTTTTATTACCTCTTTATAATTCGCAAAATGCCTTAAGTATTGAAAGCCCTATATTACCGCTTTTTTCAGGATGAAACTGACAGCCGTACACGTTATTTTTCGCCACCGCCGCCGTAAGAGGCGCACCGTACTCAGTTACCGCAATGACTGACTCGTCACAGTCCGTGGCGTAATATGAATGAACAAAATACACACAGTCGCCGTCATTTACATATTTCAAAGCAGGGTTATCCCCTACTTTTTGCAGCGCGTTCCAGCCAATATGGGGAATTTTATACCCGGTGGGAATCACATCTTCGATAGGCTTTACATTTCCCGGTATAAGCCCAAGCCCTTCATGTTCTCCGTATTCGTAGCTTTTTTCAAAAAGGAGCTGCATTCCAAGACATATTCCCATAAGCGGTTTTCCGATTGCCGCCTGTTCAAGTAGTATGCTGTCAAGACCCGTGCTTTTCAGCTTACGTGCCGCATCGAAAAAAGCGCCTACTCCCGGCAGAATTATTCTGTCCGCCTTTTTAATAATTTCGGGTTCTCCGCTTAAAACAACCTCTTCACCTATAGATATCAATGAACTTTTAAGAGAAAACAAGTTTCCGACACCATAATCAATTATTGCTATCATAACATACCCTTCGTTGATGGAATTTCATCTCTATATTCCTCATCTATTTTTACCGCCTGTGCCATTGCCCTTGCAACAGCTTTAAATATTCCTTCAATTATATGATGAGAGTTGCTGCCGTCCAATTGTTTGATATGCAGCGTAATATTTGCCTGACGGGTAAACGCTATAAAGAACTCCTCGGCAAGCTCGGTATCAAAATCTCCCACCTTTTCCGTCGGAATATTCACGTCATACACAAGGAAACTTCTGCCGGAAATATCCACTGCCGCAAGTATGAGTGCTTCGTCCATAGGCAGCAGCATACTGCCGTAGCGGCAAATTCCCTTTTTATCGCCTATAGTCTCGTTAAACGCCTTGCCAAGGGTAATGCCCACATCCTCTACCGTATGATGGTAATCCACATTAATATCTCCACTACATTCTACTTCAATGTCAAATCTGCCGTGCTTTGCGAAAAGAGTAAGCATATGGTCGAGAAATCCACAGCCTGTAGTGGTTTTACCCGCCCCTGTTCCATCCAAATTAAGCTTTAGTGCTATGTTTGTCTCGGCGGTTTTTCTGTTGATTTTACTTTCTCTCATGTATTATTCCTCCTGTTTAATAATTTCGTCCACGGTATTTAAAAATATCTCCATCTCTTGTCTTGTGCCTATTGTGATCCTATTATAATCCTTTATTTTTTCCTTTGTAAAATGGCGGATCAGCACTCCTCTTTCCTTCAATGAAAGATACAGCTTTTCACCGCTGATTTTATCAGATTTTGCAAATATAAAATTTGTCCTTGAAGGAAGCACTTCAAAGCCTCTTTTTTCAAGCTCATTTGCTGTAAACTGCCTTATATCTTCAATTTTTTTGCAGTTTTCCATATAATAGTCATTTTCTTCAAGCGCAGCTATACCGGCGGCCATGGTAAGCCGATTCACATTATATGGGTTCGTAGAATATTTAATTGTATTAAGGTCGCGTATAAGCTCTTTACAAGCTATTCCGTAACCTAACCTTGCCCCTGCCATGGAACGTGATTTTGAAAAAGTTTGCGCAACCAAAAGATTGTCATATTTATTTATAAGAGGTATACATGACTCCGCTCCGAAATCCACATATGCCTCGTCAACAACCACCACCGCGTCCGGATTGCTTTTTATGATTTTTTCAATCTGCTCCCTTTTAAGAGCTATTCCTGTCGGCGCGTTCGGGTTTGCAATCACAATATTTTTGTTTAGCCCGATATAGTCATTTATATTTATCTTAAAATTGTCCATCAGAGGAATTTCCTCATACGGCACACCGTTTACATCTGCAAATACAGTATAAAACCCGTATGTTACATCAGGAAATACAAAGGGGTGGCTTGTATCTCCGAACGCCATAAAAGCAAAATTCAAAATTTCATCCGAGCCGTTTGTAACCAGCACATTTTCATCTTCCACTTTATATAGCTGCGCCAGTTTTTCCCTTAACGCCGTACACTCTGGGTCGGAATAAAGCCGCAAACTGACACATTCTTTTTCCGTCATATTGGCAACTTTTTGCGACGTCGGAAAAGGAGACTCATTTGTGTTAAGTTTTATATATTTCATATCCTGCGGCTGCTCACCCGGTATGTATGCCTCGAGCGACTCATATTTGCCGCTAAAAAATCTGCTCATTTATTTTCCTCAAATCTGCTTACCGCACTTTTAGCGTGAGCGCCCAGACCTTCCTTTTTCGCAAAATAGGCAATGTCACCCGCCACTTTCGAAAGAGCCTCTTTCGTATAATAAGTAAACTGCGTCTTCTTTACAAAATCATCAACCGAAAGCGGGCTTGAAAATCTTGCCGTTCCGCTTGTCGGAAGGGTATGATTAGGACCTGCAAAATAGTCTCCCAATGCTTCTGGACAATATTTTCCCATAAATACCGATCCGGCGTGTTTTACCCTGTCAAGATAATCAAATGGATTATCCATGCAAAGCTCCAAATGTTCCGGCGCAAGCTCATTCGATATATCAACGGCGGTAGGAATATCCTTAGCTATTATAATTTTACCGTTTATATCAATAGACTCCCTTGCAATTTCCTTCCGCTCAAGCTGTGGAATTTGCCTTTCAAGCTCAAGCTGCACCTCTTGCGCAAGCTTTTCACTATCCGTCACAAGCACTGCCGTAGCCATTTTGTCGTGTTCCGCCTGCGAAAGCATATCTGCCGCGACATAAACCGGGTTACAGGTTTTATCTGCCACCACCAAAATCTCGCTTGGTCCCGCAATCATATCAATAGCAACCTTCCCAAATACCTGCTTTTTTGCCTCCGCTACGAAAGCATTGCCTGGTCCCACTATTTTATCCACCTTGGGAATAGACTCCGTTCCGAAAGCAAGGGCCGCAATTGCTTGTGCGCCACCCACCTTAAATATTTTGTCCACGCCAGCGATTCTCGCCGCCGCAAGAATTACCGGATCTATTTTTCCGTTCCTTGCCGGAGTTACCATAACTATTTCCTTGCAGCCGGCGATTTTTGCGGGAATCGAGTCCATAAGCACAGTTGAAGGATACGCCGCCGTACCGCCGGGAACATAAAGACCGACCTTCTCAATAGGTATTACTTTCTGACCTATAACTATACCTTTATTTTCACTTATGACTAAGCTGCTGCGCACTTGTCTGCTATGAAAAGCACGGATATTTTCCGCCGCTTTCTTTATAATTTCC
>JAUZPZ010000111.1 GCA_030705675.1 Bacillota bacterium
CAATTCTCCCCTTATAACAGCCTGGGCTCTGTCCGCAATATCATCGCGCGGCGCAAGCCAATAAATATTTCCTCTTTTGAACCATGAAAGCTGCCTTTTGGCGTATCTTCGGCTCTCCATTTTTATTTTATCCACCGCTTCTTCAAGGGTACATACGCCTTTTATAAACCCAAGCATTTCTTTATAACCTATCGCCTGCATCGAAGTGTTTTTTTCGGTTACGCCAAGTTCAAGGCAGGCCCTAACTTCTTTTTCCAAACCAGATTCAATCATTTCGTCAACACGCCTGTTTATTCGCTCGTATAGCACATTTCTGTCCCATGCCACCGCAAGTTTAACAGTTTTATAAATTTTCGGAGCAGTTCGGCTCCTGCGGTTATGTTCACCTATCGTTTTGCCCGTAACGCGGTATATCTCAATGGCGCGTATAACTCTTTTTATATCATTTTCGTGAAGATTTTCGTAGCTTTCGGGGTCAATTTCCTCAAGAAGCTTATGAAGCGCCGCGTTGCCGTTTGTCTCTGCAAATTCTTCCAGCTGAGCGCGGATTTTTTCATCTCCCACGGCCTCGCCCAAAACAATATTGTCGGCAACAGTATCAATATAAAGCCCCGTTCCTCCCACCATTATAGGAAGCTTCCCGCGCGAATGAATATCCGCGATCACTTTATGCGCCATGGAAGAATAGTCCGCAACGGAAAAATCCTCCGTAGGAAGAATAATATCCATCATATGATGGGGGATGCCGCGCCTTTCAGCGGCGGTCGGTTTTGCCGTGCCAATATCCATATATTTATAAATCTGCATGGAATCTGCCGAAACAATTTCCCCGTCCAGCCTTTTTGCAAGCTCTACCGAAAGTGCGGTTTTGCCCGATGCGGTAGGTCCCGCTATAATAACCAATGGTATCATGGCTACAACCTCTTAAATAATTTTTCGATGAATGTTTTTGTTACGGCGGTGCGCACCGGCCTTCCGTGAGGACAGGTTATGGTCTTTTCCGACTCCCTGACTTGTTTTACAAGCGCCTCCATTTCGGCCATTGTGAGCTTATCGTGCCCTTTTACCGCGGCTTTGCAGGCAATGGTATATAATATCCTCTCGCCGCGGCTTGTTTCTGTGCCATGCTTACTTGCCCTTAGGTTATCTATTATCTCAACGACACTGTCGCGTATCTGCTCCTTTGTTATTACATAGGGTATACCTCTCACCGCTATGTCGTTATCCCCGAATTCCTCTATTTCATAGCCTATTTCTTCAAAAAAAGGTTTGTTTTCCATTGCGGCTGTGAATTCCGTCGGGGTAAGGCTTATAATCTCCGGCATAAGCAGCATCTGGGGCATTATTTTCTTTTCCGCCTTTTCCCTTACAAGCCGCTCGTAAATCAGCCGTTCATGTGCGGCGTGCTGATCAATAAGCACAAGGTTGCCGCCCTCTTCCACCAAAATATATGTATTAAACAGCTGCCCGATAATTTTATAGCTTTCTGAAGTATCAAAAACAGCGGTCTGAACAAATTCAATATTGTCTATCTTTTTATCCGCTCCGGCGGGTGTTTCCTCAAAAACTTTATCTGTTATATCATTTTCTTTATTCGATGCACCGGCAGGCTTTTCCTTTTCGAATTTGCTGTCAAAGCTTTCACAATTTTCAAAAACATGAGGTTTCTGCTGAAAAACAACTTCCCTTTGTTGAGCCGCCGTAGGCTTATACTCATATTTTGAAGTATCGCCGTGAGGTTCCTCCCGAACGGAATTAATACTTGCCGCGAAATTTGGTTTCCCCGGGGAATAAGAGTTGCTTATAATCGGCTTATCGCTTCCGGGAGAAGCGTCAATTTTGGGCATTACTTTTACACAGACCGCATTTTTTACAGCCCAGTAAACAGCCGAATAAATTTTATTCTCCTCAAAAAACTTAACCTCAAGCTTTGCCGGATGAACATTTACGTCCACAAGCGTAGGATTAATATCAAGCTTAATTATAGCCACCGGAAAACAACCTATGGGGATCATGCTTTTATAGCCTTCTTCCAGAGCCGCCGTCATAGTACGGTTCACTGTGCATCTGTTATTCACATAAAGGCTCTGCAATCCGCGGTTTTTACGGTACAGCGTCATGTTGCCCGCAAGACCCGTTATTTTAATTCCTCCCTCGGAATATTCGAGAGGAACAAGCTGCCCCGACACGTCCTTTCCGTATATGGCATAAGCCGCGCTTTTTAAGCTTCCGTCACCCGGAGTAAATACCTTTTCCTTGCCGTCCGAAACAAAACGGAAAGAGATTTCAGGGTGGGCAAGCGCAAGTTTGCGCACGACTTCTTCAACATAACCCGCCTCGGTATAATCCTTCTTTAAAAATTTCATACGCGCCGGGGTGTTAAAAAACAGATTTTCCACTACCAGCGATGTCCCTACCGGACAGCCTGCAGGGCCGCTTTCAATAAGGTGTCCGCCTTCCATTATTACACGTTTGCCAAAAGAGCCGCCCTCCATTTTTGAGAACATGGTCACTTTTGCTACTGCCGCTATGCTTGCAAGCGCCTCTCCGCGAAAACCCAGAGTCATTATCGAATCTAAATCTTTGGGCGAGGAAATTTTGCTTGTCGCGTGGCGCAAAAAAGCCGTTTCCATATCGTCAGGATGCAGTCCGCATCCGTTATCCGTAACCGAAAGCTTACGCAGTCCGCCGCCGCTTATTTCAACGGTAACGGAGGTTGCTCCGGCATCTATCGAGTTTTCACAAAGTTCTTTTGCCACGGAGGAAGGTCTTTCAACAACCTCACCTGCCGCTATCATATTCGCAAGGTTAGTGTCCAGCACTTTTACGAGCATTTCCGTTCACCGCCTTCCATATTTAAAATCAGAATTTAAAATCAGAGTATTTTTTTCAAGTCATAAAGTATGCTGAGCGCCTCGATGGGCGTTATCGTATTAAGGTCAAGCTTTGAAAGCTTTTCTTCCACTTCACTATCGGTACTCGTAAGACTAAGTTGCCCCTGTGTACCTTCATGCTTATTGCCGCCTTTTATAATAACCGACTTGTTATCTTTTTCCATTCCCTCAAGAATTTCCTTTGCCCTGGTTATGACCACATCCGGCACTCCGGCAAGACGCGCAACTTCAACCCCATAGCTGTCGTCTGCTCCGCCGCGCACAATTTTGCGCAGAAAGATAATATCATCTCCGCGTTTTTTCACAGCCGTGCTGTAGTTTACTATTCCATCAAGCTTGTCCTCAAGCGAAGTAAGCTCGTGATAATGTGTGGCAAACAAGGTTTTCGCGCCGCACTTGCGCTTGTCAGCGGTATATTCAAGCACTGCCCACGCAATGGACAGACCGTCATATGTGCTGGTTCCTCGCCCGATTTCATCGTATATTATAAGGCTTTTTTTGGTCGCATTTTTAAGTATGTTTGCAACCTCGCTCATCTCAACCATGAATGTGCTCTGTCCCGACGAAAGATCGTCAGAGGCTCCGACACGTGTAAATATTTTATCTATCACCCCTATATGTGCGCTGCTTGCGGGAACAAAACTGCCTATCTGCGCCATAAGCGTAATTATCGCCACCTGCCGCATATAAGTTGATTTTCCCGCCATGTTAGGGCCGGTTATTATCGCCAGCCGCTCACTTTCACAGTTAAGGTGGGTATCATTCGGAACAAACATAGTATCTGACATACTTTCAACAACAGGATGTCTGCCGTCTTTTATATCAATTGCATCCGAAGTGTCTACTATCGGTTTTGCATAGTTGCCTTTAGCCGCCGCCAGAGCAAGCGAATTAAGGCAATCTATAGTGGATACTACCTTTGCGGACGCCTGAAGGCGTTCGTGTTCATTAGCGATTTTGTCCCTTACATCGCAAAACAGGTCATATTCAAGCTGTATCATTTTGTCCTGAGCGTCTATTATAAGGGTTTCTATTTCTTTAAGTCTGGGTGTTATAAACCGCTCTCCGTTTGTAAGAGTCTGTTTTCTTATGTAATAGTCCGGAACCTTGTCCTTATTTGAATTTGATATTTCTATATAGTATCCGAATACACGGTTATAACCTACTTTAAGATTTTTTATCCCGGTTTTTTCGCGCTCTTCGCGCTCAACATCGGCTATCCATTTTTTGCCGTCTTTTGCCGCTGAGCGATAACTGTCAAGAGTTTCGTTAAATCCCTCTCGAATTATATCGCCGTCCTTTACGCTCATTCCCGGATTGTCTGCAATTGCCATGCTTATGAGAAAGTCTACATCTTTAAGCAAATCCAAGCTGGACGCAAGGCTTGTGATTATTTTACTGCGGCAACGCGCAAGAAGATTTCCAAAAGAGGGAAGGTGGTTTAGGGATTTCCCCAAAGCCTGTACATCTCTGGCGTTCGCGCTCTTGCACACTATCTTTGCCGTGAGCCGTTCAATATCCCTTACATCATTTAGGATTTCGACCAGTTCATCTCTCATTTCCATCGAGCCGTAAAGCTCTTCCACTCCGGCAAGACGGTTATTTATAGTAACGGGGTTTATAAGCGGGTGTTCCAGCCAATAACGAAGCATACGCGCGCCCATGGCGGTCGAAGTTTTGTCAAGAACGCCAAGAAGGCTGCCCTTTTTGCCTCTACCCCGCATATTTTCCGTAATTTCCAAATTTCTTCCGGAGTTTACGTCAATGTCCATAAACTGATTTATTTCATAATATTCCACACAGCTTATGTGGTTTATCGTTGTTTTCTGAGTTTTAATTATGTATTCAAGCGCCGCGCCCACGGCGTTGACGCACAGACCGTCCTCTTTCATTCCAAGCCCTGCGGGCGTTTTACCAAATTGTATTTCTATTGTTTTAAGGGCGTTTTCGGTTTCGAACTCACTTTCTTCTCCGATAGAAACATAGCAGGAATATTTTTCCTTTGCAGTTTCAAACAGGCTTTTATCTTTGCCCGCCGCCGGTGAAAAATACACCTCAGAAGGACTAAATCGCGCAAGCTCCGCATCATAATTATTATACATGTCCTTATCAATATCTGTGCAGTAAAGCTCCCCTGTTGAAAAATCCAAAAAAGCTATTCCCAAATGCTTGTTTTTTTTGCATACAGCGGCAAGAAAATTGTTTTTTGTAATATCCACCGCGGTGTCATCGGTAATTGTAGCGGGGGTAACAACGCGTATTACGTCGCGCTTTACAATTCCTTTTGCCAGGGCGGGGTCCTCCATCTGCTCACATATGGCTACCTTATATCCCCGTTCGATAAGCTTTGGTATATAATTGTTCGCCGCGTGGTAGGGGATACCACACATCGGCGCGCGTTCTTCCTGTCCGCAGTCTTTGCCTGTAAGAGTAAGTTCAAGTTCCCTTGATACCTTTATCGCGTCCTCAAAGAACATTTCGTAAAAATCGCCTAACCTGTAAAACAGAATACAGTCCTCATACTGGCTTTTTGTTTCAAGATACTGACGCATCATAGGTGTAAATTCATTTTTATTCTTTATCACAG
>JAUZPZ010000112.1 GCA_030705675.1 Bacillota bacterium
GTTGGGTATGTGGAGCCGCATACGCGTCCAGAAACACTTCATTTACTTGACGGGTTGCCTACATTACCACCCAAAAATATTATGTACCGCAATATAGAATTGAAGGAATTCGATTTGGATGCTGCACTTGAAAGAAAGCCTGCGCTCATCCTGGTAGATGAGCTTGCGCATTCCAATGCATCCGGTGTACGAAACAAGAAACGGTATCAGGACATTGAGGAATTATTAAACGCGGGAATTGATGTGTACACAACTGTCAATGTTCAGCATATCGAAAGCCTGAATGATATAGTACAGAGTATAACAAAAGTGGCTGTACAAGAAACTGTGCCGGATTACATTTTCGATCACGCAGACAAGGTAAAACTGATTGATATTGAGCCGGATGAATTGTTAAAACGCTTTGAGGCTGGGAAAATCTATCGTCCTGAAAGAGCGCAGACAGCAATGAATAATTTCTTTACAAAAGAAAACCTTCGGTTGCTCCGTGAAATCGCAATGCGAAAGGCAGCCGACAGAATCAGTAGCGAAAATCAAAACGGTCGGAGCATGTCCGGCAAAATGGCAAATATGAAGCTGCTCGTATGTATCAGTCCCTCGCTGTCCGCAGCCAAATGCATACGCTGGACAGCAAGAACAGCCGAGGCGTTTCATGTGCCTTGGACGGCAGTATACGTAGAAAATCTTGAAAGCGATTATTCGGGGGATACCGAAAAGAAAACCATAGCTGTAAATATGGAATTAGCTGAAAAGCTTGGGGCGGAGCTTGTAACCTTAAATGGCTATGATGTTGCTTCTGTCGTGGCAGAATATGCAAAGCTTTCTGGGATTACCAATATAGTGATTGGCAAGAGCAGAAACAAAAAGACGCTGAAGAACCTATTTGAATTGGATTTAGAAGATAAGCTCATATCCCTGCTGCCCAGTGTGGAAGTGCATATTATTCCTGGGAAACTAACGAAACGATCATACAAAAAAACAAAACATAAGTTGTGGCGCAAAAACCTGTACTTTTCGTGGTTGGATACCGTTAAAGCACTTGGTCTGCTTGCAGTGGCGACATTTTTGTCCTTTGGACTACGCGCGTTTGATCTCGGTGATCAGAATATCATTATGGTTTATATACTGTCCGTGTTGGTGGTTTCAAGGATTACCACAGGGTACGCCTATGGAGTTATCTCTTCAATCATCAGCGTGCTGACATTTAACTTCTTTTTTACCGAGCCATATTTTACTTTCAATGCCTTTCGGAAGGGCTATCCTGTTACCTTTCTGATCATGCTTTTAGTGGCTTTAATTACAAGCGCGCTGACTTTCAGGATTAAAACGCAGGCACGGCTTGCCGTGGAGCGCGAACGTCGAACGGAAGTGTTATATGAAATTAATAAAAAACTGTTGGCGACAAGAGGTCTTGACAATATTGTGAATTTAACAGGTCAGTATATTACAAACCTCTTTGATCGTTCAATTATTTTTTATACATCCGATCCTCAATTTGGCGGGCTTGGCACACTCATTGCCGCAGAACATGAGGTAGATACAGATTTTATGCAGGAAGAAGCTGAACGGGCTGTTGCGCATTGGGTATTTGCCAATCAAAAGTATGCCGGAGCAGGTACGGATACGCTGATGGGAGCAGGCGTATATTATATGCCTGTCATCTCACAAAGGAAGGTTCTTGGCGTAATCGGAATTTCATGCAAAAAGGGTAAACTGGGTCAAAACAGCCGTTCTTTTTTGAAAATGATCGTTTCACAGGTGGCTATGGCGTTAGAACGTCAATCCCTGTCCGATAAACAGCAAAAAATTTTGGTTGAGTCGGAAAAAGAAAAGATGAGAAGCAATCTGCTGCGCGCGATTTCACATGATTTGCGGACTCCTCTTACGGGAATACTCGGTGCAAGCTCTGTACTATTAGAAAATGGCGTGTCAATGGATCAGGATACAAATAGAAAGCTGGCATCAACGATTAAAGATGACTCTCAATGGCTAATCCGTATGGTAGAAAATTTGCTGTCGGTCACAAGAATTAATGAGGGTACTATGAATGTATCTAAAACAATGGAGGCGGCAGAGGAAGTGGTAGCGGAGGCGATCAGCCGCATCAGAAAAAGATTTTCCGAGCGTCAAATTTCCGTCAAGGTACCTGATGAGCTTTTGGAGGTTCCAATGGACGCTACCTTGATTACACAGGTTTTAATTAACTTTTTAGAAAATGCGGTGAAACATTCGCCTGAGGATTCCATAATTGAGGTCAATGTGAAAAAATGCAGTGAATCTGCGGTATTTGAAGTAATAGATAATGGACAGGGAATTGCAAAAGAGGATTTGCCTCACCTGTTTGAAGGGTACTTACCAAGCAAAAAAAGTTCCGATTCGTCAAGAGGTATGGGGATAGGGTTATCTATTTGTATGTCTATTATAAAGGCGCACAATGGTAAAATTGAAGCTGAGAACAAACCCACCGGAGGTGCCATTTTCCGCTTTACTCTACCCTTGAAAGGAAGTAACACAGATGGAGAATAAGCCACTTATTTTAATTGTTGAGGATGAAGAAGGAATTTCCAATTTTATTTCAGCAATCTTGACCTCTAATGGATATAACGCAATCAAAACAGAAAAAGGCGGCGAAGCTATATCTTTGACAGCATCACATGTGCCGGATTTGATTTTGCTTGACTTGGGTCTTCCGGATATGGATGGAGTCGAGGTGTTAAAAAGCTTGCGGATGTGGACAGGTATCCCTATTGTTGTGGTGTCTGCACGCGGGCATGAACGCGAAAAGGTTGAAGCACTTGACCTCGGAGCGGACGATTATATTACGAAGCCTTTCGGCAGTGCAGAGCTGCTTGCCCGAATTCGCACTGAGCTACGGCATAGTCAGAAAAAAGCTGATATTAATAGCGCCCAAACCCAGAGCGTAACGGTCGGTGAATTACACATAGACTATGAGAAACGGTGTGTAAGTCTTGAAGGGGAAAAACTGCATCTTACGCCCATTGAATATAAAATCATCGTCCTTCTTTCTAAGCATATCGGGAAGGTGCTTACTCACGATTTCATTATCAAAGAAATTTGGGGACCATACACAAACGAAACCCAGACGCTTCGCGTCAATATGGCTAATATACGTAGAAAACTGGAAAAAAACCCTGCCGAACCGAAGTATATTTTGACAGAGGTTGGCGTGGGATACCGTATGGTGGAAGATATTTGATGTGCAAATAAAATAGCTCCGTATTTATTTTAAATATTTAGTAATAATATATACTATTATTAATTATACGGAGACTATATATGAAAAAAGCAAGTAACGGATTGTCGGCACGGCAGCTTACCATGATGGGATTAGGCTCTGTGATCGGAGGCTCGTTTTTTCTAGGCTCATCTGTGCCAATCCATGCGGCAGGTCCTGCTGTTATCATAACATTTGTACTATGCGGTGTAATGGTTCATTATATCTTATATGCGCTTTCTGAAATGACAATTAAAAATCCTGACAGCGGTTCCTTTCGTACCTTTGCTGCACAAGCATTCGGACAGGGGGCAGGTTTTTTGGTGGGTTGGGTATACTGGACCGGTATGGTTTTTGCAATGTCCAGTGAAGCAACTGCAGTATCTATTTTGGTACGTAAATGGTTTCCTACCCTCTCCATCTCGTTTTTGGGAAGCATCATCATCATCTGCGTTACCCTGATCAATTTACTGGGGGCAGATAAATTAAGCAAATTTGAGAGTGCTTTGGCAACTGTCAAAGTTGTTGCCATTATCTTTTTTATTCTGATTGCAATGTCTCTAATTGTTGGATTATATCCTGGAAAGCCGGCAGTGGGAATTGGTGCGTTGGCAAACGAGCCTTTGATGCCGGGCGGCATTATGGGGATCGCCGGGAGCATACTCGTTGTGATGTTCGCATATGCCGGTTTTGAAGTCATTGGGTTGGCCGCTTCCGAAGCAGACACCCCTCAAAAAACAATTCCTAAAGCAATCCGCTACACGGTGGTCAGCCTTTTAGGACTTTACATTCTTTCCTCTGCTGTAATGCTTCCGCTGATTCCAACGAATAGCTTAAGTGAAAACAAAAGTGCAATGGTTGCAGCATTGGAGGCCTTGGGGATCGGCTGGGCAGGAGCTTCAATCAATATCATTTTAATGACAGCCATTCTTTCAACCATGTTTGCCGCCCTGTTTGGGCTTGGCAGAATGATGCGCTCTCTTGCGAATGAAGGATTTGCCCCCGGATTTTTAATCGATAAAAAAGATGTCCCTTATCACGGAATATTATTTTCCGGCTTATCCATACTGCTGGGACTTTGGCTTGCACTTTTGGCGCCAAGAGTGTATCTGTTTTTGATTAGCTCCGGTGGCTTTGCAGTACTTTTCACCTATGCCGCCATCATGGCGACACACATTCGTCTCAGCATAAAAGACGGTCGTCCCGCTAAGGGGGAATTCAGAATGCGCGGATTTCCCTATTCCTCTTTGATTGTTTTGGTATTTTTAATCGTTGCTATTATCAGCATGCCCTTTGTTTCGGGACAAGCTTCCGGTCTGGTCACCGGGGCTTCTATGGTAGCATTTTATACACTGTGTTATCTAATCATGAAATTGTATAAACGAAATTATTTAAAAAACAGAGCCCTAAAAGCATATCTGTTTAATTCGAAATTATCCACAGAAATATCTGATGAGCTTACCGATAATGCAAAAAAAGAGGATGATGATCTGTCATCGTAAGCCAAAAATAGTCACTATTCAGTGACTTTCTGTTAGGTAATGCTCTGCGTAACAGTAGATGCAAAAGAGTAAAAACGAGAAAGGCACTCTACGAAATGTAACGTAGGGTGCCCTTACTTTTTATGTTTAAGTTTACATCTTGCTTATAATGTGCATAAGCAATTGTATTTTATTTCATATCTTTCAGTTGTAATTTTTCGACTACTTCATAGCCTTTTCCCTCTCCAAGATGGCTTAATCTACTCTTTTGCATGACATAGGTCTTCGATATTAACATTTAAATCTTTATATGTATTTTCAGTGGACAAAATAATCAGATAATCCCCCGAGAATATTTTGGTATGTCCATTTGGAACGATGTCTTTATTTCCTCTATGTATTCCTACAAGCAATGTGCCCTGTGGCCAATCTATCTCTCGTACCATTTTATTTGCCACTATACTACCCATTTCAACCGAAACTTCAATCATTCCGCCGAGTTTATTATTTTGATTATCCTTATTATTTTCTACAATTCTTTCCAGCAATGCTTCATAAATCGGAGTTGTCTTTAAAGCATCCGACAAAAACAATGCAATAAAAGAGCAAGCCGCAACCGGAAGCAAATGAATAAGAGAACCTGTCATTTCTGCAGTAAGCAAGATACTTGTTACGGGTGCCTTTACGCTTCCAGACAAAGCACCTGCCATCGCACATACTGCAAAATCCGGAATGTATTGTACAGGCAATCCAA
>JAUZPZ010000113.1 GCA_030705675.1 Bacillota bacterium
CATGTAATGGTAAGTTGTCTGTTTGTAGGAGTGGGAGGATTTATAGGGTCGGTGTTTCGTTATCTTATAGGACTTGTTCCTATAAAAGGCAATGAGCTGTTTCCTATAAATACTCTGCTTATAAATATTGCGGGAGCTTTGGTCATAGGTATAATTGCCGCCTTGGCATCAAAAATGAATGTTGAGAAGAATCTCCTGCTTTTTCTGAAAACAGGATTGTGCGGAGGGTTTACAACCTTTTCGACGTTTTCCCTTGATACATATAATCTGTTTAAAAACGGGCACGTGGGTGTTGCGGCAATTTATGTTGTACTAAGCGTGTTTTTGTGCCTTGCGGTAGTTTTTGCGGGCGAAATAGTCGGAGGATTAAAATGAAATTAAATTGTGATGACTGTGTGAATTATAAATATGATGAAGAATATGAGGGTTATGTCTGCACTGTGGATATGGATGAAGATGAGACGGCGCGTATTATGACAAGCACAAGCAGGGAATGTCCTTATTTCGTCAATTCGTTGTACAACTGAGACGGTTGTATAGATATCAAGGGGAGATATGTAGGCAAAAACCTCCATCGATATGATGTGAGGACTATTTACCGTGGATAGAGTTTTTGTTCACATAGGCTTATTGTGTTACATATATTGTTCTACAATTAGAAGAGGAGTCGATTTAATGGATAATATACTGAAAATCATTAAAAACCAGAATCAGCTTGCTCTGGAAAACGCAAAACAGGAAATAAGGGTCTGTAATGATTTCACTTGTCAATATGGACTGACTTTGAATGAAGATAATATAGTTGAACTCGTAGAATGCAGAATAGATGCCTTGAAGAATTCCGGTCGCATTGAGTTCGCCGGTGGGATATTGCCCAAATTGATCTATGCATTTTGTGACTCGCCATATCTTGAACAGGAAAACTACGAAAGTACGTTGGCAGAACTTCAGGAGGCATTTTATTACTATAAGAGCGAATCGCTTGACCGGTTTACTGACGATGAACTGATTGAGTTTATGGTTTCCGTTTTCAACGGTAGAGCACAAGGTTCTTCTGAATATTTGATTGGAACGTCCTTGGAT
This sequence comes from Bacillota bacterium, assembly GCA_030705675.1. GTDB lineage: Bacteria > Bacillota > Clostridia > RUG12999 > RUG12999 > RUG12999. The sequence goes on from JAUZPZ010000113.1 coordinate 1,084, forward strand.
GCTTTGTGCAGATACGCGCGAGGGGGTTATGACCCGGCTGATGCTGATGGGGCGGGTGATTTGTTTTGAATTATCATGAAAATCAAAATGGATTAATCAGAGAACATCAATTTTCCGAAGCTGAACAGCAGAGAATCCTAACGGAGCTATGGAATCTTTTGAAGTGGCAGTCGGAGAAATACAATGGTTTGGACAGTACCTCACTGACAATTGAAAAGGCACAGGAACTGCTGGAATCTCTTCTATACACGATTTCAATGGTAGCCGCTGTTGATAATGTAGCAATGGATGAGATTTTTCAAAAGGACCTGCCCTCTGTTATTCGCAGAGGACAGGAAATATTGATTGAAAAACGAAAGTCAGTAAAAGTTGAGTGGGAGTTAATGTGGCGAGATATGCCACGTATTCAAAATGCTTATTTTTTTGAAACATTGAAAAATCTTGGGCTGTTCTTCAAACGATATGAAATCTATTATGAAGCACATCAGATTCCGTGCAGCATTGACTATTGGCTGCTTTGCCCAATTTCAGATCAAGTCAAAGGCATTAGCTTTATTGAAGAGTATATCCATAGGATTCAGATTGAAAATGATTTCTTAAAACAATTTGATATTAATTTGCTCGTTAATCTATACAAGAGCAGTATCCCTGATTATGAAGAAACGCTGTTTAATCTTTGTGATCCGGCATTGACGAATGCGATAGGTTTGACTTTGCTTGGTCAGGATGCCCGAACACTTGATATTACTTGTGAACAGAGGAAAAAGATCGTGTCCTCTTTGACTGAAAAAAGCATAGAGGAAATAGACCTGCTGATTAAGAATGCTGTTTCATGTATCTGCGCTGAGTTAAATATGATTGACGAGTGTGAGAAAACATACCTTCGAAATGCTGTCAGCGGATTATCCGCCCGTATCGAGACAGCGGTAAGACATGGAGATTTATCACATGTTTTTATATCCTTTTTGCCAAAGGATATGGAGATCCAACGTTATGAATAATATCCAAGAAATACCAGTTTGTCGATTGTATTATTGTTCCGGTATTTAGTATCGACTGATAAATTCGAGGATGAGACCGGCTGAATTTTTGGCGGCAAGAGCTACAAATTCATTGAAATCAATGTGGGAGGAGCCGTCAGCATTGTCGGATATTGCGCGCACTACGGCAAAATCCACGCCGTTTATAATACAAACCTGACCTATACTGCCGCCTTCCATTTCACCTGCGACGGCACCAAAGGTATCGGCGATCCAAGATTTTTTTTCAATACTGTTTAAAAAAATATCACCTGTTGCAATAATTCCGGAAAGGGCTTTTACGCCCTCTATTTTTTTAGCGCATTTAACAAGAAGAACGCGGGCTTTTTCGGAACATGGCATATTTACCATGTCAATACCCGGAATGAGTCCTGACGGATCCCCAAGAGGGGTAGTGTCCATATCGTGCTGTACTACGGCAGTGCCTATCACAATATCCCCGACTCCCGCCGCGGAAGAAAGAGAACCGGCGACCCCCGTGTTTACAACCACATCGGGGTGAAACGCGAGAATCATAGTTTGCGCGCATACGGCGGCGTTTACCTTGCCTACCCCCGCCTTTGCGATTACGACATTTTTCCCGTCTATTTTTCCGCTTACAAAATCTATACCACTTATTTTTATTATTTGCGCGTTTTCTACGGCATTTTTAAGACTGTTTACTTCAATATCCATTGCGCCTATAATTCCTATCATAAAACACTTTCCTTTCAAACCGGATAAGACAAATCTTTTTCGGTTATATTTTTAATGGTTTCATAATACCTTTTTGCTTCCTCTACGGCAAGGGACAGGTCAAGTGTGCGAAAGTTTCCGCACTCAATTTCGCTGCAACCGAACACTTCGCCATGATAAGAAATTATATTCTTCAAAATATCTTTTATTATTTCAATTACAACTTTATTTTCCGCGCCTCGTACAAGAAGGTAAAACCCGGTTTGACAGCCCATGGGGCCAAAATAAATAATACTGTCAGCAATGGCGGAGTTGCGCACAAATGTGGCGAACATGTGCTCAAAGGTGTGCATTGTGCCGTTATCCATATAAGTACCGGCATTTGGTTTTCTTGTTCTCATATCATAGGTTGTAATATCGCCGTCGATGCGGGAAATGTACAGGCCTTCGTGCATTTTTGTGTGGTCAACCTGAAAACTTGTTATCTTGTTCAAAAAAAGTCCCCCTTTTAATTAAGCTCTAATGCCTATATTATAACACAAGAAAAAAGTTGTTTCAATATGTGAGGATAAAAGCATTGTAGAAATTTTATCAAAGTGCTTGACAAATATTGTGCAATTGTATACAATAGATATGTTAATAATTTTTTGGAGGTAATTAAATCAATGGGTTTAAATTTAGCGCAAAAGATAATCAAGGAACATTTGATCAGCGGAGAGCTTAAAGCGGGTACGGAAATTTCAATTCGCATTGACCAGACACTGACTCAGGATTCTACAGGAACAATGGCTTATCTTGAGTTTGAGGCAATTGGTGTCCCGCGCGTAAAAACAAAAAAATCCGTTGCATACATAGACCATAACACGTTGCAGGCGGGTTTTGAAAATGCCGATGACCATAAATTTATACAAACGGTCACTTCAAAACACGGCATTTATTTTTCCCGTCCTGGAAATGGCATATGCCATCAGGTCCAGTTGGAACGCTTTGGAGTACCGGGAATGACCCTTCTTGGCTCGGACAGTCATACTCCCACGGGTGGAGGTATAGGAATGCTTGCGATAGGAGCTGGCGGAATGGATGTTGCCGTTGCTATGGGCGGCGGTCCTTACTATCTTACAATGCCTAAAGTATGCAGAGTAAATCTTGTGGGAAAACTTAGTCCATGGGTTGCCGCAAAGGATATAATTCTTGAAGTGCTTGCAATTCTTACCGTAAAAGGTGGCGTGGGCAAGGTAATCGAATATGCCGGAGAAGGGGTAAAAACTCTTACAGTGCCAGAGCGCGCAACAATTACAAACATGGGTGCAGAATTAGGTGCTACTACTTCTATTTTCCCGAGTGATGAGATAACGCGCGAGTTTCTTGCGGCGCAGGGCAGGGAAGGGGATTTTGTTGAAATCCTTCCGGATGTGGATGCGGTTTACGAGGAAGAACTCACAATAGATTTGGGCAAGCTTGTGCCTATGGCGGCAAAGCCTCATATGCCCGATAATGTTGAGACTTTGGAAGAAATAGGTAAAATAAAGGTAGATCAGGTTGCGATAGGAAGCTGTACAAACTCATCTTATATGGATATGATGAAGGTTGCATATATACTAAAGGGAAAAACAGTTCATCCGGACGTGAGCCTTGTAATTGCACCGGGGTCAAAACAGGTGCTTGGGATGCTTGCGGAAAACGGGGCTTTGGCAGATATGGTAGCGGCGGGCGCGAGGATTTTGGAATCTGCCTGCGGGCCTTGCATAGGAATGGGTCAGGCTCCGAAAACTGACGCCATATCACTTCGTACTTTTAACCGAAATTTTGAAGGCAGAAGCGGGACAAAATCCGCGCAAGTATATTTGGTAAGTCCGGAAACTGCCGCCGCAAGCGCAATCACAGGCGTACTTACGGATCCGAGAACTCTGGGCGAATATCCTGTTATAGAAATGCCGGGGCATTTTAAAATAAATGATAATATGGTAATAGCTCCAGCTCCTGAAAATAATGATGTGGAAGTTGTGCGCGGACCTAATATCAAGCCGTTTCCGGTAAATAAACCGTTGGCTGAAACAATTAAAGGAAAGGCACTTATAAAAGTCGAAGATAACATAACGACCGACCATATTATGCCTTCAAACGCAAAGCTACTGCCATTCCGTTCCAATATACCTTATCTTTCGGAGTTTTGCCTTACTCCGTGCGATCCTGATTTTCCTGCAAGAGCAAAGGAAAACGGAGGAGGATTTATAATAGGTGGAAGCAACTACGGGCAGGGTTCAAGCCGTGAACATGCTGCGCTCGCTCCTTTATATTTGGGAATAAAGGCTGTAATCGTAAAGTCTTTTGCGAGAATACACGTTGCAAATCTTATTAATTCGGGAATACTTCCGCTTACATTTAAAAATCCGGAAGATTATGAAAAGATTGATGAAGATGATGTTTTGCAGATAAAGGATGCTGTCGCACAGGTTAAAGCCGGACAAGAGATAGTGCTTGAAAATGTAACAAAGGGAATAAAAATTATAACCGAGACAACGCTGTCAAAGAGGCAGATAGGTATGATTTTGGCTGGGGGACTATTAAACTATACAAGAGAAAATAATTAGGAGTGGGGCGCATGACGGAAAAGAAGGATAAATTCCCTCTTGGAGCTGTCCTTCTTGACAAGCTGAG
>JAUZPZ010000114.1 GCA_030705675.1 Bacillota bacterium
CACAAGAATAGATAAGAGCTATATCGACTCTCTTCCTCTTACCACAAAATTTCCGTTAAAGTTTACCTTTAAGTCAAAGGACGAGGAGAAAAAATGGAAGAAAACCTGGAAGATTGATGAAAATGAATCGGCTGAGGGAGTATATAAATTTCTTCAGAAAAAATATGAAATAACAGGTTTTAATGATGTGGATACAAGGAGAATACTGGGATTGCGCTTTGATATGAGAAAAAACAATTTCAGCAGTACAAACCCGTTTACTTTTATAAGCGATGTTGATATAAATATCATTTCCGAAATAAAAGAAAACAAAAAGCTCTATCCCTGCGCTGCGGTGAAAAGCAAACCTATGAGAGACTATCCGCTTGGCAATTCCTGTGCCCATATGTTAGGATACGTCGGCATAATCAATGAGGAGGAATATGCAAAGTTTAAAAACAGCGGATATGGTATGCAGGATAATGTGGGTAAGGCGGGGCTTGAAAAGTATTTGGAAAGTGACCTGAAAGGCACGGACGGAAAGACGGGCGTAAACATAGATATAAAAGGCGAAAACCCCGTGATGAATGAAGATATTCCGGCGAAGCCCGGCAACAGGGTAATGCTTACCATAGACCTTAATATGCAAAGGGTAGCGGAGCAGGAGCTTTCAAAGGCAATAAGTGAAATAAGGAGCAATAAAGGCGGCGGTATAGTAGGCGGAGGAGCCGCTGTCGCGGTTGATGTAAAAACAGGAGCCGTGCTATCTATGGCAAGCTGTCCTAGCTATAGTCCCGAAACTTTCAGCAAGGACTACAATAAACTTATAAACGATAAGAATAATCCTCTTTATAACAGGACTATTGTGGGAACATATTCTCCGGGTTCTACATTTAAACCTCTTATGGCCCTTGCGGGACTTCAAGAGGGCGTAATAACCCCAAGTGAGAAAATTGAGTGTACAGGCAAATACCAATACTTTGCGCCTAACTATACTCCGTCCTGTTGGATTTACGGTTATTATGGCAGAAAACATGGACCGGTCAGTGTTGTTCAGGCAATTGAGGTATCATGCAACATATTTTTCTATGAAACGGGCAGAAGGCTTGGTATAAGCAGGATCAATGAATACGCAAAGGAATTTGGATTTGGGAAAAAGACCGGTATAGAGCTTTCAGGGGAGTCTCCGGGGGTTGTTGCCGGACCGGAAGAACGTGAGAAATCAGGTGGCGATTGGTACCCGGCGGATACGATACAGGCGGCGATAGGACAGTCTGATAATAAGTTTACAATCCTTCAGCTTGCCGATTACTGCGAAGGACTTGCGAATAAAGGCGTAATTTATAAACCTCATATTATAAGCTCTGTAATTTCGGGAACAACCGGAGAGATAATAAAAAATACCCAGCCGCAGGTACTGACAAAAATCAACATAGATGATAAATATTGGAATGTTGTGCATCAGGGAATGCTTGCTGTAACCACTGAAGGAAGTACCGCAAAGATATTTAAGGATGCTCCGTATAAGGTTGGTGGAAAGACAGGTACGGCGCAGACCAGTAGCAGTAAGAATGATAGCCTTTTTATAGCGTATGCGCCTTATGACGATCCTAAAATTGCGGTGGCGTGTATTATAGAAAACGGCGGTATTTTAGGTCAGGGAAATAAGATCGTGGAAGTGGCAAGGAAAATTCTTGATTGTTATTTTGCGGGCAGTGGGACTGACGGACAGGCACTTGAATATAATAAGCTGACAGAATAAAGACGGAGGAATAAGATATGGAATGCAGTAGAATTAAAGGAATAAAAAACGGGTTTAGAATAGAAATTTCAAAAGAGGCGTCCTTTGAGGAAATTCTCGAAAATATTAAAGAAAAGGTCAATAATACAATTGAGTTGTTCCGGCTTAAAAATGAATTGGTTATAGAAATTGAAGAAGGAAATCTTACCCATGATAATAAATGCATACTTACAAAAACCCTCCTTGAAATGCTCGACTATAAAGCGGTTATAACTTATATTACGAAAAAAAGCATTGAGCAGAAAAAAAATGAGGTAAAGGAAACTATTTATCATGAAGGAACCCTCCGCTCGGGACAGAACATTGTTTCCGAGGGACACATAGTGGTGCTGGGGGATGTAAACCCCGGAGCGGAGATAAGCGCGGCGGGAAATATTGTAGTGCTGGGACAGCTTAAAGGAATAGCTCATGCCGGCATGGAAGGGAACGAAAACGCTACGGTTTCCGCTTTGCTTTTGCAGCCTACACAGCTTCGTATTGCCGGAATAATCACACGCGCGCCGGAACATGAGAAAAAAGTTGACTATAGCCCTGAAATTGCGAGAATAAAAGATGGAAGCATATATACATATCCGCTTTACAAAGTTAAGTAAAAATATTTTTGAAAAGGTATAGACTAATTGGAAAAATTGTGGTATAATAGTCTTAAAATCAAAGATTTTGTGCCATTAGAAGAATTGTTTTAGGAAGCATAGCTCCTGCTGCTGCTTGTTTGCAGCATCACAATTCTTTAAGGTTATCACAGTCTTAAAATCAAAGATTTTAAGCCATTAGAAGAATTGTTTTAGGAAGCATAGCTCCCCCTGCTACTGTGGCAGCACCACAATTCTTTGATTTAGCGTAATTTTATGGTATAATATATCTATAAATAATTTTTTGGAGGTTATCAGATGAGTGAGGTAATAGTTATCACATCCGGTAAGGGCGGCGTGGGAAAAACGACTACTACGGCAAACATCGGTACAGCTCTTGCCATGGCGGGTAAGAAAGTTGTACTTGTGGACGCTGATATAGGCCTTAGAAACCTTGACCTTGTAATGGGGCTTGAAAATAGAGTTGTATATGACCTTGTAAATGTAGTAGAAGGTACATGCCGTATAAAGCAAGCACTTATAAAGGACAAGCGGCATGACAGTTTGTATATGCTTCCCGCGGCACAAACAAGAGATAAGGACGCTGTTAATCCGCAACAGATGGTAGAACTTTGTGAAAAGCTTAAAGAGGATTTTGACTATGTACTAGTTGATTGTCCGGCGGGGATTGAGCAAGGTTTTAAAAATGCCATTGCAGGCGCGGATAAAGCAATAGTTGTTACTACTCCTGAAGTTTCGGCCGTACGTGACGCGGACAGAATTATAGGTCTGTTGGAAGCAAATGATATAAAAGAGCCAAAGCTTATTGTAAACCGTGTACGTGTAAATATGGTGAAAACAGGCGACATGATGTCTGTTGAGGATATTGTGGAGCTTCTTGCAATAAATCTTGTGGGAGTTGTTCCTGATGATACAAGCATCATTACAACTACGAATAAAGGTGAGCCGGCAGCCATGAACACAAAATCACTTCCGGGACAAGCCTATAAAAACATATCCGAACGCATAATGGGTGAGGAAGTGTCGCTGATTGATCTTAACGCTAAAACCATATTTGATAAGATCAAGGAAATATTCAGTAAAAAAGATTAATTTGAGGAAGGAGAATTGTAATGTTTGAAAATTTTTTAAAGTTATTCTCCTCTGAAAAGGCTACAGGAAACGTGGCTAAAGACAGACTTCAGGTATTACTGAAAATGGATCGCGAAAAAACCTCTGCAATACCAGAAGAAATTATGGAGAAGCTTAGGGAAGAACTTATGCAGGTAATCAATAGATATTTAGAAATTGAGCAGGATGAGCTTGATGTGAAGTTCGAGAGGAATACTGACCAAAACGGCAGGGTAAGTACAGCTTTGGTGGCAAATATTCCGATCAATAAAGCAAGGGTAAAATCTGATAAAAAATGAATTTACATATGAAAAATTAAAATACGTTGAAGGGACAGAAAGAACATGAACATTGCTCTAATTGCTCATGATAAGAAAAAAGAACTGATGGTACAGTTCTGTATAGCTTATAAATTTATACTTGACAAGCATAATTTGTGCGCTACAGGTACAACGGGCAGACTTGTTTCTGAAGCAACGGGTCTTCAGGTGCATAGATTTCTTTCGGGTCCGCAAGGTGGAGATCAGCAAATAGGGGCAAGGATTGCTTACAATGAAATTGATCTTGTTCTGTTTTTCAGAGATCCACTTACTTCGCAACCGCAGGAACCCGAAGTATCCACACTCCTCAAGCTATGTGATATACATAATATTCCGATGGCTACAAATGTTGCAACAGCCGAAGTTCTTATTCACGGACTTGAAAGAGGAGATCTGGAGTGGCGTGAAATTGTAAATCCGAAATCAACTTCAGGAGTTTCCTGAATCAATTTATAAAGGCTTTGGGCAGACCGAAGCCTTTGTTTTATTGTATAAGAAATTCCTCTAAAAATCCATTCGGATTTTTTATTAACAAAAAAGTTTTATTAGGTTCCCCTGCCCTTAGAGGGCAGTTAATTTCAATTGACTTTTTTATTTTAATCCGCAGTAAAAAAATTGAATGAGTGCTATTGCTCCTACTAAAATTGCAAGAATTATCAATGTGTACATATTTGCAATAAGAAAAGAGACTGCATAGCAAACGACTATAAGAGAAAGCAGCAGCATAAGCACCTGCAATGTAAACTTAATACATATTGGCAGACGGAAACGGCAAAAACAACGTCTAAACACAATGATCCCTCCCTTTTATATTATAATATTAAAGATGTGCAAATATGGTGAATAATAAAAGAAAGGAAATAGTATGATAAAGCTTCTTGAAATGGCAAAATTTTTTTTGACGAAAGCAGATATACCCAGTGATGGGGTACTTGCCGACTTTACAATGGGAAACGGGCATGACACGCTTTATTTGTGCCGGCTTGTTCCTATGGGAATGGTATATTCTTTTGATATTCAGAAGGAAGCTGTGGAAAACACCGCAAAACTCCTTAAAGAAGAGGGCATTTCAAATGCAAAGCTTATTTATGACAGTCACGCTGAACTTGAAAAGTATATACCGGGGAAAATTAATGCCGGAATGTTTAATTTAGGGTATCGTCCCGGTGGAGATAAAAAAATCCACACAATGAAAGAAAGTACAATAAAAGCGATAACAGCGGCAATTAAAAAACTTGTTCCGGGCGGAATATTGGTGGTTTCGGTATATCCCGGCCATGAGGAAGGAAGGCTTGAAGGGCAGCTTATTGAAGAAACACTCTGCGATTATGATAAGAAAGATTATAGCATAGTGGAATATAAGTTGATTAATTCTCCCGACTCGCCTTTTATTATAGCTGTGCAGGCAAATTCTTCTTATAAAGAAAAAGACTGATAAAATCAGTCTCAGACCGCTGACAAACTCGGTTGACCGTGCAAAATAAATCACAAACAAAAATTTCAAGTGTTTTATAGAAAATAAAAAATGTTCACAATACAGCCGCCAAATGGCGGCTGTATGCACTTTTCATGAAAACAAGTGACTACC
>JAUZPZ010000115.1 GCA_030705675.1 Bacillota bacterium
AGGCTTTCTTTCAAGTGCAGCATCCAAATCGAATTCCTTCAATTCTATATTGCGGTACATAATATTTTTGGGTGGTAATGTAGGCAACCCGTCAAGTAAATGAAGTGTTTCTGGACGCGTATGCGGCTCCACATACCCAACAACAACATCCACACCGCTTTTCAGCTGTTCCTGAGCGTCATCCAGCATTGAATAGGTTTTACCTACACCTGCCGCATATCCGAAAAATATTTTTAATCTTCCCGCTGCGCTTTGTTGCTCTCGAATATTTTCTAAAATCTCATCTGGGTCAGGACGCCTATCAGATTGTTTCACCAAAAATCACCACCTTAAACAATTTATTATATTTCAGTTATATCAATTTGTCAAGCGCTAAATTTACCTTTAACACATTGACAGCAGGCTCACCAATAAACCCGAGCAATTTTTGTGAGGTATACCTTGCTATCACACTTCGGACGTCATTCTCACTCATACCTCTTTGCTTTGCAATGCGTGATACCTGATATTCCGCCGCCGCAGGTGAAATGTTGGGATCGACACCACTGCCGGATGCGGTAACCAAGTCCATTGGAATGTCCGCCTTATTGTCGGGATCAAGGTCATGCCACCACTTGATGCGCTCTTTAACAAGGGCCGCCTGCTTCTTGCTCACGGCTGATAGGTTTGTAACTCCCATCGGTCTTCCAATGAGATATTCCGGTTTTGTGAATTTCTGTGCAATCAATGCACTGCCGTAGTCCTTATGGCTACCGTCCTTTAGTGTGACCGTAATGACACTGCCGTTTGCCTTATTCGGAAACAGAAGCTGGGCTACGCCTGTGATCACTCCGGTATAAATCACGCCGCAAAGAATTGTCATGATTATAAAACAATAGAGTGCCGGTTTCAATGACTTCAATAATTCTTTCATATCTTTTCACCTCACACAAGACCGCATACGGTCAGCAACATATCAATTAATTTAATGGCGATAAACGGCGCAACAAGCCCTCCAACACCGTAAATCAAAATGTTCCTTTTAAGAAGCTTTCCGGCAGGTAACTCACGGTATTTAACCCCTTTTAATGATAGCGGAATCAGCGCAATGATTATCAGCGCGTTGTAGATGATTGCTGAAAGAATCGCGCTTGTGGCGCTGGTAAGTCCCATAAGGTTCAGTGCAGTCAGTTGAGGGTAGATACCAAAAAACAACACGGGAATAATCGCAAAATACTTTGCCACATCGTTTGCTACACTAAAGGTGGTAAGAGAACCCCTTGTCATCAAAAGCTGCTTTCCGATACGTACAATATCAATGAGCTTAGTAGGACTTGAGTCCAAATCCACCATATTTCCCGCTTCCTTAGCGGCCTGAGTTCCTGAATTCATAGCGACCGCAACATCCGCTTGTGCAAGAGCCGGTGCATCATTGGTTCCATCACCCGTCATTGCAACTAAATGTCCCTTTGCCTGATAGTCGCGAATCAGCCCCAGCTTTGCCTCGGGTGTAGCCTCCGCCAGAAAGTCATCCACACCTGCTTCTGCGGCAATCGCAGCAGCAGTCATAGGATTGTCGCCCGTAATCATAATCGTTTTAATGCCCATCTTGCGCAAGTCTTCAAAACGTTCTTTGACACCGTTTTTCACGATATCCTTTAAATAAATAACTCCAAGCACAATTCCATCTTTGGCTACGACAAGCGGCGTTCCGCCAGCTCCGGCAATGCGTTTTACAATCCGATCACATTCTTCGGGATATTCTCCGCCTTTTGCCTGCACATAAGCTTTTACAGCGTCTGCCGCACCTTTACGAATTTCATGTCCTTTATAATCAATGCCGCTCATTCTTGTTTTTGCCGTAAAAGGCACAAAGCTGGCATTTAAGTTTCCGAAATCACGCCCACGGATACCGAACTTTTCTTTTGCAAGAACGACAATGCTTCTGCCTTCCGCAGTTTCATCCGCAATGGAGGAAAGCTGCGCCGCATCTGCTAAATCAGCCTCTAAAACGCCTTTTATCGGAATAAACTCACTTGCCTGCCTGTTTCCCAGTGTAATGGTTCCGGTTTTATCAAGCAGAAGTACATCAACATCACCCGCCGCCTCAATGGCACGGCCGCTCATAGCAAGCACATTGGCCTGATTCAGACGGCTCATACCCGCAATGCCAATAGAAGAAAGAAGCGCGCCAATAGTTGTCGGCGCAAGACAGACCAGCAAAGCAATTACATTTGTTATGGAAATGGCAGCCCCCAAACCCGCTTGTTTACTCGCAAAGCTTGAGAAAGGAAGGAGTGTTCCGGTTACTACAAGAAAAATAATCGTTAATGTCACAAGCAAAATCTGCAAAGCGACTTCGTTTGGTGTCTTTTTTCTGGAAGAACCTTCTACCATGGCAATCATTTTGTCAAGAAAGCCTTTACCTGCTTCGGCAGTAATCCGAATGACAAGCCAATCTGAAACCAATGTAGTGCCACCTGTAACAGCACTTCTGTCACCGCCCGATTCTCTGATGACAGGTGCTGATTCCCCGGTAATTGCACTCTCATCCACCGATGCGGCTCCGAGGATGACTTCTCCGTCCATAGGTATCTGTTCGCCTGCTTTGACAAAGACAATATCATCTTTTTTGAGTGCGCTTGATAGCACTTCTGTATAATCTTCCGTGTTGGAAGCTGTTTTTAGTTTTTTTGCTTTTACATCTTTTCTTGAACTACGCAAACTGTCTGCCTGTGCACGTCCGCGTCCTTCCGCAATTGCTTCTGCAAAATTGGCAAACAATACGGTAAACCATAAAATTAGTGCAATGGCGAGGGTATATCCTGCCGATTTATCTTTTACCCCCGCAAAAGATAAAAAGAATAAAACGGTTGTGATGAAAGCACCAATATATACGACAAGCATAACAGGATTTTTTATCTGTACATTTGGGGCAAGTTTAACAAATGACTGGCGGACAGCGTCAGTCCAGATGCCCACGTTTTTATTTTTATTGCTCATGATTTTCACCCCCTATAAAGTCGAAAAATAATCCGCTATTGGTCCCAGCGCCAATGCAGGCAGAAAACTGAGTGCGCCGATCAGAAGTATGACAGCAATCAAAAGACCGACAAACATAGTATTGCTTGTAGATAATGTGCCATCGCTTGCCGCCACAGCTTTTTTCTTTGCAAGGTTCCCTGCAAGAAAAATAGACGCCGCCATCGGAATAAAGCGAACCAAAAGCATAATAATTCCACCTGTTATATTTGTAAACACGGTATTTGCATTGAATCCGGCAAAAGAACTTCCGTTGTTGTTTCCCATTGAGGAAAAGGTGTAAAGGATTTCTGAAAATCCATGAGCACCCGAATTTGTAAGCCACGTGGACGCGCTCGGCATCATAACTGCCACGGCGGTGCCGAGTAGTGTTAACAGCGGAGGCGTAAGTACAATCAGGCAAACCATCTTCATATCAAAAGGCTCGATTTTCTTGCCTAAATATTCCGGCGTCCGTCCAACCATCAATCCGGCTATAAATACAGTGAGAAGGACAAAGGCAAGCATTCCGTAAAGTCCGCTTCCTACGCCTCCGAAAACAATCTCTCCAAGCTGCATCAGGAACATTAGAAAAATCCCTGATAAGGGCGTGAAGCTATCATGCATAGCGTTGACAGAGCCGTTGGATGCCGCAGTAGTTGCGGTCGCCCATAAAGAAGATGTGCCTATGCCATGAATAACCTCTTTACCTTCCATACTGCCAGATGAAATAACATTGGTAAAGGCGGGAGCCAAAAACTGCTCGCTCATCGTTACAAACGTAAGAGACACAATAAACAGTATCAGCATAGTCGCGTAAATTGAAATTCCCTGTCTGCTGTCTTTTACCGCCTTACCGAAGGATACGCAAAGCGATGCGGGAATCAGTAGAATGGAAAGAAGTTGTAGAATATTAGACAGCAGTGTCGGATTTTCCAGCGGAAATGCTGAGTTTGCTCCGAAAAATCCACCGCCGTTTGTTCCAAGCTGCTTGATGGCAATTTGGCTTGCTGCCGGGCCCAGCGGAATCGTTTGAGAACCACCTTGCAGCATGGCCACATCCTTATATGGACTAAACGTCTGAACCACGCCTTGTGAAATAAGCAGGACAGCCAAAATCACAGATAATGGGATTAAAATATATAAGATTGTTCTGGTCAAATCCGCCCAAAAGTTTCCGAGTGTGCTTTTTTGCCTAAGAACAAACCCTCTAATCAGCGCAAACAATACGGCAATTCCAACCCCAGCCGACACAAAGTTTTGCACGGTCATACCTAAGCTTTGGGATAAATAGGATAGGGTCGATTCGCCGGAATAGGCCTGCCAATTGCTATTTGATACGAAGCTTGCCGCCGTATTGAAAGCTAAATGCCAGTTAACACCCTTTAGTCTTTCCGGGTTGAAGGGGAGTACCCCCTGCAGCATTTGCAGCCCCCAAAGAAACAGGAAACTGATGATGCTGAATCCCAGTACCGCAGCAGTATATTTTTTCGCACCCATTTCATCATTGTTTTTTACGCCTATCACCTTATAAATTCCTTTTTCCAAGGGGGCAAGAACAGGCGTTAAAAAAACCTTTTGACCGGTCATAACTTTGTAGATATAAATACCCAAAGGTACGGACAATCCGATTAACAAGGCAATATAGAACACATCCTGCAAAATAATATAACTCATAATTCTTCACCTCTAAATAACACATAGAATAAATAGATTAGTAGTACAATACCTATTATTCCTGAAATAGCTATAACCATTCCCATTTTTATCCACTCCTGCTTTCTATCTTCTTTTTAACTGCATATTCAATATTCCTATTGTCAAACGAGAACATAGGGATTCTCCTCTTAAAGTTTCGGCTTATCCCTAAAATCTACCTGTATCTTGTAATACAAAAACATGCTTTTTTCGCACAAGCTAATTATAGCAGGATACATATAAAAAAAGTATTTAGAAATGGCCTTGCGTATAAAGATTTTGTTTAGAGCAGTTTGATTAAATATTTATGTTTATGCCATAAAAAAATTGGCACTCTGCATCATCAAAGATACGAGAGTGCCTTGCTTTTTATTGCCTTTATTCATTTATCTTTACCGTCATAACATTCAATTTTTAAAAAGTTAAATTGAATGTTATTGCATAATTATGCTCTTGCAATCACGGTTTAGTTTTTTGGATTTCACGATGATCACCAATTCTTCAAATGATGATATAAATCCCGCAAAGCACAAAATAATTCCTGCGCCTGTTAGCCCAAACAGAATATAAAAAAGTGGAAATGCAAATATAAGTGCACCGGTGGCTTTATTTGCGTAAGTGTGCAGAGAGGCAAATGTGCGATATTTATAAAAACCAATGCAGTAGGAGACAACTC
>JAUZPZ010000116.1 GCA_030705675.1 Bacillota bacterium
CGCGAAGGGGTGGAATTTGCTCACAAAAAGGGCGTAAAGGTATATATTGCACTGAACATATTTCCCCACAACGAGGACGTGGATAAAATTATCGGAGCCGCAAAAACCGCTCACAGCTTAGGAGTTGACGCCGCAATTATTTCGGATCTTGGCACTATTATCGCCGTGCGCGAGCAGGTACCCGGTCTTGATATTCACGTAAGCACACAGGCAAACATTGTAAATTCCCGCACAGCGGCAGCTTTTTACCGTCTTGGCGCAACACGTGTTGTGCTTGCCCGCGAACTGTCCTTAACCGAAATCAAGGAAATCCGCGAAAAAACGCCCGTAGGGCTTGAGCTTGAAATGTTTGTACACGGGGCAATGTGCATATCGTATTCAGGAAGATGCCTGCTAAGCAATTATATGACAGGGCGGGACAGCAACCAAGGCGCGTGCGCCCAGCCATGCCGTTGGAATTACAGCCTTATGGAAGAAAAACGCCCGGGCGAATATTATCCCGTATTTGAGGACGAGCGCGGTTCCTATATATTTAATTCAAAGGATCTTTGCCTAATAGACCATATTCCCGAAATAATAGAGGCGGGAGTGACCTCCTTTAAAATTGAGGGACGGGTAAAAACCGAATATTATGTGGCGTCGGTAGTAAAGGTATACCGCGAAGCCATTGATGCGTATTACCGTGATGGCGAGCATTACGAATTTGACCCGTCCTGGCAGAGTGAGCTTAAAAAAGTCAGCCACAGAAACTATTGCAGCGGGTTTTTTGACCATAAAACCGACGAAAACAGTCAGGTTTACGAAACCTCTTCATATGTGCGTGATTACGATATTGTGGGAATTGTGAAAGAATATAATTCGGAAACCGGAATTGCTGTTATAGAGCAGCGAAACCGCTTTTTCCGCGGCGATGAAATAGAAATAATACAGCCTATGGTACCCGGATTTTTCGCTCAGACAGTAGAGGAAATGACCGATGATGCCGGCAGAGATATAAATGTCGCTCCCAACGCGAAAATGATAGTGAAAATAAAGCTTGACCACAAAGTTATTCCGAACTCAATTGTCAGAAAGGTACGCGAATAAAGTGCTATGCTGTTATCAGCACAAAACCCAATGCAGGCTAGCCCGCATTGGGTTTTGTTTTTTAGTCTATTTTCACCGACTGTATATATTCCGTCGGCGTCATGCCCGTAACGCGTTTGAACACCCGCGCGAAATACTGTGCGCTTTCATACATAAGCAAATTTGATATTTGCGTGATATTATAATTTTTCTCCCTAAGCAGTTTTTTTGCTTCCTCAATTTTCATTTTATTATAATATTCCATCACGGAAAAACCCGTCGCTTTTTTAAATGTTGAGGAAATAAATGTTTTTCCGTAGCTGAAATGCTCGCACAGCTCGGTTATGTCAAGCTTCCCGTAAATTCTTTTTTCCATATATTCAATTAAAGCCGCCGCTGTGTGATCTTCCACATTCTCCTTTGTGTCAAAAATAATATTTGAAGAAAGAACTTCTTTTTCCTTTCTCATCATCATTATCAGCAGTTGTTCAAGATATATTTTTATCATTTGCCTTCCGCCGAGAACGGGTTTCTCTTTCAGCGTCATCTCTATAATATTTGGATTAAAGCAGGGAAGCTCAAAAGTTTGAAATCCCTCCTTTATGATAGAGGCGACAATACTTTTCAGCGGAGCGGAAAACTTTATAATACGGTTTTTAAAAAAATTCATTGCGGACGAATTGCACACAAACGAAACAACAAACACATTTGGTGCGACAACCCCGTTTGCCTCAAGCTTGTGAAATTCGTTCGGTTTATGAAAAATTCCCTCCCCTTGATGGAGAATATGTTCGTTTTTGTTTGATGTTACAATAATCTCCCCTTTATCCGCGTACACCATTTCCCAAAAATCGTGAGCCTCGCCATAAAATTTATAGTTTTTACCAAACTCAAAATAATGGAGAGAAACAATTTTTGTAATGCAGATGATATTAGGCATTTTATGCTTATAAATAGGCTTTCCCATTTCCTCCACCTCCTTGTCAAATGCGGACAATAATGCACACATTGCGCAACATATTTACTTAACATAATTTTAAATTTATTGTATTATACCCTTGTAAAGATTTATTTTTCATTTATCGACAGTTTTCAAAAGAAACGCGGCGCGCTTCTATGTCCGTTTTAAAGATATTTTATCATAACAATCAAAAAAAATCAAGTACCGGACAGAAAAAGGGCGATATAAAAAAGGAGGGAATTTACGAAAATTCTATTCAAAGGATTGCGGCGTTTCCATCAGAATAAAAAATGTATTGAACAAGTTTTTACTTTCTCCGCTTGAAATGCGTGGATTTACAGACCAAATCGGAAACGATTATGTATGTGCGTATTTTTATGTGAGAAATGTTATTTTAACAGGTTATCCAAAAACAATATTATATAGCCCTTTAGGGCAGAAAGGAAAAATATTATGATAAAAGTAGGTTTAATAGGTTTCGGAGGTATGGGTGGCGTTCACGCTCAGTGTTACGAAGCTTTGAGTGACAAGGTTAAAGTTGTTGCCGTTGCAGATCCCGTGGAGGAAAAAAGAAAAGAAGCCGTTGAAAAATTCGCGTGTGATACATATGAGAGCGGCGAACAGCTGATAGAAAATGCAGATGTTGACATGGTAGATATTTGTACTCCCACTTTTTTGCATACAAAATTTGCCGTTAAAGCAATGGAAAATGGCATAAATGTATTTATGGAAAAGCCCGTATGTTTAAATGAACAGGAGGCACAGCTTCTGCTGGAAACAGAGAGCAAAACTGGATGTAAGGTTCAGATAGGTCAGGTTATAAGATTTTGGAACGAATATGCATGGCTGAAAAACACTTTTGAAAGCGGAGTGTACGGAAAACTCATTTCTGGTGTATTTACAAGATTAAGCGCAAACCCGAACTGGTCATGGGAAAACTGGTACAATGACCCCGACAGGAGCGGCACAATAGCACTTGACCTGCACGTACATGATGTTGATTTTGTACGCTATCTTTTGGGCGAGCCTCTCGACGTAAGCTCCCGCTGCACAAGGAACTCACAGGGCGTTATTGAGCAGATTTTCTCTTCTTATAAATACGAAAACGCTGTAGTAACTACAGAAGGTTGTTGGGATTTTGCAAACAGTTTCCCGTTTACCATGGGATATCGCGTAAAATTTGAAAAAGCCACTGTTGTCTTTGATTCTACAGCAACTCCTTCACTTGTAGTATACCAAAATAGCGAAGACAAAATAATTCCGGATGTAACCAGCGACTTTGATAAGGGCGAGAATACGGGGATCAATATTTCAAGTCTTGGCGCATATTACACCGAAATTAACTACTTTGTGGAAGCTTTGGAAAATGACACTCCCCTCCTTGTTGCTCCTTTAAAAGAAGCGATTAAATCCGCAGAACTTGTATGGAAGGAAGTTGAATTGGTAGGCGGGAAAAAAATTTAAGTAGCTTAAAAGGCAGGATTTATAACGCCAAAAATATAAAATAATTTTCTTTAAGAAATTTGGGATTAAATCATGTTTTAACTAATAAACCTTTTTTAAAACAGTATTAATGCGGTAATTTTTCACTAATAAAAAGGAGTGTGCAAAAATGGGTATGATTTTAAGAGCAACAAGTGCAGTGCCTTATAACAAGGCATTCATCTCAAAGTACGACAATCTTCGCGTCGGAACTGAAAACGGCGACTTTGCCGTGCTTAAAAATGTTGACTTTGGAGAGGGCAAGAGGGGCTTTAAGGCAACTCATTCCAAGGTAATTGACGGTGTCGCCTTAATTGAACTTCACCTTGACAAAAAGGACGGAGACGCAATAGGCGTAATTGCCTGTGCCTCGCAGGACATGGGCGGGAATTTCTACACCGTATGGTGCGAAATCAAAAAAACGGAGGGTTTTCACGACGTATATCTCGTTTTCCGCGGAATAACCTCATATTCCCACTTTGAATTTACAGACGACAGTCCTTACGACCACAAGGATTATACCCCTGTGCCCGCTTCACGTTATATAGATTCTATGGCGGACACATGGGAGGCCACCGATATGCTGGGCAGAAAAATTCCTTCTCCGGAGGAATGTAAAGACAGGCGCTCCGACAAAAAGGTGGGTATCTTCTACTGGACATGGCATGAGGGGGAATCCGCCGATGAACCCCAGAATCTGGCCAAAATTTTAAAGGATTTTCCCGAAGCCGAATGGGATATTAACCATCATATTTGGAAAGAGAAGATATGTCACTGGGGAGAGCCTTTGTTCGGATATTACCGAAATTCCGACCCGTACATAATCCGCAAACATGCCATAATGCTGGCGTCCGCCGGAGTTGATTTTCTCGTGTTTGACACAACAAACTGTTCGGGCACAAAAAAGGAAGCCTACCGCCCTCTTCTTGAAGGCTTATATCAGGCAAAGATGGACGGTATAAAGGTACCTCAAATTACCTTTATTATGAACTTCTGGGCTAAGGCTTATACTGAATTCATGCTTCGCAGTATATATCAGGACATTTACAAACCCGGCCTCTACAAGGATTTGTGGTTTATGGTGGACGGCAAACCTCTTTTGATTGCCCACCCGGAATTCCTTCCCGAAAATGGAGCAAGCCCTGAAGACACTAAGTTTTTAAATGAAATCCGTGAATTTTTCACTTTCCGTCCCGGTCAGCCTGGATACACGTGCGGACCTAACAACAATCAGGAGTGGGGATGGCTGGAAAGCGCTCCCCAGCACAAATACTGCGTACGTCCCGACGGTTCGGTTGAAGAGATGACCGTAGGCGTTGCCCAAAACGGAACCGCCGAGCTCCAATGTACTCACTTCAACGCAAAAGGTACTTTCGGCAGAAGCTACACTCATGCCCATGGTCATGACCTTTTGACTCCCGATTCATACAAATACGGCTACAATTTCCAGGAGCAGTGGGATAACGCCCTTGAAATTGACCCTGACCATATCTTTGTCACGGGCTGGAACGAGTGGATAATGGCCAGATTTGCTAATAAGCCGTGGATACGGGAGGAAGGCAGCACACAGATTGCTTTTATCGACCAGTATGACCTTGAGCGCAGCCGTGATATTGAGCCGGATAAGGACGGATACCTTGACACCTATTATCTTCAGCTGTGCGCGAATGTGCGTAAATTCAAGGGAACGGCAAAGCTTCCCGCGGCTAGCGCACCTAAAACGATTGATTTTTCAGAAGGTGAAAAGCAGTGGGAAAATGTTTCTCCGAATTATATCAATCCGAAAGGCTCTACCCCTATACGCAACTATCCCGGTTTCGGCTCGGTATACTATAAAAA
>JAUZPZ010000117.1 GCA_030705675.1 Bacillota bacterium
GCTGTTTTCTTAATTATAACCTGATGGTTCTTCGGAAGAACCAGTATAGCATTTGTTGTCTTTGTAACAACATCATATGGCTGTACAATATTACCCATCATAGGACCGCCGCTTATATACGCGGGCTCCTGTGTTGTTTCCCCGCCTGCCATAGTCACAAGTTCCTTAAAGGTCATCCCCAAAGGCACTTTAACTGTAATCGGACGGGCTACCTCGCCTGTGATTGTAACATATTTACTTATAACGGGCACACTGTTTTTTATAACATTATACATATTAAACACTGTTTCTACATTAAAAACAGTCACGCCCACCGAACTTGGCAGACAACCGGGATCTACCACTTTTCCGGTAGTTTCATAAATAAGAATAATTTCATCACCAATAGGATAAAAGGAATCCAGTGTGCTTATTTTCACCTGTGGAAAACTGTCAAGCTCCGCATACAGCGCTTCAAGGGCAGCTTTATATGAAGCTTTTATCCCTATTATTATATTTTCTGCGCCTACCGCCTCCGCAATGATTTGAAGCGCGGTAAGAATTTCATATGCATGTCTTTCCAGAACTTGTCTGTGCAGCTTTAGCAAAGGCTCACATTCGGCGCAGTTAAGAATTATTGTATTGCATTTGGGGTCCAGCTTTGCATAAGACGGAAATCCCGCCCCGCCGGCACCTACCACGCCACCCTCTTTTACAAGGTTTTTAAGTTCTGTCAGTTCCATATTACTCAACTACTCCATCCTGGCCTTCATCAATAATTCCCACAATTGCCGCGTCTATAGGGGATTTTTCCATGCCACTTTGGGTGCGTGCCGCACTTCCCATTGCAACAAGCACTGTTTCTCCTATGCCCGCGCCTATCAAATCAACAGCAATAAATTTGCCCTTACCTTTTTCTATAGGCTGCACTACCATGAATTTACTTCCTATTAAATTTTCCTGTTTGCGAGTGGAAACTATGCTTCCGGTAATTTTCCCTACTATCATTTTTTTCACCTGCTTACTTAAAAGTCACAGACGTTTATACAAGGCAGGTGCCGGTCTATGACACCCGCCTTATATTACTTAACCCAATCATTTCAATTACTTAATTTCGGGTAAAATTTTCTCAACGTCGCTATGGGGTCTCGGAATTACGTGTGTTGCAATAAGTTCACCAAGGTGAGAAGCTGAATTTGAGCCAGCTTCAACAGCAGCTTTAACAGCTCCTACATCGCCTCTTACCATAACTGTTACAAGACCTGAACCTATTTTCTCTGTTCCTACCAATGTAACGTTTGCTGCCTTAAGCATTGCATCAGCAGCCTCAATAGAAGCTACTAAACCTCTTGTTTCTACCATACCAAGTGCTTGTTGTATCATTTTTATTTCCTCCTCAATTTTTATTTCATTTTTCTGTGAGTCTTCTTCCGGATTACCTACTTTTGCAGTCGTTTTTCCTGCCATTTTATATCACCTCTTAAGAATTAAAATTTTGGCAATATTTTCTCCACGTCACTGTGTGGTCTCGGAATTACGTGTACTGCTACAAGTTCGCCCAATTTCTGAGCGGCAGCACCGCCAACTTCTGTTGCAGCCTTAACTGCTCCTACATCGCCTCTTACCATAACGCTTACAAGACCTGAACCTATTTTTTCTGTTCCTATAAGTGTTACTTCAGCAGCCTTAACCATTGCGTCAGCAGCCTCGATAGAAGCTACCAAACCTCTTGTTTCAATCATACCAAGTGCTTCTTGTGCCATTTTTATTTCCTCCTAATTCTCTTTCTTCTCTCTTTTTACTCATTTATAATTGCTATTTTTATACCCTCTTTATTAAGGTTTGTAACGTGTGCCTCATTGATTTTTTCAAGCGGGAACTTATGTGTGATAAGCTTGCTCATCGGAAGTCCTATCCCTTTTGCTCTCTTTAAGAAATCAAACGTTGTCGCATAGTCGCGAAGGGTATATACCCAAGAACCCACTGTCGTAATCTCTTTAGAGCATATGTCAAAGTGAGGATTGATTGTAGCATCTCCACCATTGATAAAGAAACCAAGTTCGCAAAGTCCGCCACCGTTTCTAATGAATTTATAGATATTTGAATGAGCGACGGCAGAACCTGTGCACTGGAACGCAAAATCGGCAAGATATCCGCCGAATGCATCCTTTACTCCGCCAGCAAGTGCTTCAATACCTTTGAAATCCATAAAGTTAACCGACTTTGTAGCTCCCATTTCCTTCGCAAATTCAAGACGCTTTGCTTCGCCGTCTACAGCAACAATGTTTTCGATACCCATTGTTCTTAAAACCGCTATACAAATAAGACCGATAGGTCCGCATCCCTGTACAACCACTCTGCTGTTAAACCTAAGAATTCCCGTAGTTTTGGCTCTTTCAACAGCGTGAATAAGTACTGCGCAAGGTTCTATAAGTATCCTTGAATCAAGGTCAAGATCGCTTACATTGAATATTGTGGATCCGCCGCGAACTACCAAATAATCGGCAAACCACCCGTTCAGGTGAACGTCGTCATCCGGAACCAGACCGTAAACGTCCGCGCCGCCTACATTCTGTTTATTAAGGTCAAACATTGTAATGTCTGGATTATCCTTGAAAATCATACACGTTACAACCTTATCTCCAAGACCAAGAGGTTTTCCTGCACTGTCTTTCTTGACATTTTTGCCCATTTTTACAATTTCTCCGGTTCCCTCATGACCAAGTACCACAGGTATAAGTCCGAACGGGTCACGTTTGAATTCGTGGGCATCTGTACCGCATACGCCGCAGCCTTCAACCTTTACAAGAATATCATCATCTCCGAGCTCCGGAATGGGAAACTCTTTGATTTCATAATGTTCAAGTGAAGTAAGCATGGCAGCGCGGCTTGTTTTTGAAATGTCTTTAGATACTGCTGATGCCGACGCTTTGGGCGCGTCCATATTTTGCAGCACCTGTTTTACGATATCTTCTATATCCTTTGAATTAATATCCATCGCTACTCTCCTATCCGGCAAAGGATTTTCCTCCGCCTTTTTATTACAAAGCTCCTCAGGTTTAATTTCGTAGTTATACCCCATGCAGCTTTTCATCCACTTTGCCTTTTCCTCCGCTTCTTTTCTGTTTCTTACCGAAACAATTCTAAGTACATCGGAAGGATTTTTTCTGATAAGCGGATGGCGCGCATCGACTATTGCCACGGTAAAACCATCGGCAGGCTTTGTTATAAACTCATTCTGTTTATTTTTTGATATTGCCGTCGCGCCTTGCTCTATTATATAATACATAATTTCATCGGCAACGCCGTCAGCGGCAAGTATCACACCCTTTTCGGTAAGCATGGCAGCATTTTCAGCAAGCCTCCGAAGATCTGTCCCCGAGTCGGCAATTATCAGTGTCCTATCTTTTACAGGCACTTTATCTCCTCCTCAAGAACGGCTCCGCCGAAATCCGCCAAAGCAGTATCCTGCTCCTCCGAACCGCCAGAAACGCCCAATCCACCAATTATTTTTCCGTTGTGGACAAGTGGTACGCCGCCCCCGAAAATCACTATCTGCCCTCCGTTTGTAAACTGTATGCCGTAAAGGGGCTCATTTGGCTGGGCAAGTGTTTTTAGGGTTTTTGTGGGCATTTTTAGCGCTACGACCGTATACGCCTTATTAAGGGCAACATCATAGCTTGCAATATACGAATCATCAGTACATTCGACCAACACAGGTCTTGCACCCGTATTGGAAACCGCAACGACTGGATTTACTCCCATTTCTTTTGCCTTTTCCTCGACCCGCGCGGCAAGGCGTTTTGCAAGAGCAAGTGTCATTTCGGTTATTTCAGCAGGACACAGTTTTTCTTGTACAACGCGACTCACGATCTGTGCCAGCTCATTTTCATTCATAATGCAATACCTCTTACTTGCTAAGCTGTTCCATAACTTTTTTAGTTATTGCAGCAATTACAGCAGCGTCGTCAGAGCCTGTTGAAGAACAGTTTCCGCTGCATGTGCCTTTGCCACAGTTATGACAACTGGGTTTGCCGGCAATCTGATTGGGGCATATATCAGCTGGATGTTTTCCTTTAAGACCAAACTGGCGACGGATTTCATAAAGTCTTTCAACCTGAGCTTTTGAAAGTTCCTTAGGTCCTCCAAGCTGATTTGCTTTATAAAGAAGCTCTGCATAAAACTCTACAGATTCCATCTTGTGGTATGCGTTAAGAAGAGAATCCGAAAATGTAAGCGCGCCATGGTTCTCAAGGAGAACAGCGTCATAATACTGAAGGTATTTTTCAACCGCATCAGGAATTTCTTCTGTTGAAGGTGTTCCATAAGGAGCGATCGGTACGCATCCAAGTGCTATTACAGCCTCCGGCATAATGGGCTGAGTAAGCGGAATACCCGCAATTGCAAATGATGTAGCATAGCTGGGATGTGCATGCACTACTGATTTTACATCCGGTCTCTGCTTGTAAACGCGCATATGCATTTTAATTTCAGATGAAGGCTTGAACCCTGCATTTGCCTGAATTACTTTACCTGCGGCGTCTACCTTACAGATATAGTCGGGAGTCATAAATCCCTTACTTACGCCGGTTGGCGTACAAAGAAATTCATTGTCAGAAATTTTAACAGAGATATTACCGTCATTTGCGGCAACCATGCCTCTGTTATAAATCCTCTTGCCGATGTCGCAAATTTGTTTTTTGACTTCGTATTCAGATACCATTGTACATTTCTCCTTTTATTTTAAGTATATATTTATTTATCCTTTATCACTATAAATTGTACCACTTTTTTCTGTGTTTGTCAAGCTTATTTCTTCTTTTTTATGTTTTTTTAATTGATTTTCTTTGATTCTACCTTTTTAAATCTTTAAATCAAAGATTTTTCAATTGTTTTTGGGGTTTCCAACATTTACGACAAAAACTTCAAACCGAAACACAGAAAACTTGGTCAAAATTATGTCTTTGTTATATCACACACAGTAAATTTCATTTTGTCGCGGCAGTAATCCACCAGTGCGTTAAGTGACGCCTCTACTTCAGACACAGTCCCCGTTACAATAAGCGTTCCGCTGAACCTATCCACAAATCCAATTTCTGCCCCGGATGTTTTTGTCGCAATGTCTCCCGCAATAATAGCTGTTTCCGACGGTGACATTGTAACAATCCCTATAGAAGTTTTTGAATAATCCACAGCGGGATCAAGCCCCAGCTTCTTATACAAAATTTCATCGGGATTTGCTATTATATGAGCTATCGTAATCTGCTTACCGGGAACGAGTTCTTGTATTATACGCACTTTGCCCTCGCCCGACAAAATATCTTTTAAATCATCCATAATAATTCACCATTCCTTTCGCAA
>JAUZPZ010000118.1 GCA_030705675.1 Bacillota bacterium
AAATCCAAAGTAAGTGGCAAGGATAATAAATCCGCGCCCGCTAAAACCGGGGCTGATAATGCAAAAACTGTATCCTCGTCCACCGAAGCTAAGGGGGATACGATTGATTAACGTATATAAAAACTTTTTTATTCATTATTCTTCTTTGATAATCGTAGCGTGTCTTGCTCTCAAAGGAAATTTTGAAATGGTAGGTCTTGTACTTATTTCCGTTATACTGCATGAACTGGGGCATATTATTATGCTTATCGCGGCGGGGCAGCAGGCAGACGCACTTGTACTGCACGCGTTTGGAATTTCAATAAATACACACAGTAAAAGCATTCCCTATGGAAAAATGCTGATAATTGCTCTTGGCGGTCCAATGTTCAGCCTTATTCTTGCGGGAATTTCTTATTTCGTTTTTACACCCCTTTTACTACCCAATCTTTGTGTGGGGCTTGTAAATCTTATTCCTGTACTCCCGTTGGACGGTGGACGCGTAATGTACATAGTCTTTTCAAAGATTCACGGCAGAAAAAGCAGTCGTGTAATAATGCGCACAATCGGCATATGCATAGGTGCGCTGGCGATACCTATAGGTCTCGCGCTTTTTCTTACGACGGAATATAATTTTTCACTGCTGCTGCTTGGCCTATTTATAATTGCAGACTGTTTTTCAAACCCGTTTTTTGACCCCCCTTCATTTGTGCGTGAAAACGCCGTGCTGGGTGAGATCTACATTATTCCGTACACCATGTCGCTGCGCGAGGCGGCGGATATGCTTCCCTCCGATAGTGTGGGAGCTGTTGTAAATCCCGACGGTAATGTGCTCCGCCTTGTTACCGCAAAGGGACTTTACCAGGAACTTGCGGAAATATCGGCAAATGAGAAAGGGTAGCTTAATTTTTCACAAACATTAATATACTAAGGGAGTATTTTATAGAAAAATTTTCACACTCCCACGACAAGCCTCAAAAGCTGAACCCGCCATTTTCATGGCGGGTTCAGCTTTTGCGTACAGAAGAACTTTATCCTCCGTATTTATTTTCAATTATCTTTGTTTCTTATTTCAACACGCCTGATTTTTCCGCTTATGGTTTTAGGCAATTCATCCATAAACTCTACCACTCTCGGATATTTATACGGTGCGGTATGAGCCTTTACATAATTCTGAATTTCCTTTTTCAAGCTGTCGCTTTGAGCTGTTCCCTTTGTAAGCACAATCGTAGCCTTTACAACCTGACCCCTTACCTCGTCCGGAACAGGCGTAATAGCGCACTCCAGCACATAGGGAAGCTCCATTATTACACTTTCAATCTCAAAAGGCCCGATGCGGTATCCGGAAGATTTGATAACATCGTCCTTTCTTCCCACATACCAGAAATAGCCGTCCTCATCTCTCCACGCTAAATCCCCGGTATGATATAAACCGTCATACCATGACTTTCTTGTATTTTCCTCATCGTTATAATAGCCCTTGAACAGTCCGCACGGCAAACTTTTGTCTGTTTTTATTACAATCTCGCCTGTTTCGCCTATCCCCGCTCTTGTACCATCGTCAAGCACAATATCCACATCATACATAGGACTGGGTCTGCCCATAGAACCGGGCTTCACGACCATTCCGCGCAAAGTGCATACCGTAAGCGTGGTTTCCGTCTGCCCGAACCCTTCCATAAGGCGATGTCCCGTGGCTTTTTTCCATTGTTCATAAACTTCGGGGTTAAGGGCCTCTCCCGCGGTTGTTGTATATTCAAGTGAAGAAAGATCGTATTTTGAAAGATCCTCTTTTATGAAAAACCTGTACATCGTAGGCGGAGCGCAGAAAGTGGTAATATTATATTTCGCAAACATGGGCAGAATGTCGTCCGCTTCAAATTTGTTGAAATCATACACGAATATAGCCGCCTCACACAGCCATTGCCCGTAAAGTTTTCCCCAAAGAGCTTTTCCCCACCCGGTATCGGAAATGGTAAAATGAATTCCTTCCGGGTTTACATTATGCCAATATTTCGCGGTAATAAAATGCCCCAACGGATACTTATGGCTATGACAGGCAATTTTCGGATATCCTGTGGTTCCCGAAGTAAAGAACATCAGCATTGTGTCATCTCCGCAAGCCGAGTCCTCTTTGCGCTTGTATTCATCGCTGAAGCTTTCCACCTCGGTGTTAAAATCGTGCCAACCCTCGCGCGCGTCTCCGACAAGGATTTTATTTTTCACATAATCGAACTTTGCAGTTGAAAGATCTACCTGATGTGCCACATCGCCGTCCGCCGTACACACGATAGCGCTTACTCCCGCCGCTTCAAAACGGTAATCCAGGTCATGCTCCACAAGCTGGTTTGTCGCCGGGATTACTATTGCCCCGATTTTGTGTAAAGCAAGAATAGAAAACCAGAACTGATAGTGACGTTTGAGTACCAGCATCACCCTATCCCCTTTTTTTATTCCAAGGCTCTCAAAGTAATTCGCGGTTTTTGAGGAATAACGGCTTATATCGCTGAATGTAAACCTCTTTTCCTCTTTTTCATTTGACACATAAAGCATTGCCATTTTATCCGGGCATTTTTTTGCAAGCTCATCAACACAGTCAAAGGCAAAATTAAATTTATCCTCGTCTTTAAACGAGATATTTACAAGCCTTCCTTCTTTATCTTTTACAGTGTTTACAAACTTTTTATAAACAGCGGTAACAGGCTGTTCAGCGCGCTTTGCCTCAACAAATCCCTCGACGCTTTTCGCCGGCTTTATCTCGCCGCTTGTACCTATTACAATAGCGTAAATCTCAACGTCCTCGCCGTCCATAGCCGCAAGTCCGTGCGCGTGGGTACTGTTATAATATATCGAATCTCCCGGTTCAAGGACTTCAACATTATCTCCTATAACCGCTTTAAGACGGCCTTTTATAACAATATCAAATTCCTGACCCTCATGTGTTGAAACCCTCGGTTTCTTCTCATCCTGCTCGGAATAGGGAATTTTTACCCAAAACGGCTCCGCCACCTTGTTTTTAAACATCGCGGCAAGATTTTTATATTCATATCCTGTCATTCTTGTTATAGGAAGTCCGCCGCCTCTTTTTGTTACTTCATAACCTGTAAGAGTAGGACTTGACCCTTTTAAAAGGTCTGTCGGATCGACCTTAAAGGTATGCGCGCACTTATAAATAAACGTAAAGTTAAAGTCCCGTGTGCCGCTTTCATATTCCATATAGTCCTCAAGCGATACTTCGGTATATTCCGCCATTTTTTCCTGGGAAATACCAAGCAGCGCCCTTGTCTGTCTTATCCTTTGTGCAACCTCTTGCAGCTGTCTTGCAGCTTCCTGCTGCATATTTTTATCTTCCATTTTTCTTCCTCCTTTTGAAAAATTCTAATTTCTAAAGTCCGGTCAAAATCAAGTGTCATTATATACCCGTGGTTCTTTTTTAAATAGTTTTGACATAAAAAAAACCCGTCTCAAAGAAAACCTTTGAGACGGGATAAGATCCCGCGGTACCACTCAAATTGCGTATGTAAAATACGCCACTTTACAGACTCTAACAAGCCTCTTGCCTTAACGCAGCAAACTCACGGAAGGCATCTACTAACTTTCGTTTTCGAACCTTCAGCTCGGAAGTGATGGGTCGTTGAAAAACTCTGTCATTGGCTCGCACCAACCGCCAACTCTCTCAAAACTCGGTAATTCGACCGTCTTCGTCACAGCTTTTTTATTTAACTTTTTTTATAATATCACATTTTTCGGTATTTGTCAAGACCCTTTTTGCATTTTTCACAAAACCTTATATGCAAATTTATAAATTTTCAAATAAAGGCTCTCCTTGCTCATCAAGAAGTGCCGTGCGCATAATAACAACTTTGTCCGTTTTAAACCCTTCCTCGTATTTTTCAAGTCCTCTGACAAGCAGCTCCGGTTTTAAATTTTCCGCCCCGGTTTTAATACATACACCCAAAACTCCCTTTTCCGTTTCCTTGAAATCCGCCACAAGCGGTTTTATATCCGTTTCCCTAACTCCGCTTTTTGTTTTCTTTTCAACTATTATATGCGGCAAACCGTTAAAAATTTCCTCAAGAGATTTTTCGGGAAATTCGCCTTCAATCCGTATAATATAATCCGCAAGGGCAAGCCGCGCAAAATTATTTTTACCTTCAAGCTCTTTTACCGCCTCAATTTCAAACCCCTCTGGCAGTTTTTCATTCAGGCGCGTTTTAAATTCTTCTTCCGTAATGTGACTTTGCATAGTGATTTCCACCAATTCCCCTATGCTGGCAACCCCCACTCCGAGTGAGTTTGCAAAGGTCATCATAGGGTGAGGATTGAAACCGCCGCTATATTCCATCGGCAGATTTGCCCGGCGCACCGCTCTGTCGAAAACCCGTATTATATCAAGATGCGAAACATATTTTACACCTTCACCTTTATGGAATTTCAATATATATTTACTCAAAGCAAACACCTCCGCCAAAGCCTGCGGCGCCGCATCCGCCGCATTTTTCCCTGCAATTGGGTGTGGTTTCCCCACGGTATGCCTTTTCACACTCTTTTATAAGAAACTCCTTTTTAACCCCTATATCTATCATATCCCACGGAAGCACTTCCGTAAATTCACGCTTTCTTTGCGAATAGAAAGTGGGGTCGATACCCGCCTCGTCAAAAGCTTCCATCCATTTGTCATACATAAAAAACTCATCCCAGCCATCAAATTTACATCCCTTTTTATGGGCAATTTCAATAACCTTTGAAAGACGTCTGTCCCCGCGCGCAAAAACACCTTCAAGGCAGCTTACGGAGGACATATGATAATTATATGTTATGGCCCTTGTACGTATAGTATCTTTGAGCAGCTGCTGCTTTTCTTTAAGCTGTTCCATTGAATTCTGTGCTTCCCACTGAAATGGGGTGAATGCCTTTGGAACAAAGGAAGATACGCTTACCGTTACATTCACCTTGTTTGCCTTTTTAGGCGATGTACACTTTCTAAAACAGTCAAGCACACTGTATCCCGTTCTTGCAATACCTACAATATCCTCCTCCGTTTCGGTGGGCAGACCCATCATAAAATACAGCTTCACATTCGACCATCCTTCGTCAAACACAAGCTTCGCACTTCGCAGAATATCCTCTTGAGTTACCCCTTTGTTCAGCACGTCGCGCAGCCGCTGTGTGCCTGCTTCAGGCGCAAAAGTAAGACC
>JAUZPZ010000119.1 GCA_030705675.1 Bacillota bacterium
AGAGGTTATTACAAAAATAAAGATTAATATATGAATAATAAAAAAAGTCCAGCTCGAACCCCTAAATGCAATTAAGTTTATTTTATTCATCACAAAGCGAAAAATTTAACTTTTTAAAGAAGGCACTGATACCATAACGATAACAGTGCCTTATGTCTGTTCAAAATTATTACAGCATCCCAAAATGCCTAAGAGCCTCAGTAATTGCCTTTTCCTTTTCAATAGGGCAAGTCGGCACAGCGGGATTGTCGGATTTAGGCAGGTTATAGTTTTTACCAACCTCCAAGCCGAGCTTGCGTTTTACCTGTGAGATATAGAGGCTTGATACCTTTAGCCCAAATTTTTCAAGTACATATGCCTTTATTTCTTCATGGGTAGCCTTGCTTTCAGCGGATGTTATATCAAGCTCGTCGAGGTCTAAATCGATCTCTATTTTATCATCCGGTCTTTTTCTGGACAGAAGAACAACCGTCTCCACATGGCTTGTCTGCGGGAACATATCCACCGGTTGCACCGCGCCGGGGGTATATCCGTTTTCGCAAAGGTAGGCCATATCTCTTGCCAGGGTTGCCGGGTTGCACGAAATATAGGCTATCCGCTGCGGTGCAAGCTCCAGCAGCAGCGACAGCATATCATTGTCACAGCCTTTTCTCGGCGGGTCAAGAATAACCACGTCCGGCGAGTCGGTTTCATTAAGCTGCTGCGCTGTTTTTGCAACGTCGCCGCAGAAAAATTCCACATTTTCCACGTTATTTATAAGTGCGTTTTTCTTTGCGTCTTCCACTGCCTGCGGCACAATTTCAATGCCGTACACCTTTTTTGCGTAGCTTGCAGCGCACAGAGTTATTGTGCCTGCGCCGCAATAAAGGTCATACACCGTGTCCTCTTTTGATATTTTTGCCGTTTCCATGGCAAGGCTGTACAGCTTTTCCGCTTGAGCGCGGTTTATCTGATAAAAGCTCATGGGTGATATTTCAAATTTATTTCCGCACAGCTCGTCTGTAATTACCCCATCACCATACAAAACCTTGGTTTTATCCCCCAGCACAACATTACTTTTTTCTCTGTTTATATTAAGCACAAGAGTGGTTACTCCCAGCTTTTTCATTGCTTCACACAGCTTGTCTGCCTCTTGCACGCCTCCACCGTTTACCACTGGCATTACTGCCGTCTGCCCCGTTGTCTCTGCTCTGCGTATGAAAAGATGGCGCACAAGCCCTTTGCCCGTTGTTTCATCATAAACCGGAATTGCATTCTCCTTAATCCAGTTAAGAAACGCCTCGATTATTTCATCCATTCCCGGCTGCTGAAGCAGGCAATGGGTGTTTTCTACTATTCTGTGACTTCTCTGAGCATAAAATCCTGCCGTCGGTTTTCCTTCGTCATTTACCCCTATGGGCAGTTGCACCTTATTGCGATAGCCGAACTGTTTATCTGAGGCAAGCGTGGGCAGCACTTCTACATCCATCCTGCCGATTTTTCTCATACAGTCCGCCACACGCTCTCTTTTGAACTTAAGCTGATTTTCATAGGAAAGGTGCATAACTGCGCAGCCGCCGCATTTCCCGTAGACCGGGCAGGGCGCCTGCTCCCTCTCCGGCGAGCTTTCCAGCAGTTCTTCCATCCGCCCGAACATATATGAAGATGCAGTTTTTACTATTTTTACCCGCACTTTATCTCCTCTTGCGGCAAAAGGCACAAACACCGGCATTCCGTCAGTGCGGCCAACGCCTTCGCCGTCATATCCATAGTCCTCAATTTCCAATAATATTTCATCATTCTTTTTAAGCATATAAAAAATACCTTTCTTAACTATATAAATACATTTTATCATAAATTTAGTTAAAAATCCATAGTTTTCTTAATTTTTTTAATACAAAACACAAAAACGCCCGCCCGGTTTTTGCCGGGCAGGCGCTTCCTTACAGCTTTCACTGCATTAAATTACTTTTCAAGGTTTTTCTCAAGCGTAGAAAGCTCCTCTTTCATTTCCTTCGGAAGCCTATCGCCAAACTTAGCAAAATATTTCTTTATACCGGTCGAGTCGTCTTCAATATCTTCAATCCAATGCTTCTTGTCAATTGCAAGAAGATCCTTCATCGTCTTTTTATCAATATTAAGACCTTCTATATTAATATCATCCACATAAGGAACATATCCGATAGCCGTTTCTTCTGCCTCCACTTTGTTTTCGCAGCGGTTAAGAATCCAAAGAAGAACTCTCATATTGTCGCCAAATCCCGGCCACATAAATTCATCATTTTCATCTTTTCTGAACCAATTAACATGGAAAATTTTAGGAGCCTTATCACCAAGCTTTTTACCCATTTCAAGCCAGTGACCCCAGTAATCCGCCATATTGTAACCTGCAAAGGGTTTCATAGCCATAGGATCGCGGCGCACTACGCCCACAGCGCCGGCTGCTGCTGCCGTAGTTTCGGAAGCCATTGTAGCACCTACAAATGTACCGTGCTGCCAATTCCTTGACTGATATACAAGCGGTGCACATTTAGCGCGTCGTCCGCCAAATATTATTGCGGAAATCGGAACGCCTTGCGGATTTTCAAACTCTTTTGAAATGCAGGGGCAATTACTTGCCGGAGCCGTAAATCTTGAGTTCGGATTTGCAAGCTTATTGCCGGAAGCCGTGTATTCTTTTCCGTTTACCTTTGCGCCCATCCATTCCGTAGCATTTTCGGGAGGATTTTTATCAAGACCTTCCCACCATACTGTCATATCGTCATTATTTAAAGCAACATTTGTAAATATTGTATTTTTCTTTGTAGACTCAAGCGCATTAAAGTTTGTTTTCTCACTTGTGCCGGGAGCAACTCCGAAAAATCCTGCTTCAGGGTTCATTGCCCACAGTCTTCCGTCTTCGCCCATTCTAAGCCATGCAATGTCATCGCCTACTGTCCATACCTTATAGCCCTGCTGTTTAAGATATTCCGGAGGAATAAGCATTGCGAGGTTTGTTTTTCCGCAGGCACTTGGGAATGCGGCGCAAACATACTTAACTTCTCCTTTGGGGTTTTCAACGCCGAGAATAAGCATATGTTCAGCCATCCAGCCCTCTCTTCTTGCCATTGCGCTTGCAATACGAAGAGCAAAACACTTTTTACCGAGAAGTACATTACCGCCGTAACCTGAGTTAATACTCCATATTGTGTTGTCCTGGGGAAAATGCACTATATATCTTTCGTCCGGATTTATGTCTTTCTTTGCGTGAAGGCACTTAACAAAATCACCGTCATCGCCAATTACTTCAAGAGCCTTATTTCCCACTCTTGTCATAATATCCATATTAAGTACTACATAGATACTGTCCGTAAGCTCAATACCCACTTTTGCAAACGGCGATCCGTAAACGCCCATAATATAGGGAATAACATACATTGTATGCCCCTTCATGGCGCCGTCGTAAAGCTTTCCAAGCATTGAATATGCCTCTTTGGGATCCATCCAATTATTGATAGGTCCTGCCTCTTCTTTTGTTGGGGTACAAATAAATGTTCTATCCTCAACACGTGCAACGTCATTTACAGCTGTTCTATGATAGTAGCACCCGGGAAGTTTTTCCTTATTGAGTTCTATTATTTCGCCCGAAGCGGTTGCTTCTTTTCTAAGTTCGTCCAGCTGAGCCTGATCGCCTGTAATCCACACAACATTATCAGGCTTAACAAGTGCTTTCATTTCTTCAAGCCATGTTAAGACTTTCTGATTTTTGGTCATTTATTTTTCCTCCTGTTTTAATAAATGTGAAGTAATACTTTCCTTAAAAAATCATTTTTTGTTTAATTTTTCTTAAAAGTAAAAACCTCCCTATATACAAGAATTCTATAATTATGACAGAATTCCTTTTTTATTTTTTATTTTTTAAAATATTTATATATTTTTCACAAAATAATCGGTTATATCCGCATAGTTTTGCAGCGAAAGTGCCTCACCGCGAATTGTCGGAGAAAGACCTACGTATTCTAAAGCCTCTGCAACCTGTTCTTTGCTTATACCGCTTACACTACCCGAAAGGCTATTTTGTAAAGTTTTTCTCCTGAGGGCAAAACCGCCTTTTACTATTTTGAAAAAGAGCTTTTCGTCCGATACCTTTACAGGGGGCTTGTCCAGTACTGTAAGACGCACAACGGCGGAATCCACTTTGGGCATGGGCATAAAATCAGCGGCAGGCACCATATCAATTATTTCCGCCTTTGTCCTATACTGCACTGCAATCGAAATTGCGCCGTAGTCCGATGTATTATGCTGTGCAACCAGTCTTTTTGCGACTTCCTTCTGCACCATTACCGTTATCGACTCAACAAAATCCTTATATTCAAGAAGTTTCATAATTATAGGTGTTGTTACATAATAAGGAAGATTTGCGGCAACTTTTACTTTTTTTTCGTCAAATTTTTCGTTTATAAGCTTGTCCATGCCTATACTCATAAAATCGGCATTTATTATTTCGACATTATCAAATTCCGCCAAAGTTTCTTCAAGTACCGGCATAAGCAGGGAATCTATTTCAACCGCAACTACACGCGCGCCTGTCTGAGCCAATTTGAATGTAAGTACGCCTATTCCCGGCCCTATTTCAAGCACCATATCATTTTGTGTTATATTGCTTCCTGCCACAATATTGTCGATAACCTTTTCATTTATAAGAAAGTTTTGCCCAAGTGCTTTTTTAAAGGTTTTGCCATATTTGTTCATAAGCTGCTTTATTTCAGAGGGATTCGTAAGCTTATACATATTTTCCATTCTCCTTATATTCTACATGCAAAAATAGCGCGGAAATTTTTCCGCGCTACAGACCGCTGACAAACTCGGTTGACCGTGCAAAATAAATCACAAACAAAAATTTCAAGTATTTTATAGAAAATAAAAAATGTTTACAATACAGCCGCCAAATGGCGGCTGTATGCACTTTTCATGAAAACAAGTGACTACCGTACCTTTGTACGCCCTTGCAACTGAGTGTCTTGAACTCAGTTGCTTTGCATTTATTTTCATGAAATCCACCTTCGTTTCTCAGTGTCTGCACAGCTTGATGACAAAGTCATCAAGCTGTAGCGCGGAAATTTTTCCGCGCTACCGGCTGGCCGATTTTAATTAAGGATATAAACTCTCACTCTTTTAACGCCAT
>JAUZPZ010000012.1 GCA_030705675.1 Bacillota bacterium
ATACGGCTTCCCTGAGATTTCGTGCGATATTTCCGCCAAGCTCCGGTATTCAAAGCGCATAGCTGTTCCGGGCTGCCACGCAAGCGGATTTATAGCCCTTGTCTATCCGCTGATTGAACATGGTATTCTCTCTCCGGACGCTCATCTTACCTGCCATTCCGTTACAGGATACAGCGGGGGCGGCAAAAAGATGATTGGGCAGTATGAGGATACTCAACGTTCCCCTTTGCTTGACGCGCCCAGACAGTACGGCTTGACGCAGCAGCATAAACATCTGAAAGAAATGAAAGCAATAACCGGTCTTTTAAATGCTCCGATTTTTTGCCCCATTGTCGCTGATTTTTACAGCGGTATGACCGTCACTGTGCCTCTTTTTTCATCAGACCTTATACCCGGTAAAACCCTTTCCGATATAAAAGAGGTATACAAAGAAAAATATAAGGGCGAAGTTGTTAAATTTGCCACAGCTATCGATGAAGAAGGCTTTATTTCCGCCACCGCGCTTAGCGGAAAGGACTCAATGGAAATAACCGTTTATGGCAATGATGAGAGAATTGTTTTGACCGCGCGATATGACAATTTAGGCAAGGGTGCCTCCGGCGCGGCAGTTGAATGTATGAATATAGTAATAGGAGCGGATCCCATAAAAGGTCTTGCCCTTTAAAGGAGAATATATAATATGGAAATAATTTCGGGCGGCGTTTGCGCCGCAAAAGGATATAAAGCAAATGGTGTTTATTGTGGAATACGCAGGAATAAAGATAAAAAGGATCTTGCGCTTATTATAAGCGAGGTTCCGGCAGCGGCGGCGGCGGTTTATACCACCAATCTTGTAAAAGGCGCGCCTTTACTGCTTGATATGGAACATCTTAAAAATGGTAGCGCGCAGGCGATTATCTGCAACAGCGGAAACGCCAACACCTGCAACGCAAACGGCATGGAAATTGCGGCTCAAATGAGCGAGCTTGTCGAGCAATATACGGGAGTAACGAGTAATGATGTTCTTGTTGCCTCCACCGGGGTTATCGGTCAGCCTCTTGATATCGCTCCGATAGCAAATGGCATGAAACCCCTTTGTACCGGTTTGGGCAATCATAGTCACGAAGCGGCGGCGGCAATTATGACTACCGATACACAAATGAAAGAGATCGCCGTAACTTTTGAAATTGACGGCGTTACTTGTACAATAGGCGGTATCGCAAAAGGCTCTGGCATGATCCACCCCAACATGGCAACAATGCTTGTATTTATTACCTCTGATGTTGCGATAAGCCATGAAATGTTGCAAAAAGCACTCCGTACGGATATAGCGAACACCTTTAATATGCTCAGTATTGACGGGGATACCTCAACAAATGACATGGTGATTGTTATGGCAAATGGTATGGCGGGAAACAAAACTATTGATTGTGACGGAGAGGCCTTTAATATCTTTGCAAAAGCCTTGAATACAATTACTGTACATCTTTGCAGAAAAATTGCCGGAGACGGCGAAGGTGCTACAAAACTGCTTGAATGTATAGTTGACGGCGCAAAAGATGAAGAATGCGCAAAGAAAACGGCAAAATCGGTAATTTGCTCTTCCCTTCTTAAAGCCGCCATGTTCGGCGCGGACGCCAACTGGGGGCGCGTGCTATGCGCTATAGGATACAGCGGAGAAGATATTGATATTTCGAAAGTCGATGTTAAATTTAAATCGGCAAAAGGTACTATACCCGTATGCAAAAACGGCGCGGGAGTGGATTTTTCAGAAGAGCTTGCAAAAGAGATCCTTCTTGAAGATGAAATAGAAATTCTGGTTTCATTAAATGCCGGGACTTATGGTGCAACTGCCTGGGGTTGCGACCTTACCTATGACTATGTACGTATAAACGGGGATTACAGAACCTGATTGACTGAAGATGTTTAATTGTCCGTGCGATATTTTGTTTGACGCGAAACGCACATAAGCATAAATTTCATTTAACGCCATTATGCCCACTAATGACACGTTAATTTTTTATTTGTTAAATCTTTGTGGGCAGAGAGGCTATGTAATTTAATATGGATATACCAAACGCACAAAGGGCTGAAGTGCTTGTTCACGCACTTCCATACATAAAAGAATATA
This sequence comes from Bacillota bacterium, assembly GCA_030705675.1. Classification (GTDB taxonomy): domain Bacteria; phylum Bacillota; class Clostridia; order RUG12999; family RUG12999; genus RUG12999. The sequence goes on from JAUZPZ010000012.1 coordinate 2,111, forward strand.
ACGGCAAAATTGTAGTTATAAAATACGGCGGCAACGCTATGATAAATGAGAATTTAAAAAAAGCGGTAATGGGCGATATCGTACTGCTTTCTCTTGTAGGCGCAAAAGTCGTACTTGTTCACGGCGGTGGACCGGAGATTACCGATATGCTCCATCAAATGGGCAAAGAGGCAAAATTTGTTAACGGTCTGCGTGTTACAGACAAGGAGACGGTAGAGGTCGCACAAATGGTGCTTGCTGGAAAAATCAATAAAAACCTGGTGAACCTTATTTCAAAAAAAGGCGGAAAATCCATAGGATTATGCGGAATTGACGGACGCATTCTTGAAGCGACTATGTTGGATGAAAAACTCGGATATGTGGGTAAAATTACAAAAGTAAACGCCGAGCTCATTGTTGATGTACTTGATAATGGATATATTCCCGTAATTTCAACTTTGGGCTGTGACAAAGAGGGCAATGTTTACAATATAAATGCCGATACGGCGGCGGCGCGGATTGCCGGCGCACTCGGCGCAGAGAGCCTTATTTCAATGACGGATATAAGCGGTATACTTCGTGATAAAGATGACCCTTCATCACTTATCCCCCAAATTACTGTTTCTGAAGCGCCAAAACTCATTGAATCCGGGGTTATCTGCGGCGGTATGATACCTAAAGTGGATTGCTGCATTGAGGCAATAAACTGTGGAGTAAAAAAGGTGTTTATCATCGACGGTACTATCCCCCACTCTGTGCTTATTGAAACTCTTACAGATGAAGGTATAGGCACAATGTTTATAAACTCAAACACCCTCGCTTAAAAAGCATAGGGAAATTATAATAGGAGGGATTTCTTTGGATATTAAGGAAATTGACAAACAATATATAGCAAATACTTACACGCGTTTTCCTGTTCAGCTTGTAAAGGGAGCAGGCTGTCTTGTATATGACGAAGAAGGTAAAGAATATATAGATATGGGCAGCGGAATTGCCGTGAATACTTTCGGTTACTGTGATGACGTCTGGCGCCATGCGGTAGAAGCGCAACTTGGGACACTTCAGCATTCATCTAACCTTTATTATACCGAACCATGTGCGCAGCTTGCGCAGCTTATATGTAAAAAGACCGATATGAAAAAAGTCTTTTTTGCAAATTCAGGTGCCGAAGCAAACGAATGTGCGATAAAAGCGGCAAGAAAATATGCGGCGGAAAAATACGGCAGTGAATATTATACAATAATCACCCTTAAAAACAGTTTTCACGGAAGAACGATAACTACACTTGCCGCGACCGGTCAGGAAGTCTTTCATAAGGATTTTCTTCCTCTTACGGAGGGTTTTGTGTATGCAAAAGCAAATGACCTTGAAGATGTTGCGCGTCTTACAAAGGAATATAAGTGCGCCGCAATCATGTTTGAGTGTATACAGGGAGAAGGCGGAGTTCTTCCTTTGAGCAAGGCGTTTTTACACGGTATCGAAAAACTCGCCGCAGAAAAGGACATTCTTCTTATAGCGGATGAAGTGCAGACAGGCAACGGCCGCACAGGAAAGCTCTATGCTTACATGAATTATGACATAAAGCCTGATATTTTCACAACCGCAAAAGGACTGGGCGGCGGTTTGCCAATAGGGGCGGCGGTAATGGGAGAAAAGGTTAAAAACGTGTTTGACGCTGGCTCCCACGGTTCCACTTTCGGCGGCAATCCCGTATGCTGTGCCGGCGCCATAAGCATTCTGGAAAGGCTTGATAATTCTTTTTTGAATTCAGTAAAAGAAAAGTCCTCATATATAATTAAAGAACTACAAGGCGCCGATGGGGTTAAAAGTATAAGCGGTATGGGTCTTATGCTGGGCGTGGAAACGGTAAAGCCCGCGTCAGACGTAATTTCAATCTGCATTAAAAACGGTGTTCTTGTACTTAAAGCGAAGGATAAGGTAAGGCTTCTTCCTCCTTTAAACATACCTATGCAATCTTTAAAAAAAGCTGTGGCTATAATTAAATATGCCGTAGCCCTTGACAAATAATTACTGATATGCTAAAATATAGTTAGAATGGTTTTTAATTACTGACCCGAAAGTAATAGCTCTGACGGGAAAGAACGCGTGAAAATGATTTCTATAGCAAAGGTGCGCTCTTTTTCGTGAGTGCACCTTATTTTTTTAGGAGGGAAACTAAGTGGAAAATAGAATTGCCCTTATAGGAATAATTGTGGAAAATCCGGATGTAGCCGAAAAACTCAATGGGATTTTGCACTTATACCGCGAATACATCATCGGCAGAATGGGGCTTCCTTACGCGCGCCGGCAAATATCTATAATCAGTGTTGCCGTTGATGCGCAGGGCGATATTATAAACGCTCTTTCTGGAAAACTCGGCGCGCTCAAAGGGGTCACTACAAAAACCGTATATTCATCGGTATCTTAAACATACCGTGTAAAAATAATTGACCGGAAAGGCTTTACTGACCGGAAAAGTGAGGTAATAAAAATGTATGATCCAAAATCGCTTGTGGCTGATGATTTTATTAACCATGAGGAAGTTTTAGGCACTTTAGACTATGCCGAGAAAAACAAAGATAATGTGAAGCTTATTGACAGCATTATTGAAAAGGCAAAGCTCCGCAAAGGTCTTTCCCATCGCGAGGCGTCTGTTCTTCTTGCTTGTGAAATTCCCGAAAAAATAAAGGAAATTTACGCGCTTGCTGAGCAGATAAAAAAAGATTTTTACGGAAACAGAATAGTGATTTTTGCCCCTTTGTATCTTTCAAACTACTGTGTAAACGGTTGCGTATACTGTCCGTATCACATGAAAAACAAGCATATTGCGAGGAAAAAACTTACCCAGGAGGAAGTAAAGAAGGAAGTAATTGCCTTGCAGGATATGGGACACAAACGGCTTGCTATCGAAGCCGGAGAAGACCCTGTGAATAACCCGATAGAGTATATACTTGATTGTATAAACACTATTTATTCTATCAAGCACAAAAACGGAGCTATCCGCCGCGTAAATGTAAATATTGCGGCGACAACCGTTGAAAATTACAGAAAACTCAAAGATGCTGGAATAGGCACATACATACTGTTTCAGGAGACATACCATAAGGAAAGCTACTTAAAGCTTCACCCGACAGGACCTAAGCATGATTACAATTATCATACGGAAGCTATGGATCGCGCAATGGAAGGCGGGATTGATGATGTGGGGCTTGGCGTTTTGTTTGGTCTTGAGCTTTATAAATATGAATTTGCCGGTTTGCTTATGCATGCTGAGCATCTTGAAGCGGTACACGGTGTAGGACCTCATACGATAAGCATTCCCCGCGTAAAACGTGCCGATGATATTGACCCCGGTGCTTTTGACAACGGTATAAGTGATGAAATTTTTGCAAAATTGTGCGCGCTTATCCGCATAAGTGTTCCGTATACCGGAATGATTGTTTCCACACGAGAAAGCCAGGAGGTACGTGAAAAAGTAATAAAGCTGGGTATCTCACAGGTAAGCGGGGCTTCACGAACATCTGTGGGAGGATACAGCGAAGATGAACGTCCTCATGATACCGAACAATTTGATGTGTCAGACCAGCGTACGCTTGATGAGGTCGTCCGCTGGCTTATGAATATGGATTATATCCCCTCTTTCTGTACCGCATGTTACCGTGAAGGAAGAACCGGCGACCGTTTTATGAGCCTTTGCAAATCGAGACAAATTCAAAACTGCTGCCATCCCAACGCGCTGATGACTCTTAAAGAATACCTTATGGATTATGCTTCCGCGGAAACACGTGTTATAGGTGAAAAACTTATTAAATCAGAACTTGAAAACATACCGAAAGATAAAGTACGTGCAGTCTGCCGTGACCATCTTGAAAAAATTGAGCAAGGCATACGCGATTTCAGATTTTAAGGAGGAATAATTATGAGTCTTAACGACCTTCCCTCGGCAGAAAGAACGCATATTGCCTTTTTTGGCAGGAGAAACGCCGGAAAATCCAGTGTTATAAATGCTGTTACCGGTCAAAATCTTTCTATTGTATCAGCTGAAAAAGGCACTACAACAGATCCTGTAAAAAAAGCCATGGAAATTCTTCCGTTAGGCCCCGTTGTAATTATTGATACTGCCGGTATCGACGACGAAGGTTCTCTTGGAAAATTGCGTGTCGCAAAAAGCATGGAAACTCTTAACAAAACAGATATTGCAGTTATTGTTATAGACAGTGTGGCAGGTATAGGAGAGTCCGAGAAAAAGCTTATTGAAACAATCAAGCAGCGTAAGCTTCCTTACATACTTTGTTATAACAAAAGTGACCTCGTGTGCCCCGAAATAAAATATGAAAATGAAATCACCGTAAGTGCGGTAAACGGTAAGGGTATAAATGAGCTTAAAGAGCTTATTGGTAATTTTATAAGACCAAAAAATACTCCCATTCTTTCTGATTTAATCAGTGAAGGAGACACCGTTGTACTTGTAACCCCTATAGACGAAGCGGCACCTAAGGGCAGGCTTATTCTTCCCGAACAAATGGTGCTTCGCGAGGTTCTTGATTCCCACGCCGTTGCGATAGTCATTCAGGACGGAGAACTTGAAGAGGCACTAAAACGTCTTAAAGACAAACCCCGACTCGTTGTATGCGACAGTCAGGTTTTTGGCGTTGTGTCAAAGATTGTTCCTAAAGATGTTCATCTTACTTCCTTTTCCATCCTTATGCTTCGCTACAAGCTCAGTCTTAAAACCGCTGTTGAGGGTGCTAAAACACTTGACAAATTAAAAGACGGCGACAATATTCTTATTTCGGAAGGTTGCACTCATCATAGACAATGTAATGATATAGGCACAGTAAAACTACCTAATTGGATCAAAAGTTATACGGGGAAAAATCTTAATTTTTTCTTTACGGCGGGCGGAGAATTTCCGGCATCGCTTACCAAATACGCTCTTGTTATTCACTGCGGAGCCTGTATGCTTAATGACAGCGCTATACGCTCACGTATGATTTTTTCCGAAAAACAGGGCGTACCCTTTACAAACTATGGAATTGTAATTTCTAAGATGCACGGAATATTAGACCGCGCGCTTGAAGTTTTCGGACAATAAATAATATATATCAAAATCAAACTACCACAGACCGCGGTCTGTGGTAGTTTGATTTATAAAGCAAAAAAATATTGCGGAAGTATAATATTATATTTTTTTATATCCGCTTAAAAATACAGGCATTTTCTGCTCCGAATAACTTTTCAGCGAATATTCCCCGTCATGCATGCACCAGTCATAAATCAGCGCACGTTCACATAAGGCATATGTTTTTACAATTTCATCGGCTGTAACATTTGTGCACAGTTCTCCTTTTTCCTGCCCTTCGACCACAATTTTTTGCAACAGCTTATAATAAATGCGGTTATAATCCAAAAGATGCCTGCACCCTTTGGTTATGAGCTGTGAAGAATAAAGCCGTGCCAGTAAATCAACCGAAATGTTCTTTTCAATATACCCAAAAAGCTCACTGTTTAAAAACATCAGTTTTTCAAAACTGCCTTTTTCGTCTTTAAGGCTTTTCTCGAGTTCAGTATATTTTTCATCAAACAAATAGGAGAGGGATGATAAAAGCGAGTCTTTTCCTTTAAAATAATGGTAAAACGACCCCCTTGATGTTTCCGACTCGTCAATTATTTCGTCAATTGTAGTATCATCATAACCTTTACGATAAAACAGTTTCCATGCGGCATCTATAATCCTGCCTTTTGTATTTCTGTTTTTCTTGTTTGACATAAATTCCGCCTCCCTTGCCATATGTATATAATTTTATCACACATTAAAAGTAATTTCAATATTTAATTTTTTTTGTTTTCATCTTCTAAGCCGGAAAGATTTTTGCTCTTATCCAGAATAATTCCAAGTGCCTTTTTCATAAAATCCGGCACAGGAAGTCCCATAAGAGCCAGGCTTTCCAAAATTGATAATCCTTCTGTTCCTACTAGATAACATGTGATTGCTATTCCAAAAGCTCCGTTTGTAGTAATGACAAAACCCAGCCGATTCCCGACATTTGCGACAAGCAAATCAATGAGAAATCCGATAAATACAAGCAGAACATAAAATACCTTTTTTACCGCGCCGTACACTCCAGTTTTGGCAGAAAATTTTCCCTGTGTTAAAGCAAGAACTGTGCCGCTTATATAATCGCATATTATAAATAATGCCAATACCACAAATAGTTCATTTACAGACCCTTTTAAATATCCAAATACACCTACAACAGTAGCTATAACAGATTTTGTCGCAATCGTTGTTCCGTTTCCCATAAAAATACCCTCCTTTCTGTTAATATTTTGCTTTTTTAAGCAGGCTTTCTTCATTTGCCTTTTGCATATTGTAAATTGCGTTTCCAAATTCATTTGCATACTTGCTTTTTGCAGCCTCTATCCGGTTTGTTTTATCCTCGCTCCAAGTATTGTAATACTTAGCTCTGGTACTTTGGTATGCGTTTTCATTGTCAGCTGTTTCCTGCTGTTTTACTTGCCTATGTGCAAACTCCGTCATTGAATTGTCGTATCCGTTGCTGCCCTCCGCGTAATTACCTACATACTTGTTTTCAAGATAATCCGCGTTTTCCGCATTTTCATTGACTGCCTCTTTATACTCTTTTGTTTTTCCAATGTCAACATTAAAAGCTTCTTTGTTAATTTTGTTAATTTTGTTGTTATATTTTTCATCCAAGCTGTTTGCCTGATTAAAATAATAATTAAACCTCTCCGTCGCATCTTTCGGTATTATAGTGCTCATGTTTATCACTCCTTTGCTATTTTATCTGCAAGCGCAAGCAGCATTGCAATGGTGGGACAGCCGTCAAAATTACTCCATGCGGCTTCGTCGCTTATATATCCTTTTTTAATTAAGCTTTTCAGATATGGCTCTCCCCAATGCTCACCGACGCCTGGCATTGAAATTCCTGTATAACTGCTTATTCCTTTTGCTATTGCATTTGCCATTTTTATGTTGAATCCGGTTTCAAGCATCATCTTTTCTTCATCCGCATTTGTTATAAATGCCGATTCAACTAAAATCGCCGGCATATCGGAAAGCCTCAGCACAGCAAAATTTTCCTGTTTTGCTCCTCTTGATGTTGTTCCGATATCATTACAAATATGTTCCAAAACTTTTTTTGCTAAAATTTCTCCATTCGTATTGCCAGGATATGAATACACTTCCGTTCCATGGGCTCCGCTTGCCGCGGAGCCATTGCAATGAATGCTTATATAAAGATCCGCGCCCGCTTTATTTGCCGCTTCGGTGCGCGATGCAAGCGTAACCTTTTCATCTGTATTCCTTGTCATTTCGACAGTTATTCCCATGTTTTCTAGTATACTCTTAAGGGCAAGTCCCACTTTAAGAACAATATCACTTTCTTTAGTACCTTTTATTCCCACAGCTCCGGTATCGCTTCCGCCATGTCCCGGGTCAATAAAAATTTTCATTATAGTTCCATAGCCTTTCTGCCCACAAAGATTTAATAAATAAAAAAGTTAACATGTCATTAGTGGGCATAATGGCGTTAAATGGGACTTATGCCCATGTGCGTTTTGCGTCAAGCGAAATATCGCACGGGCAATTAAATCCTGGTTAGTTTGAATTTTATTCAAACTAGCTCCTCCTTAAGTTAATGCAACCGATCCTATTTTACTTCCGTTCACATATACGCACAAAGTAGTAAAATTACTGTTTTCAAATGCAAAGCCTATTTTACTTCCGGATTCATCCGTTGTATAAGGAACACGAAGTTTTAAATTTTCTTCACTAACATTTGTTTCAAATTCTTCAAGTTCGTTTTCTAACTCTAAAATTCTGTTTTCCAAAAGATTTGAAAACGCTTCCTGCAATTTACTCATACTTATTCGCATTTCCTCCCTTTCTATAGCAATATTTTACAAGCCTGAGATGTATCTTGCCTTTTCCGTATATTTTATATCTGAAATTTGAACAGGGTTTCATAGATATAGGAACTGTTATGATCTGCCATCCTATACTTACAGTTTCAGACGCATAAGTTTCATATTCTCCACCGTCGCGTGATATTGCGACAGATATATTGCCTTCAGATATGCACTCGAAACGCAGTTCCAAACGGTTTATCTCTTCAGTGTAGAAATCTTCTCCGCCTATCGTTACGGATTCCATTTCCCATTGGTTTTCATAATTATCACCATAAGTCAGGAAATTTTTTTTATCTCCAGTCAGTTGTATAAGACTACCGTCCTGTTTTCTTCCAAATATATCCCCGGCCATTTTTATAAGGTTTGTAAACTCATAATCAATTAAGCTCGTCCATAGTCCGCTGTAATAATCATATTTATATACTCCGCCGTCAATAAGTATATAATATTTGCTTCCAAGACTTTGGGCATAGGCAGAAGTCGACTGTGACTTAAATTCATTATCTATATTTATAAATTTTGTACCGCCATACACGCTGACCCCCTCCTGTGTCAAAAGAAAAAGCACACCGTTCACTTCGGCAAGAGAATTTCTATCAATACATCCAAGAGATCTGCTTACGTCCTTTATACTATAAGGAGAAACCGTACCGTATATCTCGTATGCCGAATCGGGCTTAAAAGCCACAATACGGCTGTTAAGACTTGATATTGCGGTAAAATCTTGTGAGGATTCCGTATCAGCCCACCATGCGTCCGAAGATGTCCCGTCACTTTCAGCAAAAGTAAACGGATGAGATAGCCTAGAGCAATACACTCTGTTTCCCGCAACACCCCACATACGGTTATATACCGCCGCCGAATCGGCAAAAATAGGCACATTTTTATGCTTAATAAAAATGTAATTTCCGGAAGATGACATGTTTAATTTAGTGTAGTCGTAAGTTCCTCCATCATTATTAAGACATTTTATAACAAAAATTCCTGTATCACTGCTTTGAATAGTGAAGTTTGCGTCTTTGTAATTTCCGTTTACATACAGATCGACCACATCCCCTACTTGATACCATTTCATTATTTTTGTTTTGACACTATCTCCTATGTTAAGAGAAAGTTTGTTGCTTGAATACGCGCCTGTTGCATACGGCGCGTAAAATCCCGCTCCACAGTTCCATCTGTATGTATTGGTTCCATCCGTAAACAGCATTTGCGGAATTGCGAAAATATAGTTCCCATATCTTATTAGTTTCGTATCGGCATAATTTCCGGCCCAATTACATGCAATATAAGTACCCGACTTATTAAGCGTAACATCTTTGTCAATCAAATCAAAAGTTGTTGTGGATACACTTACATTATATAGCATTATGAAAGGTAAAAGGGTCCCGTTTTTATAAAATCCCCCGTTTCCCAGATGATATATGTCAACATTTCCGCTATCATTTTCGATCGCAAAAATGTTGTTGCTGCCTACCGCATCGGAGATTTTCGGAGTCAAGTACTCAGAGCGGGTTTCTATCATATTGCCGTTTATATTGTCAACGCCGGCAAGAGAAGAAAAGCAGTTTTCTCTTGCAACATCACGCCTGTCAATTCCTCCAAATATATTTATTTGTTTCTCTTTTAATTTCCCCGCTTTTGGCAACACAGGTAACATTGTATCTCCTCCTTTCTACCATATTCCAACCACTTTTTTTGATTTTGTTCCGGACGCGCTCTGCTCATTTACACAAATTAGCTCGTCCAGCAATTCATTAAACATATAGCTGTTATTGTTATATCCTTCAAAATCCTTGTTGTAGTAATCCATTTGCGCAAGTATATAGTCAATATATAACCGATCGTAAGGCGGTCTTGCGTTTACCTCAATGTTAAGCGATGTAACAGCTGTTCCTGTGCATTCATTTTGCTCAAATGACCTATTTACATAAAGGCTATCTCCGCTTGTACCAAGCACTGTCACTCTTCCCGTAAAAAATGTACTTGTTATGTCTATTGAATTACCACTTACAAAAGGATGATTTTCCATAATAATTGTATCGCCGCTAAAATTTAAAGTCCCGGCAAAGCTTTCTTGTACTATTTCATTGTGATGCTCCTTAACCACTACCCCTATTTTTTGAGGGGTTGTATAAGTTTTTGTCGCAAATCCGCTTATGAAGTCAAGCTTATCACAAACTTCGCCATCTATGTATACACTCTCAATATCCTCGGAAGAATATCCGTCCGGCAGCTTTACTATACCTTGTATTATCTCTGTTTCAAAATATGTATAACGGCGTATAGCTTTATTACATATAATACTTTCGCATTGATTGTACCAATAAAGTTTTTGTTCGTTTAAGCAGTTGTTTGGTGCAAGTGTATCTATCATTTCAAGAATCTTTTCTACGGTCATTGTTATATCTTCCTTTCGATTATCTTATTGTTTTCTATAATGTAATAAGTTTCTACTTCCTCTGTTAAATCTTCTTTCGGTTCATATGCAATAAATTCCATGTATCCTTCTTTGTGGGCTATTTCCTGATTGTTTTGAAAAAATATATCAATAATATTCCTCCTTTTTTTAAAATATTGGCGGTCCTAAAAGTTTAAAGACCGCCAATCATTTTAAGCGGCGTTATTACCCGCCAATCTCCGTTGTCTTAGCTTCAAAATCGTGGCTTAACTTTTCACTGTAAGCGTCTGCCGCCAACTGCTGACGATATCCATCTTCAAGAATAAGCTTTATATACATAGGAATCTGAACAGGTACACCTCTTTGTATCTGATAATTAGTTCCATTGTATGTTATTGTAACATCGTCCTTATAGTTGTTGTTATCTTTTATAAGTGTAACTGTAACGAGTTGTTTATAATAATCAACTGCAGCCGTCTCATTTACCTCTTCATCTGTTTTTGTTTTATTTGTTTGTGTTGCCATGATTATACTCTCCTTTTTTATCAGTTGTAGCTTGATGCTGTTTCAATTCTTACCATATATTCATCAACAAGAATTTTAGTTGTTGAAAGGGCTTTCCAGCCTGTTGTTGCTCTCTGATCAAGAGGATCCGCAGTTCCTCCAGAACCAAGCGGTTTCACGATATTGCGCAGGCCGCCTCCCTCAATTTCAGTTACACCGTAAGCATTTGCACCTATTATAAGAGTAGAATATACGTCTCTTCCTTTTGCTCCGGTCTCTCCAGGGTAAATGATATTGCCGGCTACAGGAGCAGGCGTTCCTGTAGCCAAATTTTCACTTACTGTAATTGTACTGTTTGTGTTTGAGGCTGACACAACTGTATATTGAACACCGTTAATAAGTATTTTTCTGCCTGCAAGAGCAGCCGCATCGGTACTTGTAATGGTTTTATCGACCGTAATTACTTTCCCCGATACAGAAACAACTGTAACCGTCCTCGATGTACTTAACAAATTAGCAGCCGTAAATATTTTAGCCTCGCTGGTTTCTACAAATCTTACACCGTGAATTCTTCCGATTTCACCGTTATACATATCTTCCGGGTCAGCATATGTCTTTACATTTTCCCATAATGTGTCACTCATAAGGTCATAAGCAACGTCGGGGTGAATAATACCGACGAAATAATTGTCAATTTTTTTCGCATTATTTCTTTTAAGAGTTCTTACGGCCTTTTTAATTGCGTTAACAGTAAGATAATCATTCCCGCTGCTTTCCCCACCTACAAGCGCACAGCGCGTAAGAGCATTTTCTGCATACTGAACATTGTTTCCTGAGTTAAGTACTTCTCTTGAAATTGCGTCAAGAGTTTCACCGGCTTGCATTGCAAGTATTTCGCCGGCTTCAACGAGTGTGTTATCAATTCCGGTTGTCTGCACAACGTCGGATACCGTAATATAATCGCCATACTGTTCAAGAGCCGACTCAATTGTACTCCAGGTCATATCATTACCTGTCGGCGTAACACCCTCGGTAAGAGGTGTTGTTGCCTTCGGAAGAGGAGAAAGTTTTCTGAATATAATTCTTTTTCCTCCGTTTTTCGGAATGTTTCTTTTTTGACCAAACTGATTATGTACAAGCACAGGCTTTGTGTGCAGTACAAGATTTCTGTCGTAAAACGCCCTTACACTTGAAGGGTTGTCATTTGATACCTGAACATTAAGTTCATCTCCAAATTTTGATAAATTCATTTTAATTTCCATATTTTCCCTTTCTTTAATCATAATCTGACTTTTTCTCCTTTGTTTAATCTTTCTTTAATTTTTTTAAGTTCATCCATAGTCATGCTTTGCGGGTCAATTTCAGCTTTGTAACCTCCCGATACTGTCATGCCCACCTCGTTAATACGGTCATTGTGAGACGCTGCTATCGATTTGCCCCTTTCTTCTCCTTCGGCATAAGCATCGCTTATAAGCTTTTCACTCATTGCAAGACGATACGCCTTTTCGGGATCAAATCCTGCAAGGATCGCATTTACGAAATCCTCATTTTTTTCCATTTCTTTTGCTTCAAGAATAGAATGGTTTTTTCTGATATTTTGAATTGCGTTATAAAGCTTGTCATCTCCTTCCGCTCCGTCTTTTTTTGCAACTGATGAAGCGCCGCTTACAACCTCCTCTAATTCGTCAAGATTTTCAGCACCAGTAAATTTCATGATTTCTTCAAGAATTCTGTTTACCCTTGATTCATCCGACTGTGTTTTCGCCTCTGTTGTCATAATTTCCTCCGGTTCGTTTTTTAAATTTTTTCCAAACATTTTTTCCTTCCTTTCTTATAAACTTGTGCCCCGTTAAGAGAATACAGGATACATATTTTTATATATTTTTTAGGCACATTTGTATTCTAACAGCTGTCATTTTTAATGAAACCTGCTTTTTATTTTTTTTTCGCCTTTTTTATTGCTTCACTTTTCTTTGGTTTATTGACATATTATTTTTTATTTTGTGATTTTTCCTGTATAAATTTGTCAAATGCTGTTTTCATTTGTAATAATCAATGTTTTCTTTAATGTTTTTAAGTAAAGGGAATTTTTTTTAAAAAATTTTTCGATATTATTCCTTATAAAATTTTTATATCATATAATAAAATGTATAATTATTTTTATTGCTCTCCCAATTTAAGCTTTGCCGCAAGACCCACTATGGATTTTGCCGTCAGACAAGGCGCAGGACGCGGTTTTGCCGCTGCAAAGCATAGTAATAGCACTTTATGGTGCAAAATAGCGTCCGGATTCGGCAAAGCTTAGTTGGGGAAGCATATAGGAGGTGTATTATGTATATCAGCAGTCTGCATGGCGGAAAACACCATTCAGTTGTTTATTATATTGCAATTTCTGTAATTTCGCTTATTGTAATTTCTACAATGCTGCTGTATCGTTTTGTGAATGTAGCTAAACCATTTACTGAAAACAAGGCCCGTTTTATAGCCATAGATATCATAAATTCCTGCGTTCGCAGCTACATAAGAGACAAAGGAGATTTATTTGATAATCTTATTACACTTAGCCGCGCAGATGACGGCTCAGTTACATCAGCCGTAGCAAACAGCAGAAATATTAACCTTATAAAAAGTGATCTTACATATGCCATAAACAACGCACTTGACAGAGATACTCAATATACTGTAAAAATTCCTCTTGCAAATTACCTTGGCGTCAGCATTTTAAGCGGAATAGGCACGCCAATCAGTATAAAAATGCACCCTCTTTCACGTGTACTTATAGATTTTGACGATAAATTTTCTGCCAAAGGTATAAATCAAACTCATCTGGAAATATTATTAAAAGTTCATATCAGCGTTATGGTTACTGTGCCCGGTATACGTCAAACTGTTGAGATAGATACTTCCATTCCTGTAGCAGAGGCTGTGTTCATGGGTAAAGTACCTAGCACTTATACATATTTCGACTCAAACGGAGGGAGCAATATAGGATTTAACATAAAATAATTTGATTTTTTTTAATAAATGTGATAGAATATTATTATTCAAAACATGTATAAAGGAAGTTATCAATGAAAATTTTATGTATTGGTGATATTGTAGGAACTCCCGGTTGTGAAATGGTATACACCCAGTTGAAATATATTGTGAATGACTATGGAATTGATTTTGTTATTGCCAATGGTGAAAATGCCGCTACCGGAAATGGTATAACAGCGGAAAAGGCAGAAAAACTTGTCGATTCCGGAATAGATGTCATCACTCTCGGCAATCACGCTTTTGCAAAAGCCGAGGCGGGCGAACTTATGAGTAATGGTTTTCCAATGATAAGACCAATTAATTTTCCTACAAAAACCCTTGGATCAGGTTTCATATTAAAAGAATGTCAGGGGAAAAAAATTGCAGTCATTAATGCGCTCGGCAGAGTTTATATGAATCCCATCGACAGTCCATTTGAAGCTGTCTCAAAATGTGTTGATGATATCAAAGACAAAGCCGATATAATAGTTGTTGATTTTCACGCGGAAGCAACCAGTGAAAAAGCAGCCATGGCATGGTATCTTGACGGACGCGTAAGTGTTGTATTCGGAACACATACTCATGTACAGACTGCTGATGAACGACTGCTTCCAAATGGAACTGCATTTATAACCGATATTGGAATGACGGGGCCTTACAATTCCATCTTAGGGGTTGATAAGGATATTGCTGTTACGCGTTTTCTTACCCTTATGAATAAACGGTATGAACTAGCAAAAGGCAACTCCGTATTAAACGGAATTATTTTAGATGTTGAGGGCGTAAACGTCAAATCAATAAAACGTCTTTCCTTATGTTGATTATGCACAATTTTAATTGATTTTTTTACTTATTTTGCCTGTTTTTTGCAGAAGGATTTTTTGCTTTTTTATAGAATATTTATAGTTAAGCTTTGGATTTTTTACGGTAAAAGGAGGTTCTCAACATGGACGTTCTAAAGGTATCCTCTACTTCCAGACCCAATTCCGTTGCTGGGGCTCTTGCCGAGGTTGTCCGCGAAAATAATCAGGCAGAAATTCAGGCAATCGGAGCAGGGGCAATAAACCAAGCTGTAAAAGCAATTGCTATTGCACGGGGTTTTTTGGTCCCTTCCGGTATAGATATTGTATGTATTCCGGCATTTACAGACATCGAAGTAGATGGCATTCAAAAAACAGCGATCAAACTATTAATTACAGTAAAATAAACATTTTTGCCTTTAAAGAAAATCCGCTTTTGTCATTTCAGACAAAGGCGTTTTTTCTATTTTATCACCTTTTTTATGTTTTTTGAATACAATATACTATCTTTAGATTTTCTTTGAGGAGGAAAATTATGAAAATTGTAGTTTTCAAAATGCCCGTAATATTCAGAGGAATTATAAAATCGCTTTTACATATGAATAAATAATAAAAAATGGCGTAAAGTAAAAACTTTACGCCATTTCTTTAAATGCAATAAAATTGACTGCGCCCCGAGGGCGCGGGTTTCTAAGGAAACTTTTTTGTTGATAGAAAATCCGATTGAATTTTTAAAGGAATTTCCTATACAATAAAAAATATAGAATTTATACTACGCCATGAGCTTTCATTGCTTCAGCGACTTTAAGGAAACCAGCAATATTTGCTCCCGCAACGAGATTTTCGGCCATTCCGTATTCTTTTGCCGCGCCGCTTGCGTTTTTATATATATTAACCATTATATCATGAAGCTTTGTGTCAACTTCTTCAAATGTCCATGACATCCTAATTGAGTTTTGGCTCATCTCAAGAGCAGATGTGGCAACACCGCCCGCATTGGCAGCCTTAGCCGGGCCAAATAATACTCCGTTTGATTGGAATATCTCTATAGCTTCAGGTGTTGACGGCATATTTGCGCCTTCCGCAACAGCTATTACGCCGTTTTTAACAAGAATTCCGGCAGATTTCTCATCAATTTCATTTTGTGTTGCACAAGGAAGAGCAATATCACATGGGATTGTCCAAATACCGCTACAACCTTCGGTATATGCAGCCTGCGGTCTGTAGTTTATGTATTCTTTTATTCTCTTTCTTTCAACTTCTTTAATTTGCTTAACAGCATTTAAGTCTATGCCTTCAGGATCGTATATATATCCGTTCGAATCACTAAGTGCAACAACTTTGCCGCCAAGCTGAGTAGCCTTTTCGGTAGCATAAATAGCAACGTTTCCGGAGCCTGAGATTACAACAGTTTTTCCTTTAAATGAATTGCCCTTGTCTTTAAGCATTTCATCAGTAAAATAGCAAAGACCATAGCCTGTAGCCTCTGTACGGGCAAGACTTCCTCCGTAAGGAATGCCTTTTCCTGTAAGAACTCCCGTAAACTCATTACGAAGCCTTTTGTACTGACCGAACATATAACCGATTTCGCGTCCGCCAACTCCAATGTCACCGGCAGGAACATCTGTATCAGCCCCAATATGCTTGGAAAGTTCCGTCATAAAGCTCTGGCAAAATTTCATAACTTCACCGTCAGACTTGCCTTTTGGATCAAAATCACTACCGCCTTTTCCTCCTCCGATAGGAAGTCCTGTTAAAGAGTTCTTGAAAATCTGTTCAAACCCAAGAAATTTGATAATTCCCTCATAAACCGAAGGATGAAAACGTAAGCCACCCTTGTAAGGTCCGATTGCACTGTTAAATTGAATTCTAAAACCCCTGTTTACCTGAACCACGCCCTTGTCATCCACCCACGGAACACGGAACTTTATAATGCGTTCCGGTTCAACAATGCTGTCAATAACGCCGCATGTTATGTATTCTGGATGCCTTTCAATAACAGGCTCAAGTGACTCTAAAACCTCTTTCACCGCCTGATGAAATTCCGGTTCCCCGGGGTTTCTTTTTTCGACCCTGCTCATAAGTCCGAGAAGATACGCGTTTTTAATTGACATAAGAATACCTACCTCCAATTATTTAATATTTTCACAAACATCCATTTTCATTATATATTATATACAAGCATTTTTCAAGTATTTTTTCAATGTTTGTATTAGTTTTTATAAACTTTTCCGTTTTGCACAGTTTTTATAAACTTTTTTATGCATATTTTTTTATCTGTTTTATCAAATTGTTTTCTTTTTTTACATAGTTATATTTTTTATTTTTTTTGCACAGTTTTTATAACCTTTTTCATGCATATTTGCATATTTTTTTGTCTGTTTTATCAAATTGTTATTTTTTTGTCTGTTTTATCAAATTGTTATTTTTTTACATAGTTATATTTTTTATTTTTTTGCAAAGAATAAAAACATATTTTTTGAAAGGATATGATTCCATGAATAACGAACAATACGGTGGTTTAGTAGATAAACTTTCGCCGCCGTCGCCAATATGGATAGATATAATTTGGGCTTTTTTTGTGGGTGGCGCTATATGTACTCTTGGCGAAGCACTGAGTAACTTGTTTTTGTATTTAAATCTCCCTAAGCTGGTAGCGGCTTCCTACGTATCTATAATATTGATTTTTTTTGCTCAGCTTTTTACGGGTATGGGCTTGTTTGAAAAGCTTGCTAAACGTGCGGGAGCAGGTTGCAGCGTACCCATAACCGGTTTTGCAAATGCTGTTGTTTCGCCAGCAATAGAATATCATACCGAAGGACTTGTCCTCGGTATCGGTGCAAAACTTTTCACTATAGCAGGTCCCGTAATAGTCTATGGCACAGCCGCGTCAGTTTTGGCAGGCATTATCTATTATATCAAGGAGTTGTTTTTTTAATGAATAACCGTATAGGTAAACAAACAATATGTTTTAAAACTCCTATTTCTATTGTAAATTCAGCAGCAGTAGGCGGAAAGGAAGAATCAGAAGGTCCCCTCGGCAAATATTTTGACCGAATATTTCCCGACCCATTTCTCGGTGAAGACAGTTGGGAACGTGCTGAGAGCCGTCTGCAATTTAACGCGGTAAATACCCTTCTTGAAAAATCAAAGCTTTCAGCCTCCGATATCGACATGATGTTTGGCGGAGATTTGATAAATCAGTGTACAAGCTCATATTTTTCAGCGCGTGACCTTAAAATTCCTCTTTATGGCATATATGGCGCATGTTCCACAATGGCGGAAGCTCTTCATTTGGGTTCAATGGCAATAGGAGGCGGGTTTGCTAATAACGTTGTCGCCGTGACTTCAAGTCATTTCTGTTCATCCGAAAAGCAGTTTCGCTTTCCGCTTGAATACGGAGGACAACGCCCACCTACATCCCAGTGGACGGTAACTGCTTCAGGGGCAGTGCTTCTCGCTCCCTCCGGGGGCGAATGTGAAATAACCCATATAACAACCGGTAAAATTGTAGATATGGGTATTTCAGACGCAAGTAATATGGGCGCAGCTATGGCTCCTTCTGCTGTAGATACACTAAAAGCACATTTTTCAGACACCGGATTTTCTCCGTCAGACTATGATTTAATCGTAACAGGAGACTTGGGGGTACTTGGAAAAACCTTGCTCTGCGAACTTATGGATCGCGAAAATATAGATATTTCCCCATATTATGACGATTGTGGCTGTATGATTTATGATATAGAATCTCAGGATAAACATTGCGGGGGCAGTGGCTGCGGATGTAGTGCAAGTGTATTCTCGGCTTATCTTTTGGAGCTTTTAAAAAAGCGTAAGATAACGCGACTGCTCTTTATGCCAACCGGCGCACTTATGAGTCCGTTAACATGCCAGCAGGGTGAAAACATAGCCGGAATTGCACATGCAGTGCGTATAGTTGCGAAAGGTGCGGAGGTGTAAAGAATGGAATATGTTTGGGCATATATAATAGGCGGTCTTTTTTGTGTAATAGGACAGATTTTAATTGATAAAACCAAGCTGACTCCCGCCCGTATACTTGTAATTTATGTTGTATCCGGAGTATTCCTTACCTTAATCGGCGTATATGAACCAATTGTAAAATTTGCCGGTGCGGGAGCAACAGTGCCTCTTACTGGGTTTGGATACGCCCTTTGTAACGGCGTAATCAAAGCCGTAAGAGAGCAGGGATTTTTAGGTATATTTACAGGTGGTCTTACTGCAACAGCCGGAGGTATTGCCGCCGCTATTGTTTTCGGCTTTATCTTTGCTCTTATTTTTCGTCCAAAGGAAAAATAGATTCTTGTTCACGTATTATTTTTCCTATAAAAGGAACTGTAGTAAAATAATTTTTAAATAGCAAATTGCACAAAATACACTCCAACAACAATAAAAAATCCTCTTGATTTAACGCAAAAAGCTAAAATTCAAGAGGATTTTTATATGGGAAATCTTTTGTTAATTTATTTAATATTTTCCATCCACTCGTATGCAATATCCACCCATTTCGCAACGTTGGGTTTATCCAAACTAGGCTGACCGCACGAAGTGATTTTGTTTGCAAGCGCTATCCCGTGAACTCCTTCCTGATAGATGTGTAGCTCGTATGATATACCCGCATCAGTTAGTGCTTGCGCCATAACTAAAGAATTTCTTACGGATACCAAGCTGTCTTCAGCAGTATGTACAAGAAACATCGGCACGGTTTTTTCATCAACATATTTTTCTAAAGAGTACTTTTCCAATTCCTCTTTTGTAGGTGTATTTGTACCTAAAATATTGTAAAAGCTTCCCATGTGTGTGCCTTTTACAATTCCCGATATTACAGGATATATAGGAATAACTGCTTTGGGTTTGTTGTACCCGTATGGCATGTCAATTTCATCATAAATCTCTTTCGTATGCCATAGCGTTCCAAGAGAGGCGCAAAGATGCCCTCCTGCTGAAAATCCGGTCACAAACACTCTTTCCGGATCTATATTGTATTTGGCGGCATTATCTTTTATATATTTCATTGCCTTTGAAACCTCGATAAGGGGGCGCGGAAACTTTGCTTTTTCTCCAACCGAATAATGAAGTACAAAGGTGTTTATTCCTTTTGCAAGAAATGACAAAGCAATAGGCTCGCCTTCTCTGTCCGAGCAGAATTCGTATCCTCCGCCCGGTATTACAAGCAGAGCGTCGCATATACGCGCGCCCAAAGCATCCGCCTTGTATACTTCAAGGTAAACGTTTTCATCGTCTTTATCAAGACCTATTTTCTCATATATCACAAAACTCACCCTTTCGTGTGACATTTTATCACTGTTCCCTTTTTTTGTCAATGGCTTTTTATTTTTTATCATAACTTTGGTTTATTTTTTTCTATCCTTAGACAACCCCCATCCCCATTGCGCTCGAATGCTCAATTGGTTAAAGAGATGAAAAAAATGACCGTTCCATAAGGAACGGCCATTTTATTATATATTGCTTTTAGAAATTCGTAATAAGTCTTGCAATATACTTAAGAACTGTAGTTGCATCTGTAATAGTAATTTGCTCATCTGTTCCTATTACATTTGCTGCCTTAAGACCATTATCAGTAAGAGAAGCTGTACCTACAATGTACTTAAGAATTGTTACTGCATCATATACGTCGATTTTACCATCCTGATTAGCATCGCCCTTAAGAACAGCAGAAACGACCTTACCTGCGGTTATATTAGATTCGATATCCACTTCATCCACTCCATAGTTTATAGATGAAAGCGTAAATGTAATATCTGAACCATCTGTTATTGTAAGAATCTTAAACTTAAGACTTGCAATAACATCATTAAGCGTTATCGGAGTTGCGCTTGAGACTGTAATCTCGAGAACTGTGGGTGTTGCCGTCTGCGCAACAACAACTTTATCAGCTAAAGCTTCCGGAATTATTGCTCCTGCATATTGAAGAGCAGAGTTATCAAAGGTTACATCTATTACAGCCTCCGTGAAGCTATCACTTATAGTAGCCGAAACCGGAACTGAAACTGTTCTTCCAATTTCACTTGTAATATTACCACCGCTTATGGTAACATTTTTAATCGGAACAACAACTGCGCTCCATGTGTAATCTGTCGTAGTAGCGGCATTGGCAATTGTATCAGGAGATGTTAAATCTCCACCCTCATTAGGCTGCCCGTCAATATAAGTTGCTCTCCAACCAAGGAATTTATATCCGTCATCAACTACTACTGTCGGAACATTGCTTGCTCCAGGTGTAAGTCCCTGTTGCATGGTTGCAGCCCATGTTTTGTCTGTCATTCCGCTAAACGAGCCATGATCACCTACAACATAATTTAATGTGACATTTTTAATACTGTACTTAGGAACAACATTTGCGTCAGCTGAAGCTGTAAGTGCAAAATTAGTATCAGTTGTATACAGTTCGTCGTTTACATACCAGCCGTCAAATTTGTATCCACTTGCCGGAAGGTTAGCTTTGTAATAAACCTGTTCACCCGCGTATGCTGTTCCCGTATAAGGATATGCAAAGCAAGTGCTTGAATAGTCATAGCTACTTGTTGTAAAGTTACAAGCTGTAAGACTTGATGTATCTAAAATTTCAGCACCCATTTTATAAAGGTCAAAGTCATTAAGCTCTTTGAAAGAAAACCCAAAATTTTTAAGACCTTTACCAGGCTGTCTAAGATTAGGATTAACTAGTTGTGTAAACTTACCGTCAACAGACTGTCTGTAAGTGTTGTGGTCTAAGTCAAAATACACCTTAACAACATGACGTTTACCGTCTCCCCTTGGCGCAAGTCCCGTTGCTGCAGGGTTCTCTACAGGAATACCATCCGCTGCTCTTCTGCAAAGAATTTTATCTCCGACAACGAAAAGACCTTGTGTCGAACTACCATCTGTTGCAAGGAAATCGCTGTTTATACCGCCTCCGCTTGTGTATTTGTAGTCAATAGTAAATACTACTGTACCGGTTGTGATGCTGTCAAAAGCAGCACTGATTTGTTCAATGGTATTTAATTCGCTTCCGGTTGGGATTCCAAAATGAAGTGAACCATCGGGGTTTACAGTGTATTTTCTACCAAGTGTAAAGGTTCCAAAGAACTCATTAATATCCTGGGTCGTGAAATCAAATACGCCATCTTCGGCATATTTTTGACTATATACCGCGGTAAATGTTGCCGGTTCACTAAATGTCAATGCAAGCAACTGATTATCTGTATAATGTGTTCCGTCTGCACCTTTCCAGTAAAGGAATGTGCTGCCATGAAGAGCCGTACGTGTCGGAAGCGAAATAATACTTCCACCTTCAACTGCTTTAGCAGTGCTGGCTATCGTTGCAAGCTTTGAATTATTTACATTAAAGTTTATGTCTATTGTTGCCAACTGAGTGTACTGTGCGGTATATGTTGTGTCGGCATTAATAGCACCAACCGTAGGAGACCAACCATCAAATCTATATCCAGCTTCCGCTTGAATGGTAGGAGCAACAGGAGTCTCACCTTTAGCAATAGCTTGCTGCGCATCTCCGGAAACTATGGTTCCATGGCTTCCAACATCAAATGTAGCCGTAACCGTTTCCGGGGTAACAATGGCATTAACACCGATTGTATCATCATTGCTTCCTGCTATGTAATATGTTGTAAGTGCCTTTGGATTTTCGAACGTTCCTGATGTTGCCGTCCAAGTATTCAAGCTGTAACCATCATTAAGAACCGTCGCAACACGAACCTTATCTCCTACAGGAACATGTTTTGATGTGATTGTCTTTAATCCTTTCGGGCTGGTAATATTTACCGAAGTTACATTACTAGATAGGGTTGCTGTAATAAGAGGTGCTTTATAATGAGCATATCTCTTTACGCTAAACTTAGTTATTTTGAAAGTGCCGCCAGCTTTCGTTGTCATTTGAAATGAATACGGAATAAGCTGGTTTCTAAGTGTCTCCGTAGCAGTGTCTCCTTCTACCAGTGAAACACCATCCAAAGTTATCATATGAATGTTGTCGGCCTTATCAATTATATACTTTACAGTATGTTTTTGTCCATCTGCCTTTCCGTCAGAGTCAGGGTAAGCTATAGTAGTTGTGCTGCTTGGTACGCCGCCTACCGCCATTCTATCACTAAAAGCATTTGCTCCATGGTATAAAGTCTGAACTTCCGATCCTTCATTTTGAAGATAGAAAAAGCCGTCAAAACCACCAACTCCTGCAGATGCAGTTTCTATAAATTCATAGTCCATTTCAAATGCGTCTGAGGTAATATCTCTTATAAATGGAATTTTGTATATAGCAGCTGCTGTAGTATTAAGCGTAATACCTGAACCCGGAGTGAGAGTATACGAAGTAGTACCGTATGCATTTGCCTTAAACGGAGTAACGTCAAATTCATCAGCTGTCATTGTTGTAAAGTCATAATTACACTCATTAATTCTGGTTTCCGCAAATACTGCCTTAATAGTAGTATCCGCACTAAAGGTTTGGGTAAGAAGTTGACTTGATGAATAAGTAGTACCATTAATTTCCCAGCCGGCAAAAGTAAAATCGTCTCTATTGGGAGTAAGCTCAGGTATTGCGGTAAGTTTACCGCCCGTAGCTATAGCAACGGAGGAAACACCTACTGTTCCGTAACCGTTTGTCTCAAATGTAAGTGTTACGGGTGTATTAAACACACCATAATATGAAGTATTTGCCGTAACTTTACTAAGCGGAACAACACTTTGGCTTCCTGAAGAGGTTGCCCATCCTACTAATGCATTTCCACCAAAAGTAGGTGCATATCCATCAGGTATGCAATTTGCCCCTACAATTTCTGTTTTATCAGGCTGATTGTCAACATAATAACTTACAGTATAAGTAGTAGTCGGTTTAACCGCCTGAATATCATACGTTGTTGTTCCTGCTCCCGGATAAAGCAAGTTTTTAACTGTAATTGTCGCATTACCGTTACCTGCAACATTAAGTGCATATCTGTCGTTTCCGGCATCTTCCGTAACTGAAATTTTGCTTGGATCTGAACTTGTTACACTATAATATGCAGTACCCACAGGGGTATCAGCAAGATTTAATTCAACATATTCCGTATCGCCATAAACTATCTTATTAGATGTACATGAAGCAACAGGTGGGTTTTCAGTTCCCTGCCCATCTTGCGCAACGATAAATGACACATCCGGAATTACCTGCCCATTAGTGTCGGTTGCACCATATAAAGCGACAGTATATTTTGCTCCCTCCGAAAGGCCGCTATTAGGAAGGATTGTAAGCACCTCTTTACCGTTTTCAACCGACCATGTATATTTTGCCGGAACTACCGCACTGGTTGAATCAACAAGGCGTACATTATCTGTCTGCATAGAGGATCCTGCCACAGGAACATTAAATGCTACCTTAACTGTGGAACCGGCATTAATTGTATAGCCGCCGTCAGCCGAATATACCAAAGGCTGGTCTGCCTTTGAACATTGTACGGCAAAATTATCAAAATAAACGTCACTAGTTGCAGTTGTTGGGGTATTGGGAGCGGTAGGATTCATGTTATATACACAAGAAAGAGTCCAATAGCTTGAGGCACTGGGTTGCATAGGTATTTCTGTATAGGATCCCCAGCTTCCCCATGTGTTTGAATTAAGGTCCTTAGTCCTGATTCTTATATATGATGACGTTCCGTCACTTGTGGGTTTTATATTAATAGCCACTCTGTACCAGCCTGATGATATAGTAGTTGAAACCAGTAGCCCCGACGTAGCCGGAACACCTGTATTAACCACGTACTTAACCGAATTATTAGAGCCCACAATGCTCAGAGCAGTATCGACTGTTTTACATGTGTCATTACCATCTGTTACAGTCCCTAACCTAACACCGTTTGCATCCGACGCAAATAAATGTATACGCCCGGCATCAAATCCGGTAGTACAATTTGCATATGTGTCATAATAGATCGTAGCGCCATTTTCGCCTGTAGTAAATGCAGTTGACGGTATAGCCTTTGTCTTCCATCCTTCGTATCCGGCGGAAATAGTTGATTTCGCTATACCACCATCCACATGCACGTCAATAACCTCTGCGCTATTATTTCCTTTATTGTTTGGATTTGCAACAATTTTAGTGGATAAACCGGTAAGTGATGTCAATGTATTACTCTTCAGCATGTTGGTGGTGCCAACACCAATAAGACCAAGAGCAGAACTGCCCGAAATAGAAGTTGCACCTGTAGCATAACTTTCAAGAGCTTCTGTACCCAAAGCCGTTACCTTTTTATAGTTATAGTTTCCAAGAGCATTAGTCATAGTATCAAATGCAATATTCTTAACATAAATATATCTTGTAGTGTCTGTTCCTGTTGCCTCTGCGGAAATAACAGGAGCGATATTCATACTTGAGAAATTTGCAAGTTCAGTCGTTGTAAGAGGGATAATACCTGATATAGATCCAGTATAGCTCGTCGGGTCAACATTCATTGAGTCGTTCAGGTAAACTCTAATACCCACTCCCGGAACATATTGAAGACCATATCTTACATAGTACCAGTTTGAAAGTGCGAGTGAGGGTGTAGTTGCCGCTTCTCCGCAATTATCAACGGATAAATTAGTCCCCGTACTGTCGCCCATGTAAGCACCCGTATCATTTGTGTGTCTGATATAGTTTGTTGCAGGAGAAGCAACAGTTTGATCCCAAGATGTCAGTGCCATAGTACCTGGATCAGAGTTAATATTATAAGAGGTACCATAACGGGGTTCGCCAAATAACGTTGCGTTGTCAGTCTGAGGACTGTTTACTTCAAAATATGACAAAGTGCTTCCTGTATCATTTGCAAGACCTAAAGAAACCTTATGTACCTGGCTTGCCTCGTCTGGTTGGTAAAAAGCAAATTTTCCATAATGAATCGCACCGTCGGCAAGAGCAGCCCCGGTTAACGGTTGAAGCGCAATACCTGAAGCGTTTTCATTTGATGTAGCAAGTTTTAGTACTTTCTCACCATTAACGGTTTCAACCGTAACTTTAGAATAATCGTCACTTGCTACGCCTTGACTAGCCTCATTATCAGTAATATTTAACTTGTTATAGCTAGTATACTCCGTGCCTCCAATCGTAATATTAGTAGCACCTGTACCGGCATACTTTATAAGCCCGGTATTGGAAGCATTGCCACCGCAAAGTGTGGTTCCGTCCGCATAAGAGCTTAAGTCAGCATACTTATAGTAATGGGGGTAAGACGTAATTGCCTGACCTTCCACACTACTATCCCCACCGGCGGGAATCTCATCGCTTGCCATAGCAGGTATAGCCACAAGGGTTAATACCATAAGCATAACGAGGAGAAAAGATAATGTTTTTTTCATAAAATGTCCCTCCTTAAATTTTACATTTGCACATCTGAAAACACAACCAGATGCTGCAATATATATCAATATAATTATAATGTTATTACAATTATATGTCAATATTAATAGCATCTAAAAAACAGCCGACATATTTGTGGGTTTTGACTAAAATGTTTTTGACATATCTGTGCTCATGCTCTGCAAATTCTTTTTATTTTTGTTTTTTTGCGCGCTTTTTTGCCATTTTTTTCATTTGCAAATTCACTGTTAAATCTGCAAAAGTGGCTTAAAATGGCTGTTTTTAAATTATCTTCCATAATTTATTTTTACTTTTATTTTATACTAAAATTTTTAGCAATTTTCTTTAATTACAGCTCTTAAAATTTATTTTTTTCCTTATATTACTTTAATATTTATAAATAATAAGACTTTTTATATAAAATTTACGATGCATGTAAAGAACAGCATATAAAAATAAAAAAACAATATTGAAAAAGTTTATGTAAAATGATATAATAAAATAGGAAAAAAGAATTTGAAGATTATAATAAACTTTGAAAAGCGCAAAAAATTTATAGATAGTAACTATTTCAACTTTAAGGAGGATATTTATGGTCAATAAAAAAGAATTTGATACAAATAACCGGCTAATATCTGAATTTATAAATTACATAGAAGTAATAAAAGGAAAATCCTCACTAAC
>JAUZPZ010000120.1 GCA_030705675.1 Bacillota bacterium
AGTTACGGTTACCGAACTGCTTTCGGGAGAATGTGTAAAAAACCTTAATAAAGCGGCGAATATGAAAAAAGGACACTTTTATGTGTGCCCGGTCTGCGGTAATGTCATTTATTCCGTCGGCGAAGGGGTTTTTTCCTGTTGCGGAATATCATTGCCCCCTCTTGAGACTGAGGAGACAGACGAGTGTCACAAAATAAGCGTAGAGAAAGTGGAAAATGACTATTATATTACGCTTGATCATCCGATGACAAAGGAGCATTATATTTCATTTTTTGCGTATGTGACCATAAGCAGTATATATATTAAAAAGCTGTACCCCGAACAGGAGCCTTGCGTACGTATTCCTATGCTGGGAAAAGGAACTATATATGCCTATTGCAACAGGGACGGACTACTTGATATAAAAGTATAAAATTTTTGGAGGAGTGTAAAATGGGCGAATTATCCAAACTTCCAAATATCGGAAAAGAGCTAGAGCGGCAGCTGAACGGGATTGGAATAACGACATATGAGCAGCTGAAAAGAGCAGGGACAAAACAGGTATGGCTTAAAATTAAGGAAATGGACCCGTCGGCATGTATTCACAGGCTAATGGCACTTGAGGGGGCAATACGGGAAGTAAAGAAAACATTATTGCCTGATGAGGTTAAAACTGATCTGAAAGAGTTTTATAATAAACATAAAATGGATGTATAAATGTGACTTTGTAATAAAAATAAGAGCGGCGGAAGTTTTCTTCCGCCGCTCTTATTTTTATCTTGAAAGGTAGTTGTAAAGTATCTGAAGGGTGGCGCCTCTTGAAAGAATGCCAGAAGGGTTAAAGTTTCCGTTTTCGTCCCCGCCTATTACATTCATCGCGCTCAAGATGCTGATATAGCCAATGTTATTTTTAACATCTTTAAAAGGAGAAATGTAAATACCGTTAAGGTCCGCAACCTCGCCATAACCGAGCGCACGTACTATATAAACAGCCGCTTCCTCGCGTGTTACGGTACTGTCAGGATTTATTTCATCCTCTGAAATAACTCTCTGACTCTTAGCAGTCGCATATTCATATTTGGCATCGTAATCCGCGGTAACGGAAATCCTTTGTTTATTTATAAGGGCAGATACGATAAATACAATGAAATCTTTCTGAGAGATATTTTTATCGGGTTCAATTTCCGGGAAAGCGTAACCTATACCGAAATTTTTTAACGTATTGATTGCGGTTTCCGCATAATGACCTGAAATATCGGTGTATTCAGGTAATGTTGCATCATTATAAGCAGGTTTGAACTCTCCTGTAAGGGCGTTAAGCTCAATATAGTCTTTTGACATATTATATACAAGCGTGTAGCTGTCCGGAGCCGTTGCGTTTTCCTTTGATGAGGTAGGAATATAGTACAAAGTGTAGTCAAGCTGGTTCCATAACTTTTCGTAAGCCGTTTTAAGAGAAATTGCTTTGTCCGACGAAGGGAATTCAATGTCAGTAAAGGAAAGGCCATATTGGTAAATACTACCATCTGACATATTAACGCCTATATAAACCGTGTCATCGTTATAAGGAATACCGTTTACAGTTCGTACATACGAATAGTTTCCATCTTCGGAAGAAGAATCCAAAATGTAGTCCGCTGTGCCGTTTGCGGAAAAATGAGAAGGCGACAGTAGAGGCAAAGCATTTTTTACAATTTCATCTGCTTTATTTTTAGAAATTTTCTTTTTGGCGTTAAAGTCCGCATTTTTATAGAAATTCATAATTTCGCCTGTTGCCGCATTTACGGTAGCAGAGGCACAGTTGTTTTGTTCATCTGAAAAAGACATATCGTAAACATAAACATCATTGTAGTTTTTCGAGCGGCTTATGTTTGTAAGCTTATAATCTGACGGCAGTTTGACTACGCTGTTTGCACGGAAACTCTTTTCCGCCTGAGCTACGGACATAAGGCCGTCAATATTCTCCATTTCACCTGTTTCGGCGGGTGTGAAAACAGAGCCGTCCGCTGCCTTTTCAGCTGAACCCTTGCCGTTGTAATAGGGATAATACCGTGAAAACTGTTTTACAGTTTCCCCCGTGATAGCGTTTATATATAATGTGGAGTCAACCGGAACATATGCAAGATAGGCGGTTTTATTATCACCATCGTAGTTTGTAAGATAGCAAAGTTTAAGACCGACTTTTTCTTCGTAGGCCTTTTGGGCGGCTTCCTTGCTTATTGCCTTATCGGGCGCGGGGAAGGATAACCCTTCATCATATGTAATATTGAAACACAACACTTTTTTTCCGTCTTCGGATAAGGAAAGATATCCGTCGCCGCTTACCGGAATATCATTCTCATAACGCTTTATAGTAAAAGAATTCGAGTTTGTGCCTACGCTTCTAGAGTCATTACTTAAAACCGGTTTAAGGTTTTTATAAATAGAAGGATTGATTTTCTTTATAAAATCATTTGCTGTAGCAAGAACAGCTTCGGAAGAGGGCTTATTCACAGAGGGCTTACGGTTGTAATCGTAATAATAAGAATTGTCATTATAATTATACTGTGTAATAATTCCGGACGCGGTTACAGTGACATTCATGGATTTATAATCATCGTCACCGCTTGTTTCCCAATTAAAGTTGTAAAGCGTTTTGCCGTTTTCGAGCTGAGTTGAACTGTTGAATTTGTCAAACTCGTCTGTAGACCCTATACGTTCTTTTACAGAAGCAAGTATTGTTTTCATTTCAACTGTGTCCGCCGCAAAAACAGGCACGGCCGAAAAAACCATTATAGCCAAAAGGGTTATGGACAAAAGCTTTTTCATAATATCACTCCTTAATATTTTATACTTTCATTGTATAATATTCTCTTGACTTTGTCAATAGACAAAAAATATTATTTGTAATTTAAATGTATTGTTGAAAAATCATGTAAATAACTGTGCTTTAAAATGTGCCTTTATTGACAAAAAAGTGGTCAATGTAGCAAGAAAAACAGGCGTTGCCACGGCGAGGGAGGAAACGCACAAACGCAAATCCTCCCTTAACATTATGTAAACCTTTTTGCGCAAATATGTTGTAAGCTGGTTTAAGCCTTCGCTTAAACCAGCTTACAACAAGTAAAAAGAGGTTTTACATAAAAACCTGCCGCAAAAAGCAAATTTCATAAGTAAAACCTCTTATTATTTTTAATTACACTTCGACGATTACAGGAAGAAGCATGGGACTTCTCTTTGTTTTTTGATAAAGAAAAGCGTTGAGCTGGCTGCGTATCGCAACCTTCATTGCGCCCCAATCTTTCCGAGAGCCATCTGCAAGGCAATCCTCTATTGCTTTAAGAGAGCGTTCCTTTATCTGAGTAATCAGGTCTTCGGATTCACGCACATACACAAAACCACGGGAAATAATATCCGGATCGGAAATAATTTCGCCTGAGGCGGAGTCTATAGTGACGATTATAACAATAAGACCGTCTTGTGCAAGATGTTTCCTGTCACGAAGCACTATATTGCCGACATCACCCACACCGAGACCGTCTATAAGCACTTTGCCGGAAGGAACGTTTCCGCTTATACGCGCGCTGTCTTTGTCCATTTCAAGGACATTTCCAAGTCCCAATATAAAAATATTTGAAGGTTTTACGCCCATAAGCTCAGCTAACCGTTTATGCATCATAAGATGGCGGTGTTCGCCGTGAGCGGGAATAAAATATTTGGGTTTTGTAAGACCGATGATAATTTTCAGCTCTTCGCTTTTACCGTGTCCGGAAACGTGAACATCATCAAGGGAGTTGTATATTACGGAAGCTCCCTTTTTGAACAACTCGTCAATCACTTTTGAAATCATTTTCTCGTTGCCCGGTATGGGGCTCGCCGAAATAATAATAAGGTCATTGGGTGTAATTTCAATTGTTTTGTGGTCGTTCATTGCCATACGGGAAAGTGCCGCCATAGGCTCGCCCTGACTTCCTGTTGTGCATATAACAACCTTGTTCGGCGGATATTTTTTAACCTCGTCAAGTTTTACAACGGTACCCTGAGGGACCTTCATATATCCGAGTTCGCTGGCAACCTCCAGAATATTTTCCATGCTCCTGCCGGATACGGCAACCTTACGGCCGTATTTTACGGCGGAGTCTATTACCTGCTGTACCCTGTGAATATTTGATGCGAAAGTCGCTACAATTATTCGCTGATTCACGGCGGACATAAATATTTCGTCAAATTTTGCCCCCACAGAACGCTCACTCATTGTATATCCCGGACGTTCGGCATTAGTGCTGTCAGAAACAAGGGCAAGAACACCGCGCCTTCCGAGTTCACCGAGTTTTGCAAGGTCAATCATAGAGCCGTCTATAGGGGTACAGTCAATTTTAAAGTCTCCCGTATGAATAACAATACCCTCCGGCGTATGAATGGCAAACATTACACTGTCTGCAATAGAATGGTTTGAGTGGATTACCTCAACAAGAAAAGAACCCAGTTTAAGTTTTGAACCCGCCTTTATTTTGTTGAGCTTGCACTGTTTTAAAATACCGTGCTCACGCAGTTTGCACTCAATAAGACCAATAGTTAAATTTGTGCCGTAAACAGGCACATTCAATTCCTTAAGCACATAAGGCAGAGCGCCTATATGGTCCTCGTGACCGTGGGTAATTAAAATTCCCAAAACGCGCTCTTTATTTTTTACAAGATATGAAATATCGGGGATAACAAGATCTATTCCAGGCATTTCGTCGTCCGGAAAAGCCAGTCCACTATCTACAACAAGAATATCATTTTCATATTCGTAAACGTACATATTCTTGCCTATTTCATCAAGACCGCCCAGTGCCATAAATTTAAGTTTTGATTTTTTTGGCATAAAAATTTCCTTTCATTAAATTATATAATTATGTAATACAAAATTAAAAATTCACAGAAAAAATCCACAACAATAACAAGAGGGGCATAAAAACCCCTCGGATTTATATGGTATGATACCGTTATTGTGGGCAACAAAGCATATCTTCGGCCACGTCCTCCGAAGGGCATCTATCGCCTGCACAGTATATTTTTAATTCCGCTCATAAATCTCTGATAGGGATATAT
>JAUZPZ010000121.1 GCA_030705675.1 Bacillota bacterium
ACTCGCCTTTTTCAATCTTTAGCGAAATATTGTCAAGCGCGGGAATATCCCCTACAGGATATGTAAATGTCAAATTTTCGACCTTAAATATTTCCACACCGCAACCTCCTTTATCTCTATTGCAATCGGTGTAAAACAGAGTAAAAAATATGCCACAAAAAGGCTTATTTCATAACCGTCCACCGTTAAAGGCAGCATTTTAGGGTAATAAACATAGTGCAGGCTGCCTATTCCTGCGCCGACCGCAATATAAAACGTGAGAAACAGCATCCATACAAAAGCCGCCACATCACTTTTTCCCGCTTTATATATTGAATATGCCGTGCGCGCACCGCGCCCAAAGCCGCGGCTTTTCATGCTGTCCGCAGTTTCTATGGAGTTTTCAAGCGCCCAGGTCACAACGGCTGAAAATATTCCCATTCCGTTTTCCGCGCGGCGAATTAGATTTCCGTTTCTCACGCTGCGCCCTATACCTTTTTGCGCTTTATTTACCACCCTCATCTGCTCTTTAAACCTCGGCACAAACCTCAACACCATAGATAAAATCAGCGAAAGAGAGGGTACAAGTCTGCCAAACAAATACACAAATTTGTCACCTGTCATTATTTTATTGTGGCACGAAAACCAAAAAATCACCGTCATTATCATTATTGCCGCCGCAAAGCCATATACAATAGATTCAAGCGTAAGGGGATTGCCACTGGGCAAATATGCTAAAATCGTCATTCCCTGATGGTTGAACGCGGCGTTCAATAGCACCGACCCGATTGCCATAGGCAGTATAAAGGCAAAATTAAATTTAACCGCCTTTTTCCCTCCTGTCGCCACCGAATAAGCAAAAGAATTTATTAACCCTATAGCAAGGCAGACCGGGTGCATAAGAAACATGGCAAACAAAATTACAGATGCAAAATATAAAAAGTTCACAGCTGGATGATACCTTGAAAATTCATTCATTTTATTCACCGGAGACGCTAGAGCCGCCTACGTCCTCCCCCATATTGCAGGTATATTCCCAGCTTATCACATCGCCGTCTTTAAGCTTATATTGGGAACAGCCGTAACTTGCCGTCTTGCCATTCACTTTATATAACCAACCCGACATATCTCCACAGTCAAATTCATAAATATTGTTTATTCCCTCGACATACACGCTGTTATATGAGGGGGTTTTATTAAACTCAAAGTGTATTTTTGCCCTTTGCATCTCGCGCAATGTTACATCAAAAACACTTTCCCCTTCGCTAAACTCCACTTTTGCGGCGGGCAGTATTATTCCGTTTGCCGGAATTATGCCCCGCTTGTCTTTATTTAGCTTGTCCATGTTATTAAGTATTTCCGCACAGCTGACAGAAATTGTACAATAACTTTTTTCGCTCTCATCTTTAGTCCCCGGGGCGGTATTAGTTTCTTTTGGATACTTGGTTTCCGAATTTTCGGCTTGGGCTTCATATACAGACTTATCCGTTTTTACGGACGCTTTTTCTTCAAGCTTCGCCGTAGTTTTCCCGTCAGTTTTTTCTCCGGGATTTACTTTCACTGTCCCTTCAGTTTTTTCTTCATCCTTTGCTTGGGTGGAGTCTTTTGGTTTTTCTTTTGCTTTTAGCTCTATCTTATCAGATGAACTTTCCTCATTTTTCTTCTTCAATTCTTTTTCGGGTTTTTGCCCATCCCTGTACGCAGTCAACTGCACGGTCTTGTTCTTTACAATACCGGGGTTTTTAATATTCTGATGAGCATTATCAGCCAATATTGCGGCAATAACAAGTATAATCATTGCTACCACCGTAACTAATGTTTTTTTATATTTTTTCATATTATCACACTGCCTGGCTTACTTTTTTTGAAAATGACATTATAATTTGAGCAATATCTGCCCTAAGCACGAATTCAGTTTCTTTTCCGTCGTCATAAGAAGAAACTTTATTAATTACATCATCTCCCATATTTTTCAGATGCGCATACCTTAGCATTATAAGTACGAGCTGTTCATACGTAACAGAATCATTGACGCCGAATGTTTCGCTGTCATAACCGTTTACAAGCGCGTTTCCCGCCGCCCACGACACCGCACTTCCATACCACGCTTTGCTGTCCGTATCCTTCCATAATGCGTTTCCCTGTACGGCAGGTTTGCCCGCCATACGGTAAAGAATCATAACAAACATTGCCCTTGTCATTTGTCCGTCAGGCTCAAATTCATCTTCGCTTATTCCGTTCATTATACCCGTATCATACACATATTCCACGGCTTCCTTGTATGGAGAGCTTTCAATTATGTCTTTAAAAGCGGCGGTCTTTTTTACATTTGTAGTTTGCTGAATCGGTGTTGTCCCGGTTGTTTCTTTTGTATTTGAGCCGGTTGTTGCCCCTCCCGATCCTCCTATTTTAGTTACCTTAACACAGTAGTATGTTATATATTTGCCCCCAAGAGTGGAAACGGAAAACTTAACATCGTCGGAATAGTCCTTTTTCCCGTCAATTCCCGTAACTTTAAGGTAATGCTTATCAAGACTCGTCTTATACTGCGCCGTAAGTGAAGTTATATCCGCGCTTGTTTCCAGAGAAATCACAAACGGGTCGTCAGACGTGCCGCTTCCTTTAATATCCTTTTTTGTTCCGCCGGTGACATCGTAATATTTTGCCGTCAGGTTATAGTTTGAATAATAGCTGCTTTCACGAGACATTTTAAAGGTCTGTCCGCCCAATTTAAACTCGGTAAGTATAGGAAGCCCATACCAGCCGTTACCTATATCATCGGTAAAATCATCAAAATTACAGCTGTAATCAAACCTTATCTCGTCGCCGTTTTTTAAAGTTAAGTCACCAAGTCCCGCGTTTGAATAATCATCATTATCATAGCTCATGCACCAACCGGCATAACCCGCTCCGGCGCCTAATTCGTTTATTTTGTTTACATATCCGCCCGAAATACCTTCAGAGGTTATGTTGTTTTCCTTAAAAGCCTTCGCTACGGCGTCCCCCGCTGCTGTCCCTGCGGGTACAGATACCGTATATTTATTAAGAATAACTCCTGTGCCTGACGCCCCCGCAACTCCTGCTTTTACAGCTGTATAATCATAAGCCGAAACCTTGACATTTATATTGCCTGTTGTTGTGCCGGAAGAATCTTCTTTAAGCGCGACCGTAATATCCGGAAGATTTCCGAAAGATGTCTCATTTAATACCCCGTCAAAGCCTTCTTCTTTTCCGTTTTCATATGTAATCTCTCTATGACTGCCGAATGCATAACCATATCCTCCCGTCATAATACAGCCTTCTTTAAGCGTGTATGACCCACCTGTCCAATTCTGCGGAATTGTTACGCTTAAAGTCTGCGCACTTTCCTCAGTCGCAAAAGAATACTGGTTAGGTGTGCTGCCAAACGTACTGCCGTCCTCTCCGGTATAATAAATCTTTGCAGTATTATTATAGTATCCCGACAGTTTGTTTGCCGGATGATAAACTGTATCAAATTTAATGTTTACCGTATCTCCCGCGCTGAGTTCACTCGCGGGTATGGAAGTATCGCCGCGGGTATACGACATAGTGTAACTTACTTTTTTCGCCCTCACTATCTGGTATTCTGTCTTGTTGCCGTTTACACATTTTACTATATTGCTTCCCTGAACAAGCCCGGTAAGTGTGACGCTTCCGTCACCTCCCACCGTTACGCCCTGTGAAGAAAACTCTCCGGAAAAGGTCATTTTGCCGTCCGAATAAGTGGGACGCATTACAGTTACACTTGTTCCCGTATCGGGAGTGAATGTATATTCCGCGCCGTTATCTCCTGTATAATACAGAACATCAAACTCAGAGTCAATTGCATCTCCTGAAAGTTTTTTATCTGCGGTATTTTTACCGGCGTTCAGCTTCATTCCTGTATCGAAACCATGGTTCCCGTCTACGCTCACAACAATTACCCCGGAGTTTTCAGGCCATATGGAACTATAAAAGGTCCCCTCCTTATTACCATACCCCATTGCGCTCATCGCATCGTAGGTCACAAGAATAATCGCGGTTCCCTCATTTTGCGCCGTGATTACCGCACTGTGCCTTGAAGAATTCAATTCCTGGTTTTCGCTTACTGTAACTACATTGTTTCCTTCAATATTAATCACCTGATAATGAAAATCAGGCTCTATTACCTGCGCATTGCTGTAACTTTCTATTGCAAGCCAGTTTCTTAAAGGATAAACAGTGTACTCGCCGCCCTTAGCCATGTCAAGATAACCTTTAGAGTTAATATTGAGGTATATATCAGCCACATCACAGCTGTTTTCGGAAAAATCACGGATAACAGTATCTTTGTTATGATCCGCACCATCTGTTACATCGACATACATGTTCGCTTTTGTAACTTCTTGTGCCGTATCGTTACTTATTGATATATAGTTTCCATACGATACCGAGTCTTCATTATATAAATTTAATACTTTGTAAAAATATGTATTATCTTTCTGGACATTAAAAGTTAAAGTTTCTTTTTCATCCTCTACTGCTCTTGATGTGCTGTCAAGATAGCTGTATACATAATAATTTTTAAGTGTTCCTACCTCCGCCGTATAATCGTTCACGCCGTCCGCATTCGCATCTATGTACGGGATTGTAAGCGTGAAGGTACACGTTTCCGTTTCTGCCGCAGCAAATACAGGCAGAGCTAACACCAAAATAACTAAAATTGCTAAAATTTTCTTTTTCATACTAAATTCACTCCTGCGCCGCAAAAAAAGCTGCGGCAAATATTTTTGCCACAGCTGACTTTTTCTGTGTATAAAGGTTAAACCCCACCCGTGTACTTTGCACGTAAGGTAAAACGCCGTTAATGCAGGTCTTCTGACTTACACCCTTAAAAGTTATCTTTATA
>JAUZPZ010000122.1 GCA_030705675.1 Bacillota bacterium
CATTTACAGTAAATTATTCGGGAGACTCTGCGACAATAGCACCTGTTTACTCAAGCGATACTACCACTAGACAAATAACGGTAGCTACAGGAACAATAAAATACAATACAGTGCTTAACGGAATACGCTCATATTCTGTCAAGAAGGCAGACGGAGTCAACCAGACAATATATATTACTGTGTACAATGGCTTTGATAGTACCACCTATACAGTTAACCTTAATTATGTCGGGAATTAAATAATTAACAAATAGCCCCGTATTAGAATATATCGGGGCTATTTCTATTAATAGATTAATATATTGAGTTTGATTAGAAATAGATATAATAAATTTTAATACTGATGACCCTCTTGCTGGGCCACTTAGATTTATCATAAATGATAGTACTATATAGGGTAAATAAACTATACGGGGTAAAACCCTGTTATCACGCAAGTTTTTTTATTATAACCAGTATTAAAAATGATAATATAAACCAACATGCGGTGTAAGGAAGACATATCTGTCCCAATAAATTAAGTGGAGAGGAAGAGTAATCCCATACATTTAACTTTAAAACTCTGTTCAATAGCAGACCGCTTGTAAACTCAATTACCGTTATTAAACTGCACCCTATAAAAGCCTTTAGAGGCAAGCTTAATTCAAGCGGAGACAATTTGCAGAGAATTAAAAAACATAGTCCGCCTACAAAGAACATCGATATATGACTATAACCGCGCCACATAATTTCAAGGAGACAATAAAGTGTTGCTCCAAGCATGAACAAGAATAGATTGCTTTTTATAGAAAACATAAAAGTGTATATCCTTTTTGTAAAATTATTAATATTATTATGTAAAAATATAAAAGTATTAATTCAAGAAATAAATGGCATTTAAAATTGAATCATACAAAGTTTAAAAGGATGGAAGAAATATCATGTTGATAACAAGCCCTTATGCAAAATTTTCGGAAAACAAAGTATATATTTTTAAGAAGAGTTTTTACGGAACTAAAAACGGACATTGCACAATAAATATAACAGCGGATGCAAGATATAAGCTGTACATTGATAATACACTTGTGGCGTACGGTCCGCAAAAAGGTGCGGAAAGAGAGCGGTATTATGATACCGTTTGTCTTGATGAATATCTTAAAAATGGATTAAACGAAATTGTTGTAGAAGTTATGCAATTGAAAGCGCTAAACGATTCGACAGATTGCAAGCATCTTATCTCAGTAAACCGCAGCGGAGCTATTAATCTTGCAGTGTGGGGAGAATATAAAGATGAAAAGGAAACTATAGTCCTTGATACTGACGAAACATGGCTTGTTGCCGAAGAAACAAACAGACAGCTTATATCGGGCACACATTTTATCAAGGCGAATGAACATATATATTCAAAATGGGAACCCGAATGGAATAACAGCATTGTAATTGGAAAGATTGAAACTTCTGAAAATTCACCTAATATGTATGGAGAGATTGGTGACTACTATGTTATGCCGCGAACAATTTCACCGATGCAGCTTAGAATGCGATGTGTAAACATTGTACCTGAAAAGCCAAATGTATATGATGCATATGAGCTTACTGTCGGTTTTGTTAAAGTTAAATTTAGCGGAAAAGGAAAGATAAAGCTCATTTACGCTGAATGCTTCAAAGAAATAAAGGAGGACGGCACCTTTAAAAAAGGGGACAGAACAGATTTAAACGGGGACGCCACTACGAACTGCTGTTATGATGTAATAGAGTGTGACGGGATAAGCGAGTGGGAAAGCTTTTGGACACGCACATTCAGATATATAACTGTTGAAACCGAGGGCAGTGCGCAAGTGGATTATATTTATTATATTGAGAGTTGTTATCCTGCAAAAATAGGTGTAATTTATGATTTTGCAAACGAAATGGATAACAGGCTTTGGCAAATAAGCGCAAGGACTTTACAGTGCTGTATGCAGGAAACTTATGTTGACTGCCCTTACTATGAACAATTACAGTACGCGATGGATACTTACTTGCAAATGATTTATACTTATCAAGTGTCGCATGATGACCGGCTTGCAAGAAACGCCATCAGTCTTTTCAGAAAGTCACAGCGAATGGGCGGATTTACAACATCAAGATATCCCAGCATAATACCACAAATAATCCCGGGATTTTCATTGTTTTATGTATTCATGGTAAAAGAGCATTATATCCGTTACGGAGACATTAATCTTGTAAAAGAGAATTTAAGAAGCATTCAAAGGGTACTGGATGTTTTTGAAAATAACAGGGACGGGCTTGTACAGCAATCAAATTACTGGAACTTTGTCGATTGGGCAGACGGTTGGGAAAGAGGGGTACCCGACGTTGAAAAGGATGAGCCCATTGCCATTTACAGTCTTATGTATGCATACGCGCTGAAGCAGACGGCATATCTGTTAGAGGTGCTGGATATGGATGGAGATGTCTACAATATTAGAGCACAGGAGATTATTGACGAGGTAAACAAAACCTGCTATGACGCAGAAAAAGAATTGTATGCAAACGGTCCGAATAAAAAGACATTTAGCCAGCATATGCAGGTATGGGCGGTGCTTACAGATTGTGCGGATAAAATCAGAGGAAAAGAGATATTGAAAAAATCATTTACCCTTAAAGTGCATTCCACCTTTGCCTTTGATTATTTTCTGTTAAGAGGGCTAGAAAAGGTTGAAATGTACGAACGCCGCGCTGACATTCTTGCACCCTATTATGAGCTTATAAATAAGCATTGTACGACAATTCCGGAAACCCCTTTTGAAAATACAAGAAGCGAATGTCATGCATGGGGAGCTGTTGTATTATATGAATTTACCGCGCGTGATTTGGGAGTAACATGGGAAAA
Source organism: Bacillota bacterium (assembly GCA_030705675.1). Lineage (GTDB taxonomy): Bacteria > Bacillota > Clostridia > RUG12999 > RUG12999 > RUG12999. Next base: position 2,855 of record JAUZPZ010000122.1, read on the forward strand.
TAACAGATATGGAAGTAAAATATATATCAAGCCTTATACAGGTTCAAGAAAAGAAGCTAAGGGTAAGGTATGTACTCCTTTTGGCGACGTTTTTGTTGAATGGAAAAATAATGGAAAGTTTATGATTGAACTGTATACTCCTGAAGATGTCGTAAAAGTCATTACCCTTCCTGACGGAAATATAACGGAAACAAAAGAGGGATACATTCTTTGTGAATGTGAAATGGATGTATAACTATTATGGAATGACTTCAAGAACATATGAACGGCGGCATTTGTGCCGCCGTTTTTTCTAATTAACGCCTTGCAATTGACTGTCCTACGTGGTATAATAATTATATATAATATATTTATTTGGAGGATATGCCATGATTAATCAGTTTTCCAGGACGGAATTGATTTTCGGCAAAGAAGCAATAGATAAGCTGCACGCTTCAAGGGTGGCGGTTTTTGGAATTGGTGGCGTCGGTGGGTACGTTGTGGAGGCGTTAGCGCGGAGCGGTATTGGTACGCTTGATATAATTGATAATGACACAGTGTGCTTATCGAATCTTAACAGACAAATTATAGCCACATATAAAACTATCGGTATGCCAAAAGTGGACGCCGCGGAGGAACGCATACATGATATATGTCCCGATATTAAAGTAAATAAATATAAATGCTTTTATCTTCCCGAAACCGCCGATGGGTTTGATTTTACACAGTATGATTATATAGTGGATGCCATAGATACCGTAAAAGGTAAAATTGAGCTTGCTGTCAGGGCAAAGCAAGCGGGAACTCCCATTATAGCCTCCATGGGCGCGGGCAATAAAATTGATCCGACAGCGTTTAGGGTTGCCGACATCTACAAAACCAGCGTTTGCCCTTTGGCAAAAGTTATGCGGTATGAGCTTAGAAAACGGGGAATAAAAAAACTTAAAGTGGTTTATTCTCAGGAGCTGCCAATAAAGCCGTCAGACAGCAGTGAAGAAAATTGTAATAAACGGCAAATTCCCGGTTCAACAGCTTTTGTACCGTCGACGGTCGGGCTTATAATTGCCGCGGAAATAGTTAAGGATTTAACAGGGTTTTCAGTGGGAGGAAATAAAACATGAAAAGGGCATTAATTGCAATGAGCGGCGGTGTAGACTCAAGCGTTGCCGCTTTGCTTATGAAAGAGAGAGGGTATGAATGTATAGGGGCGACCATGCATTTATTTAATAATGAAGACGCGTGTCTGGCAAAGGAAAAAACCTGCTGTTCGTTATCTGACGTGGAAGATGCGCGCAGTGTGGCATGGAAACTGGATATGCCGCATTATGTGCTTAATTTTACCGAGGATTTTAATAAAGAGGTAATTCAGCGGTTTATTGACGCCTATGAAAACGGTGAGACTCCCAATCCCTGTATTGACTGTAATAGATATATGAAATTCAGCCGTATGCTTAAAAGGGCAAACGAGCTTGAATGTGACTGTATAGTTACGGGGCACTATGCGCGAATTGAAAAGGTTGGAAACAGATACTTGCTTAAAAAATCGGTAGACAGTAATAAGGATCAGAGTTATGTTCTTTATTCTATGACACAGGAACAGCTTGCGCACACCATTTTTCCGCTTGGAGAAATGAATAAGGAAGAAACCCGCGCTATTGCAGAAAAAAACGGGTTTGTAAACGCGCATAAACACGACAGTCAGGATATTTGTTTTGTGCCGAATGGCGATTACGCAAAAGTAATTGAACTGCACACCGGAAAAAAATATCCGCACGGAAAGTTTGTAACCCGTGGCGGGAAGGTGCTTGGTGAGCATAAGGGAATTATCAAATATACAATAGGTCAGAGGAAAGGTTTAGGATTGGCATTGCCAGAGCCTATGTATGTAGGAGAAAAAAGACTTGAAGAAAATGAGATCGTTCTTTGCCGGAACGATGAATTGTTTTCAAAAGAATTTGACGCCCGTGATTTCAACTGGATTGCCTACGACAAGCC
>JAUZPZ010000123.1 GCA_030705675.1 Bacillota bacterium
AAGTTTCCTTAGATATAATAGCCGGGTTGTTATTCTCTGCCCGATAATAAGAATCGTGTTTTCCATTATCCAACAACCGTACATTTCCCATATACTTTTCATTGCTGAGCATTACGTCAATTGATCACATTTAAGTTATCCGCACTGTACAAACAAGTTCGTTTTTACATTATTGTACCATTAATCGCATTATTTGTCAAATATTCTATGTGCAAAAAAAGCGGGAAAGCAAAACGCTCTCCCGCAGATTTTTAGTAAATTATTTGATTGCCAAGAAAGCCCACAAAAAAGCACGTTCCCATTCGCCAATTTCATGTTAATAATGCGCAAAAACAGGCACGTTCCCATCTGTCCCACAGTCCCCATAGAAAATTAAATTCTTGCTACTCCGCTTTCCCTAGCCGCTTTCGCTACAGCCTCGGCAACCGTTTTCCCAACTCTCGGGTCAAACGCTTTCGGAATAATATATTCTTCATTTAATTCCTCGTCTGAAACCAGCGACGCGATTGCGTACGATGCCGCCATTTTCATTTCTTCATTTATATCGGAAGCTCTGACGTCTAATGCGCCTCTGAATATTCCCGGAAACGCAAGAACGTTGTTAATTTGATTTGGAAAATCAGAACGTCCTGTTCCAACTATTCCTGCACCCGCTTCCTTTGCCTTGTCAGGCATAATTTCGGGAACGGGATTAGCCATAGGAAATACTATGCTGTTACTATTCATGGATTTTATCATTTCTTCCGAAACAATGTTCGGAGCGGAAACGCCGATAAATAAATCCGCGCCTACGAGTGCGTCCTTAAGTTCGCCTGTAATTTTATTTCTGTTGGTTCTGCGGCTAAGCTCCTGATGAGCCACGCTGAGTCCGTCCATACCCTCGCAAATGATACCGAAACGGTCGCACATAATCATATTTGTTACGCCCAATTTCATTAAATGGTTGCAAATTGCGGTACCGGCTGAACCTGCGCCGTTTATAACGCATTTAATATTTGAAATATCTTTTTTAACTAGTTTTAAAGCATTCAAAACTGCCGCCGCAACAACTATCGCCGTTCCGTGCTGATCATCGTGAAATACGGGAATATCGCATATTTCCTTTAATCTTCTTTCCACCTCAAAGCACCTTGGAGCGGCTATATCTTCAAGATTTATTCCGCCGAAGCTGCCCGAAATATTATAAATTGTACGAACAATCTCATCAACGTCTTTTGTTTTAATGCAGATCGGGAATGCGTCAACATCGGCAAATTCCTTAAACAGAACGCATTTGCCTTCCATTACGGGCATTCCAGCCTCAGGGCCTATATCACCGAGCCCTAAAACTGCAGAACCATCGGTTATTACCGCAACCAGATTATGCCTTCTTGTAAGCTCGTAGGATTTGTTTATATCGTTATGTATAACCATACAAGGTTCCGCCACACCGGGAGTATAGGCTGTTGACAGCTGTTCGCTGTTTGTAACGGGAACTCTTGAAATTACCTCAATTTTCCCTTGCAATTCATAATGCAATTTAAGCGCCTTTTCTTTAATATCCATTTTCATCCGAACCTCTCATATCATTTATATAAATAATTATTATATAATCCAGAATTTTTCAACTATTTTTAATATAAACTCTTATTTTTTATTTCTAAATCTACATCACCCAGATATTTTTTAACATCCATATCAAGGTATTTGCATAAATCAACCATTTCGGCAACTGTGTTAATATTAACTTCAATGCCGTTTTCCATTCTGTCCTTATACGCGAAAATTTCCTTTTCGCCATGGGTATAAATTCTGTCCGCTCCTTCTGATTTAGGCGATTCTCTAAGCTCCTTTAAGAAGGTTGAAAGATGCTCTTTAATTTCTGCCGCATTTCCAAAAATGTTCGGGTCGATAACCGCGAAACCATGGCAGGTTCCGCCCTTGCCGCCGATATGTGTATGATTGGAAGTAAGCCCCATTGAAACTATTGAACAGAATATTTCACAAATCATACCGTAACCATAGCCCTTATGGCTTCCTGTTCTTTCAAACTCACCGCCGAGAGGCATAATTCCGCCGCCTGCCTTAGCAACAATATTTTTAAGCACGGCAGCCGCGTCGGTTGAACCTTTGCCGGTTGAATCAAGCGCCCAGCCTTCGGGAAGCGGTTTTTCGAGTTTGTTGTAAATTTCAAGCTTACCTCTTGTAACAACAGTGGTAGAAGCGTCAAAAAAGAATGGATAAGGCTCGGCAGGCATTGAAACAGCAATTGGATTGCTTCCGAGCATAGCAAGCTTGCCGAAAGTCGGCACCATAATCGCCTCGGAATTAGTCATAGCAAAACCAATCATTCCCTTTTCGCATGCCATTTTAGCATAATATCCCGCAATTCCGAAATGATTTGAATTTCTGACTGTCGCAAAGCAAACGCCACTTTTTTTCGCTTTTTCAATAGCTAAATTCATAGCGTAATAGGAATTAAGCTGACCCATACCGTCATTTCCTTCAATGACAAGAGAAACAGGAGTTTCAAATACAACTTCAGGTTTAGCTTCAACCTTAATCAATCCGTTCTGAATACCCTTGTGATAACGTACAAGCCTTTGCATGCCGTGAGATTCGATACCGTATAAATCTGATAACAGTAAAACGTCTGTAATTATTTCACTGTCACCTTGTGAGAAACCGAATTTTTTAAATGCGTCCTCGCAGAACACTTTTAAATTCTTGTAATTATAATTAATATAGTTTGACATAAAATCACCTCTGAAATATTTTATCATATAATTGATTAAATTTCAATATTTTGTTATAAATATTGAAAAATATTTTCATCCATTAAGGAATGTTCAGCGTCCATTCCTTATTTAACTTTCCTTCCCATTGAAAATCCCCTTAAAGTTCTATATCAAGGAGTATAACAAGTAGAATAAACACCTGTGTAGACAACTAAGATAATGAATAGGTTGACTTGACGCGTGTGTTGTTAAATTTATTGTATATATCGTATTATATCTGTCTTTTCAACTTTATACAAGAGACAAATATATTGTAATCTCGGTAAAATCAACACTTTACCCTTGACATCAATACCGCTTCTTCCACGTGGCTCGAGAGGACAGAATGGATATCATTTGAACCTTACGTTCTCAGAAATATGTCAATGTGTTTTTGGCTGCTTTTTGAAAAACCGAGGTTCGAGGGAACATGTCCATTGCAGCCGTACTGGTAAGCCCCCAGCCAAATCCATGGATAAAACGAATAGCAATAAAAAGGTAACAACAATTACACCCACATTATCAGAAAAGGAATAATTAGAAGTCTAGATTTTTCTTTAAAAGTTCTTAGCTAGTTCCTTAGCTGATAATATAGCATCTCCAACAATAGCATCAACATCATTGCCAATAACATCTAGTCCGTTTGCTGCTATGGTTGTAAAATCAGTTATTCCTAGGAAACCAAGTATTGTCCTTAAATATCTGTCACCCATTTCAAATGATGCAGCAGGTTCAACTGAATAATCTCCACCTCTTGCAACAATGTTAACTGCTTTTTTTCCTATACATAAGCCTACAGGACCTTCTGCTGTATATTTAAATGTGATTCCTGTTACAGATATATAATCAATATAAGCTTTAAGGATCGCTGGAATACTTAAGTTCCAGAATGGTTCTGCAATTACATATTTATCTGCCTCTAAAAATTGATATGCATACTTTAATATTGGATGGTTTTTTCCAGTTCCAGGGGCAGGAACATGTAGTTCATCAAGTTGCCCTATTGGAAGTTGGGATATTCCCTCTTTGTATAAATCTAATGTAATAATTTCATCATCTGGATTTAGTTTTTTATATTCTTCTATAAAACTATCTGATATTTTGAAAGTTCTTGATTTACCTTCTTCCTTTGCATTTGCTTTGATGTACAATACTTTACTCATTTTTCTTCTCTCCTTTATTAATAATGTAGTTGATTTTTAGTATGTCTTATAATAAATAATACTATGAATAATTAATTAGCAAGTAGGCACTAAAATGTGCTATAGTATCAAAAAAATACTTAAAGTATTGCGGTGATAATTTGATAAATAGTGAGCAAACACACGAGAACTGTTACATGAGTGAAAAATGTTTAAAATATGATGTTTATCCAATGAGTCTAGTTCAGAAGCTTCTGTCAGGTAAAAAAAATCATGATACTAATTTGATTTTAGCAAATACATCTTCATTTCCAATTTACTTATATTTCGATTTAAATTCATATAAATAATGGGCTAAGAATTACATCAATACCTATTTTTCACTCTTCTTTTAAACCATTTTTCTACACAATTACATTCGACAAATAGTTTGCATAATTCCCGAACTTATTTGAAAAATTTAATATAACATCATCAATCCCAGTATTTTCAACGCCTTCAGAGTCTCACATTTTCGACATCAATACCAAGGTTTCGACATGGCTTGTCTGCGGGAACATATCCACCGGCTGCACTGCGCCGGGGGTATATCCGTTTTCGCAGAGGTAAGCCATATCTCTTGCCAGGGTTGCCGGATTGCACGAAATATAGGCTATCCGCTGCGGTGCAAGCTCCAGCAGTAGCGACAGCATATCATTGTCACAGCCTTTTCTCGGCGGGTCAAGAATAACCACGTCCGGGGAATCGGTTTCATTAAGCTGCTGCGCTGTTTTTGCAACGTCGCCGCAGAAAAATTCCACATTTTCCACGTTATTTATAAGTGCGTTTTTCTTTGCGTCTTCCACTGCCTGCGGCACAATTTCAATGCCGTAC
>JAUZPZ010000124.1 GCA_030705675.1 Bacillota bacterium
CTTGAAACAAAGGCGGCTCTTGACAAATACGGAATAAAACCCGATATAATAATAGGCTGTGCAGGCGGAGGTTCAAACCTGGGCGGGCTTATCTCCCCATTTATGGGTGAAAAACTCCGCGGCGAGGCAGATTACCGAATAATTGCGGTTGAACCGGCGTCATGTCCCAGCTTTACAAGGGGCAAATTCGCATATGATTTTTGTGATACCGGAATGGTTTGTCCTCTTGCAAAAATGTATACTCTCGGTAGCAATTTTATTCCAGCGCCCAACCATGCCGGAGGTCTTAGGTATCACGGTATGAGTTCTATCCTGTCTCAGCTGTATCATGACGGCCTTATGGAGGCAACATCGGTTGAACAAACGGCGGTATTTCAGGCGGCGGAACAATTCGCGAGAGTTGAAGGAATTCTTCCGGCTCCCGAAAGCAGCCATGCTATAAGAGTCGCTATTGATGAGGCGCTCAAATGCAAGGAAACCGGCGAAGAAAAAACAATTGTGTTTGGTCTTACCGGAACGGGATATTTTGATATGGTTGCATATGAAAAATTCCACGACGGCAAAATGACCGACTACATTCCCACAGATGAAGAACTGCAGGAGAGTTTAAGCAAACTCCCTAATGTAAATCTATAAATCAAAGATAAAAATAACCGTGAAAATCCAAGCCAGGATTTTCACGGTTATTTTTTAAAAAGAGAGTGTTGTTAATCTCCCTTTATTTTGCCGGTTTTCGGGGACATTTTTCATATGCAACCATATCAGCACTTCTGGGTTATTTTATTTTTCTAAGCTCAAAAAGAGCATTTGTTTTTATCAGGCATTTTCCGTACTCCGACAACTGATAAGGAATAATTGTGCCCAGAGTATTCGCAGAAAATTCACTTAAGTTTCCGGAAAGGGAGTCCGCGTATTTTTCAAAATTTGCTGGAACGGTAATATCGAGATAATACATATTGTTATACGAGTAAAGAGTATTTGCGCCCGCAAGGAGATTTGCATACAAAGGATAGTGCCTGTCAAATTGACATATGCTCTCTATATCTGTAAATTCCGCAACAATACGGTTAGTTTTTTTGTGCGGTGTAGGTGATTTTACCTTTGTGCGGCGTACAGAAGCCTTTGTGCGTGAGTTGCGGGTAACATAAATTATATAGGTGTTATTATTACTGCGGGAAGCCTCCACCACCACCTGGCAGTCTTGAAAAGACAATCCCGTTTCTTTCTCCGCGGCGCTGATAAGATCCATCATCATCGCGTTATAATCGGGAACACGGTTATCTGCTATTCTGCTCCAACGTGTAATCTCTTTTTCTTCAAGCTCTATTTTAATTTTATTATTTGAAATCTTTTCTATTTTCATTGAATCCTCCAAAACAATAACCTACACTATATTATACTACAAATTACAGAAAAAGCAAGCGTTTTTAAAAATAAAATATTTTGGCGTGAAAATGCCCTTTAAAAACTATAAATACATCCTTTTTAAAAAATTTCTTGATCTATCAAAAAAGAGAAAATTTTACAAATCGCCTTGTAAATGTAAGGATTTTATTGTATAATAGAAGAAGTAATTTATAAAAAAGGTGCGGAGGCGTTTACATGAGTATTAAAACCTTTAAAGGCGGTATACACCCACATTATAAAAAGGAACTTACAAATGCAAAGCCAGTTGTCTTGGTTGAGGCCGGTCCTCTGGTCGTTATTCCCCTACAGCAGCATATAGGAAAAATATGCTCTCCTCTTGTAAAAAAGGGTGATTATGTCAAAGTCGGACAAAGAATAGGCGATGCAGACGCTTTTGTTTCAGCACCTGTACATTCTTCCGTTTCAGGAAAGGTACTTGAAATTGAGCCAATGCCATATTATAACGGTGCAAAGGTCAATTCTGTAATTATTGAAAACGACTTTCAGAATATTATGGATGAAAGCGTAGTCCCCGCGGGCAACTATGAAGATATGTCTCCGGATGAAATTGTAAATACCATACACAGAGCCGGAATTGTAGGAATGGGCGGCGCGGGCTTCCCAATGCATATAAAAATCAACCCCCCGAAAAACAAATGCATAAAATATGTTATTTTGAATGGGGCGGAGTGCGAGCCGTATCTTTCCACCGATCATAGAACCATGCTTGAACATGTGGATGAAATGCTGTTCGGAATAAATGTCCTTCTGCATATTACAAAAGCAAAAAGGGCATTCATTGCGGTTGAAGACAATAAGCCGGATGTAATAGAACTGCTACTTAAAAAAAATTTACCATACAATATCGAGGTAGTGCCTCTTGAAACCAAATATCCACAAGGCTCGGAAAAACAAATCATAAAATCGGTTACAGGCATTGAGGTTCCTCACGGGGCTTTGCCCGCCGATGTCGGAGTAATTGTAAACAATGTGGATACCTGTGTTTCCCTTTACAATATTTTTATAAAAGGTATTCCTTGTATAAGAAAACGCGTCACCGTTTCAGGCGGCGCCGTTAAAAACCCCGGAGTTTATGATGCTCCGCTCGGAGTAAGCTTTAAAGAACTGTTTGAAGCGGCAGGCGGATTTACCTCCAAACCGGCAAAAATAATAATGGGCGGTCCCATGATGGGTTCGGCTCAAATATCCCTTGACGCCGGCGTGATAAAAACAACCTCCGGAATTTTAGCGTTTACCGCGAAAGAAGCTCGAAAATATACGGAAAGTCCATGCCTTCGCTGTGGAAAATGTGTGGACGTGTGCCCCATGCACCTTATGCCTACCCTTATAGAGCAGGCAGAACGCCGGAATGATTTATCAGCAATGGAAAAACTCTGTGCTAAGGATTGTATCGAATGTGGCAGCTGTTCATATATATGTCCCTCCCACAGGTATCTTGTTGAAAGGGTCAAACTTGCCAAAAACAAAGTTCAAACTCTTTCCGCAAATCGTAAATAAAGGGGGTATCACAAAATGTCTCAAAATCTCATGGTGACATCATCACCTCATATCCACAGTGAAAACGACGTAAGAAATATAATGCTTGATGTTATAATAGCTCTTGCCCCTGCCGGACTTGCCGGAATATTTTATTTCGGCATACACGGTCTGCTTTTAATAGCCGTGTGTACTGTTTCCTGTGTAGTGTTTGAGTATATATGGAACAAGCTTATGCATAAACAAAATACAACCGGGGATCTGAGCGCCGTCGTAACCGGTCTTTTGATCTCATACAATCTTCCCCCCGCCCTGCCGGCATGGATGGCGGTTATAGGCTGTTTATTTGCAATAATTGTGGTAAAACAGCTGTTTGGCGGAATTGGGCAGAATTTTATGAATCCCGCTCTTGCCGCAAGAGCGTTTATGCTTGCCTCATGGACGAAAAGTATGACAACATGGTCGTCCCCTTCATTGTTTGGCATGGACGCCACAACATCAGCCACACCCCTTGCCATTCTTAAAATGGGAAAGCTTGAAAATATGCCTTCAATAGGCAAGCTTTTTATGGGAGATGTGGGCGGCTGTATAGGTGAAACCTCTGCCTGCCTTTTGCTTATAGGCGGGTTGTACCTTTTAATGCGCGGAGTAATAAGGCTACGCATACCTGTAAGTTTTATTTTTACAGTTGCGGTTTGTACCTTTATTTTTGGCGGCGGCGACGGTTTTATTAATCGTTTTCATATAATGGGTATGCATATATTCGCGGGAGGTCTGTTTCTCGGAGCAATTTTTATGGCTACGGATTATACAACATCCCCTATAACCCCCATAGGTCAAATTATAATGGGTATCGGGTGTGGACTTATTACCTCTCTTATACGTCTTAAAGGAGGGTATCCCGAAGGAGTAAGCTATTCTATACTTATAATGAATATTCTTACCCCTCTTATTGACAGATATACAATGCCGCGGGTATTCGGCACGACAAAAGAAAATAAAATACTGAAGGGGGCGGCAAAAAACAGTGAAGAAAAATGATTTTTATGAACCTCTGAAGTTAGGACTCGTACTGGGAACAATTGCTCTTGTAATTGCCGCGTTGCTCGCCTTTGTGAACAATATAACAAAAGATAAAATCATGTCGGCAAATCAGCAAATTATACAAAACGGGCTGCATGAAGTTTTGTCTGACGCGGACAGTTTTATTCCAATGACGGGAGCCGACCTTAAAAACTCTTACAATATAGAAGTAAAAAATGTATATCTTGCTCTTGACAAGAACGGGCATGTTATCGGTTATTGTGCGACCGCTTTTCCTAAAGGATACGGAGGAAAAATCGAAACCATTGTAGGCATGAACATGGACGGCGTTATAACCGGCGCAAAAGTAACAAGTAATATGTCCGAAACCGTAGGCCTTGGGGCTGAGGTTCAGAACAGTAAAAAGTTTACATACCAGTACAAAGACAAAAAAGCGCCGTTTCTTCTAAAGCAGGACGGCGGGGATATTGACGCCATAACAAGCGCCACAATAACATCAAGGGCGGTAACAAAGGGTGTAAATGCGGCTGCCGAAGTGCTTGCCAAAAACAGTATTTACGGAACGTATGCTCAAGACGGAGAAATAATTAACGGTAAATATGTTATTCCTGACCAGGAGAAGAAGAAACAGGAAAACAGTGACAACGCTGCGAAGGAGGGACACCCGCATGAGTAAGCTCGCCACATTTTTAAATGGAATATTCAAAGAAAACCCTTCATTTGTTCAGCTGCTTGGAATGTGCCCCCTGCTTGCCATAAGTACATCCATGAAAAACGCTATCGGTATGGGTCTTACGGC
>JAUZPZ010000125.1 GCA_030705675.1 Bacillota bacterium
ACATACTTATAAATATACTTGAGTCTAATTATACTACAAAAAGTGTCTGATTTCAAGTGTTTCATTATATTTTTTTGCTATTTATGCTCTACAGTTGTTAAACATATGTTACACAAACCCCAAAAAACGACAAAATAGTTTCGCTTAAATCCCATAGCTATATTTGGAACTCAAAAAGGAGCCATGTGTTAAGGAATTAACACATGGCTCCTTTTTTATTCGGAATGTAACAAAAATTTAAAATTTAAACGGATTTTTCCGAAAATTGTTTTTTTGCGTTTAAGCAATAAAATTATAATGATTAATGAGGGGAAAAACCCTCTTATCATACCAAGTTTAAGGTTTTCTCCTGAGGTATCCGAAATATATCCGGCAAAAGCGGATGCCGATTATAGCCATTGAAAGCTTGCGCGCACCGACGCACAGCATAATCACAAGGAAAAGGCGAAATAATGGGAACGATTTTTTAACCTTATAACTTATTGATAAACTCCTTATATTCTTCGTAGGTCAAAAGCTGGTTTATAGTTTGTAAAAGCGCGTTGGAAGAAAGATTTTTCGGTAAGTTAAGCTTTTTTTTCAGTTCGTCGCGTCTTTCGGCAGATTTGCTGCCTCCGCTCAGACCGTCGGCAAAAAAATCGGTCTTTGTAACCGCCTTTTCTTTTTTTTGTATAATTGCGGGAGAAGCATTTTTAATGGCCTCTATTATAACCTGCCTGTCAACTCCTTCCACGCCTAAAAAGCCGTCTTTCGACGGTTCGTTTTTGCGCGGCTCCTTGCCGCGGATTTGAGGAATATACGCGTGTTTGATGTTTTCTTGAGGGATATTTCCGTTTAAAAAGCCGCGGATAAGAAAGCCGGCGCGATCCGAATCCGTAAACACAATAATGCCGGTTTCCCTTGCGCATTTGCGTATAAGTTCCTGCTTTTCCTTATCCTTGTATATTGAAAACCCTGTCGTTTCTATTATAAGGGTATCAAAAATAGAAGAAAGCTTGATTTTATCATACTTTCCTTCCACTATTACAGCTTCGCGGATTTTAATTTTTTCATTCATAAAATAATACTCCTTTCCGGGATACAAAAAGAAAATAAGTCCACATACTTAATGCCATACATTATGTAAACCCAAATTAATAACAAATTCGTTTTGCCGAGCAAAAAATTCTAAAATTTAAAGATTTATTTATCTTGTAAGTTTTAAAAAAGGCAATATTATAAGCCACAAAGAGGACGGCATTATATATTTTTAAGGCGGGGAGGGGTGGCGCGGCTATGCTTTTGCGTATACCGTCCTTTTGCTTAAAAGCTTTCTTTCGCTTGAGATTTCTAAAGCCGTAGGACGCTATCAAAAGCCAGGTTGACATATTGTATATCGTGCATTATGTCAACCAAGTATACGAAAACCCCGTATACGAAAACCAGTTTACATTTAATGGAAATAATAGCCGTGTTAATTGAAAAAGTTACTAAAAATTTTTTATAATTTTAATATATTTTGCCGAAAAATCTCATTGATAATTATATCATACCCTGAAGATTTTGTAAACACTTTTAAACACCATAATGTAAAAAAATACAGTAAATTTTTTTGAAATCATAATGTAACAATGCAGATAAAGCACTTAAAAAGAGAGTTTTGCACAGTTTCAACGAGTTTTCAACATTTTATATGGCAAATAATGTATTTTAACATATTATGTAAACTAAAACAGCACAGTAGATATAGTTTTTACCTATAAGCCGACTAAACAATGTTGATAACTTTAACTAAAGTCAGGTAAATAGGGAATAAATATGTTGAAAAGTATGTTGATTATATATAAAACAATGTTGACAACTTTATCAAGTATATATGTTCGTAAACCAAGTATATATATTTATGTAAACCAAAGCCGAATATTATGTAAACCAGAGGAAAACATGTCCCAACAAATGCGGCAACAACGGCATTTTACAAAGTAAAAGGATTACATAATAAAATGATAGCACTTTCATAATTTATTTTTACACAATAAATATTGTAAAAGAAAAAAGTCGAAAAATAGCCAAAAAGGGCAAAAAAATAAGAAAACATTATGTAAACCAAGACGACCTTTCAAAACAAATTAAGATATATTTAATATACCGTTTTGACGAGAAAGACATACGGCTTTGGCGGGCTACTAAATAAACAAAGGTAAATTAAAAAAGACCACTTCACAGCAACAGAGCGCATAGCGACAAGTCGCATAGCAATAACAGATTTCATAGCAATAAATTGCATAACAACAAATTGTACAGCAACAGATTACATAGCGACAAGTTGCACAGCACGCAAGCCACATAATCGTTGGACGAATGGATACGCCATAGAATAGGGCAGATATTCTGGAAGCAATGGAGTATCCGCAAGATTTGCTAACCTGAAATAGCTTGGCATCCCGAAAGGAAAAGCAGGGGAGTGAGCAAATTCACGGCTTGACTATTGGCGAATAGCTGATAGCTGAATTCTTTCATAGGTCATTAACAAACAAATACCTCGCAACAGTCGGATATGATGACATATCCAATTTTTGCGAGGTATTGCGCTTAAACCACCTAACCGCCGTATACCGAAACGGTACATAGGGTGGTGTGAGAGGTAGGCTACTCAATTAATGGGTAGCCGCCTACTTAATTTTGATTTTTAGCTGATACTGTCAACTTCATTTAGCCAAATTTTTGCGGAAGCATCGCTTGGCATCCGCCAGTCGCCCCGCGGGGAAAGGCATATGCTACCCACTTTTACGCCGTCGGGCAAACAGCTGCGCTTGAACTGCTGTGAGAAAAAGCGGGTGTAAAATGTTTTTAGCCATTTAAGAATAATGTCTTTATCAAAATCATCTTTAAAGGCAATGCATGCAAGATGATAAATCTTTTTGGGATTGAACCCGAAACGCACCATATAATAAAGAAAAAAGTCATGCAATGCGTATGGACCTATGATACTTTCAGTTTCCTGAGTGATATTGCCCGTTTCGTCCGGAGGAAGAAGTTCCGGACTTATCGGAGTGTCGATAATATCAAGCAGAACTTCGGTACAATCAGGAAATAAACTGTATTCTATGACGCTGTCTATCATCCAGCGAACAAGGGTTTTGGGAACGCCGGAGTTTACGCCGTACATACTCATATGGTCGGCGTTATAAGTGCACCAGCCAAGAGCAAGCTCGCTCAAATCCCCCGTACCTACGACAAAGCCGCCTGTTTCGCTTGCGTAATCCATAAGCACTTGTGTGCGCTCCCGCGCCTGTATATTTTCAAAAGTTACGTCAAATTTGTTTATATCGTGACCTATATCCTCGCAATGCTTTGTACACGCCTGTGTTATGTTTATCTCTTTTGTGGTTATTCCAAGCTTTTTCATAAATTCAAGAGAATTTTTGTAAGTTCTGTCCGATGTACCGAAGCAGGGCATGGTAATTCCGGTAATTGTGGAAAGCGGTTGCCCCATATTTTTTACCGCGTGGGCGCATACAAGCAGGGCAAGAGTAGAATCAAGTCCGCCGGAAATGCCTATCACGGGTTTGACCCCAACCACAGACATACGCTTTTTAAGTCCGGACGACTGCATACCGAATATATCAAGGCAACGTTCAAGCCTATCCTTTTTAGAGGAAGGAACAAACGGGAGCTTTTGTATATAATATAATTCACCATTGCCGCGAATAGGGAATTTTTTGTGGATATTCACATCACGACAGCGGTACATACTGCCGTAAAGGGAGGCGCAATCGCTGAAACTGGTTATTTTTACCCTGTCAGTGCGAAGCTTGCCTAAATCTATATCTTTAACAAGAAGATAATCGGAAGCGGCAAGCGCATCATTATCCGCAAGGATGACACCGTTTTCGGCAATAAGTCCGTGCCCCGAATAAACCAAATCGGTTGTGGATTCGTCCGCACCTGATGAACAGTAAACATATCCGCTTATGGTTTTTGCGGATTGCTGTGAAATAAGGTCACGCCTGTATCTTCGCTTTGCGATAGTTTCGTTGCTGGCGGAAAGATTAAGTATTATTTCCGCACCGTTTAACGCCAAAAAGCTGCTGGGCGGAGCAGAGACCCACAAATCCTCACAGATTTCAATACCGAATTTTGCGCCGCCAATATCAAATATGATACCTTGTCCGACCGGTATATCATAGTCGCCGTAACCCAAATCTTCAGCGTGGATAAAATCAGTTGTAAGTTTTTCCGCTGAAGAAAACCAGCGTTTTTCGTAAAACTCGTTGTAATTTGCTATAAATGTCTTAGGGACAATTCCCCAGACCTTCCCTTCGGAAACAACTGCGGCGCAGTTGTACAATTGCCCCCGGATAATGAGAGGGATACCCACCGCGGCGGTGATACGCATTTTTTCACTTGCTTCGATAACACGGCGCAGTCCTTCAACGGCTCCTTCCAATAGCGTGCGCTGAAAAAACAAATCGGCGCAGGTGTAACCTGTCAGACAAAGCTCGGGGAAAACAACAAGATCCGCCCCCTGCCTGTCCGCTTCCCGCGCCATTTCAATAACCGCCGCCGCATTAGAGGCGGTATCACCTACGGTCAATTTTGGCACAGCCACAGCCGTCCTTAAAAAATCATACATGTTTATCACTCCAAAAACAAATCCATATAATAAATCGAACAAATCTTTTAAAAAATTGTGATGCCATCGCCTCGGCAGTAGGAAATATGCGTGGGCAACAATTCTTCTAATGGCTTAAAATC
>JAUZPZ010000126.1 GCA_030705675.1 Bacillota bacterium
GGGATGACAAGACACCGGATCTTTCTCCTGTTGAAGGCGCAAGTAGAATTCTTGGACAAAACCTTACAAGGGGATCTATTGTTGTATATGAATCCACTGTGTATCCCGGAGTTACCGAGGAGGAATGCGTTCCTATTCTCGTATGGAATTGTTACAGAAGCGGGGGTTCACAAGGCTTCTTCCATTAAGGTTGCCGAAGCGGCAAAAGTAATTGAAAACAGTCAGAGAGATATTAATATTGCGTTTATGAATGAGCTTTCCATTATTTTTAATAAAATGGATATAGATACAAAAGAAGTGCTGGAAGCAGCCGGAACAAAATGGAATTTTCTTAAGCTTTCCCCGGGTCTTGTAGGAGGTCACTGTATTGGCGTTGACCCGTATTATTTCACATATAAGGCTGAAAGGCTGGGTTATCATTCTTAAATAATTCTTGCCGGCAGAAAAATTAATGATGATATGGGAAAATACGTGGCTGAAAATGTTGTAAAGAGCCTTATCAAAGCGGGATATATCTATCGCTAACGCAAAAGTTGCCATACTCGGGTTTACTTTTAAGGAAAACTGTCCCGACACAAGAAACAGTAAGGTGATAGATATTGTAAACGAGCTTGGAGAATATGGAATAAAGCCTTTAATTGCGGATCTGGCGGCGGACGGCGAGGAGGTTAATCGAGAATATGGGATAACCTTAAATAATTTTGATGAGATAAACCATGTGGACGCGCTTGTTATAGCGGTATCACATAAAGAGTATGAACAAATGAAGCTTGCAGATTTTGGCAGATTATTCAAAAACGTACCAAACAATAAAAAGATAATAATTGATATAAAAGGTATTTTAAATAAGAGGGAAGTTTGTGCGAAAGGGTACAGTTATTGGAGATTATAAAATTATAATTTTTAAGAAAAAAACATAGTTAATTTTTAAACAATCAAAATATGTTTTAGACACTTTAGGTAAATTTGTGACGGGAGGACCACTGCCTGTGGAAATATCATTTAGGAAATTGGCACTTTATTCAATGTATTTTTATATAGCGTCTCTTTATGTTTTAGCATATGATCCAAAGCTTAATTTGATTTCAAAAGCCTTGTTTTTGATTGTGTGCGGATGGGCGGCTTTTAATGCTATTAGAACGCGTGAGCTTTCAAAAAATACAGGATTCTATATTTATATGATATCATTTGCGGCTTTTGCGTTGTTATCAACCTTGTGGAGTCCGGATTTTAATTTTTCTATCGGTAAGGCATTGACTTTCTGTCAGGTCTTATTTTTGTCGTTTCTTATTGTGAATATGATAAAAACGGAAGAGGAAATAAATAATATGTTTGTTGCCATATTCTGGGGAGGAATGGCAATGTGTGCCCAGGCAGTGATAACTTATGGGGTTTCCTATATTTTTCAATCGCTGATGGAAGGAAACCGTTTGGGTAAGGAAATTAATCAGGCGAATGCGTTTGGTCTTTATACCAGTATCATGGTATTGATAGGATTGTACCAAGCATTATACTTCAAGAAAAAGTTATATTTATTATTGATGATCCTGCCGCTAATATTGGCAATATCTTCGGGGTCAAGAAAATCACTGTTTATACTCATAGTTGGAATGGGAATACTGTTTGCAACTAAAAACGGAAAAATTAAAATAACAAAGATTTTGATTGCAATCGGAGCTATCATAGTAGTTTTTGCAATACTATACAATATTGAAGCAATAAGGCCCGTTTTTAAAAGGCTTACCACATTTCTTAAATTGTTTGACGATTCCTCCGAAGCTGATACATCGACCTTGACAAGGCTTCAAATGATTAGATTTGGGTTTGAAAATTTTAAAAAAAGTCCTATAATAGGCTATGGTATAGAAGGATATGATATTTTGTATTATAGGGCTTTCGGTGAGCTAATGCCTTCCCATTGCAATTATATACAGATACTTAACAGCTTTGGAATAATAGGCTTTGCCATGTTTTACGGTATATATTTTTATATTATCAAAACGGCGATATCTGCGCTTAAAACAAATAGAAATACCGCGGCTTTTATAATTGATATATTTATAGTAAATATGGTGAGCGATATTGGTATGACATCGATCACACAGAAATTTCCGTTTATTTATATTGGTATCGGAATATGTTTCTGTAATATAATAAAGGCGCAAAAGAAGAAGAAATTGCAAGAATTGAAAACAAAAACATGATTTGAAGGAAGAAATTGATGTTATGAAAAAACTTTGCTTGGTATTATATATTTTTGGGGATAAATATCAGGAATATATACCTTTGTTTGCATGGTCCCTGTTTAAGCTTTATCCGGATTACGGAATAAGGGTTTATCTTGATACAAAACTTAACCAACACATTAAAAATCAAGTGGAAATTTTAAAGGATAAGGACTTAACAATAATAGAAAACCATTTGGATAACCTCGAAATGACAGATAAGGCAAAGAAAGTTGACCTCATACAAAGGTCACAAAGGTGGCTTTTTTATGATGAAGCGTTTGAAAATTATGAGGCGGTTTACATGGGAGATGCGGATATAATATTTTGTCCTGAAAAGGAAAAGATGTTTGAAGCTCATATCAAACATTGCGAGATAATAGGGAAACCGTACAGCAATATAGCAAGAAAACCAATAGTTCGTAAGAACTATTCTCCAAAAGTCATAGCCAGAAATTTTATTAAGTTCGGGATAAAGGATAGTTTTAAATATTACTTCGGTCATACAAAGCCAATAAGAAAGCTTACGGGACTGCATTTTGTAAGAACGAAGGAATATTATTCGGCGGTGCGGCCGGTCATGAGAGAATATGTAAAAGAGCTGAATAAGCTTGCGGAGCATAAATCGAAAAAATATAATTTATGTTCATTTAATGACGAAGCCGTGCTGTACGATATGGTAAACGACTGTGGATTTGGGACGCCTGAAGTTATAGGCAGCGGATTAAGCGGTTTATATAATATATGCGAAAGCGGAGAAAAGATGGAATATCGCCCGCATCACGGAATACATTTGGGAATTTTCAGAAATGAAAAAACACCTTTTAAGGAATGGAATGTTGTAACTTCTGATTTATATCGCGGATACTATGAATATTTCAAAGAACTTGAAAAAACCGGGCAATACAAAAGCTTTGAAAAGGGATTTTCGCCTTATATGAGAAATATCATTGACAATATGAATAAGTTTTATCTCAATCACCCGCAAGAGAATATGAAATAACATAAGGAGATAATTTATGCAAAGGAGGTAATTTACGTATATGTATTTGTCTGTTGTTGTACCAATGTACAATTGTGAGAAATTTATAGGCGCGCTTGCAGATAAACTTATCAGATGTACCTTGGATAATGTAGAGTTTTTGTTTGTAAATGACGGTTCAAAGGATAATACTTTAAGTATTATGGAAAAGTATGCCGAAAAGGACGAACGCATACATGTTATAGATAAGGAAAACGGCGGAGTAAGTACCGCGCGGAACTATGGAATTGAAGCCGCAAGTGGCAAATACATTTGGTTTGTTGATGCGGACGACAGTATTGGCGAAATGGCAATTGAAGAGATTGTAAATGTACTTTCTGAAAAAAGCTATGATATGCTTGTAATTGATTCATATATGATAATGGAAAAGGACAAGATTCTTAAAAGCGGAATAGAAGATATGGAGCCTTTCGAAATGGATTCAGGGGCAAATGAGTTTATAATGCGGAAAATTCAAGCCGGGATGAGTAATAACAGTATATGGGACAAGGTGTTTAAAAGAGATATAATATATAAAAACAATTTGAGGTTCATGCCTGGGGTAACAAACGGGGAAGACGGAATGTTTTTTATGGAATATGTGGATAAGATAGATTCGGCTAGATATGTAAAAACCCCTTTTTATTTCTATTCCCGCGTAACGAACAGCAATTCCGCCGTAAGGAACATAAGGCCAACGGTGCTGGGCAGCATGATAGAAGCGTATAAAGTGCGTAAAAAATACATACTGAAATATTGCGATAACGATACAAAGCAGCGGTATAATAATAAGTTAGTCTACGCATGTTTTAAAAATTTCGTTAATTTAAGATGGAATAAAAATATTTCATGTGATGAATTAAAACATTGGATTGAAAAAATGGTGAATGAGGAATTTCTTATAGAGGAATATAAAGGTGTTAACAAAAAAAAGCTTTCATACTCTATGAGATATTTTTTAAAAATTTATAATAAAAAAGATGTTAAAGCGATATATAGGCTTGTTATATTGACCGCGGATGCTTATACGTTAAAAGCATCATTTAAAATATTATAAGTAGGGATAAAATATGAAAATTGGAATTATTACTTTTCATAGGGCGCTGAATTATGGCACTGTACTGCATAAGCGTACGGGAGAAACAAGGTGCCGATATTTTACATGATTTACTCGGAAATACGGTAGAGGTTGTTCTTGATCCTACTTTACTTATGGGAATAAATGAGTGGAAAGAAATAGCAAAGCCTTATACAAATAAAAAAAAGAAATATGTGTTTGCGTATACGCTTGCGGTGTCCGATACGATTATGAAATTTACTAAAGGTTTATCAAAGGAAAAGGGCATAGACCTTATTTTAATAAGTGATAATATGTGGAAAAGGCATGACGCCATTTATGCGAAGGCAGTAAGTCCCGAAGAATTTATAGATTTATTTTACAATGCCTCTTATGTGGTTA
>JAUZPZ010000127.1 GCA_030705675.1 Bacillota bacterium
ACTATGCCCACAACAATTCCGCTCAGAACACTTATAACTATTGAGGTATGCATTACCCTTGAGAAACCTTTGAAGTCTTTTGAGCCGAAATATCTGGCGGCTATTACGCTTGAGCCTACGGAAAGTCCGAGAAAAAAGTTGACTATGAGACTGTTAAGAGAGGACGTAGAGCCTACCGCCGCAAGATATTGGCTTCCGGAGAACCTTCCTACCACGACAATATTGACAGCATTATAGAAAAGCTGAAGTATTCCTGAAAGCATAAGAGGTATGGCAAAAAAAAGAATTTTGCCAAGCATCTTTCCGGTTGTCATATCTACTTCATTTTTCGCTTTCATTTTTTCACCTCTGAAATATATTGACTACAGTTGGCATAAAACAAATCAGCGTTTTTTTTCAAAAAATTTTTGGAGAATCGCGGCGCATTCTTTTTTCAGTACGCCGCCGGTAAAAAGCAGGTTATGATTAAATTTGTAGTCGTAATAAAGATTAAATTTTGAGCCTACTGAGCCGAATTTTTCATCATAAGCACCAAAAACAACTTTTTTCAATTTTGCTTGAAGAATTGCGCCGGCGCACATCGGGCACGGTTCTAAAGTCACATAAATTATGCAGTCATCAAGCCGCCATTTTCCAAGTGTTTTACATGCGCTATCAATCGCGGAAATTTCGGCGTGTCCTAAGGCGTTTTTTGAGGTTTCGCGTGTATTGCTACCATAAGAAATAATTTCAGTACCGCGTACGACGACTGCGCCTACGGGTACCTCACCTCTTAAATATGCAATTTCCGCCTGATTAAGCGCGAGACGCATAAAATATTCATCATCCATACCAAAATCTCCTTTAAACATATCTTTAATTATACTACAAAATCAACAAAGATTCAACAGAAATCAAAAAAATGTTGACAACAGTAATATATGTGTGGGATAATATATAAAAATATGTATGTAAAGGGTGGAAAATGGATGATTACGAAGAAAGTAGAGGATTCTATGGCAGAGCAGGTCCAAATTGTTACGCCGCAATATCTCAACGGAAGTAAGCGTATGTTTGGCGGACAGCTGATGAAATGGATCGACATAGTTGCGGCGGTTGTTGCGAGAAGACATGCCGGAACAGATGTGACGACGGCATCTGTGGATACTTTGCAGTTTAGAAAACCGGCCTACAGAAACGATACTGTTGTGCTTAAAGGGTACATGACGGCGGCATTCAATACGTCAATGGAAGTGTGTGTTGAAGCCTATAAAGAACATTTCAGCGGGGAAAGGACATTGATAAACAAGGCGTATCTTGTACTTATAGCAATAGATGAAAATGATAAGCCCGTACCTGTACCTAAGCTTGAAATAACAAATGAATTCGAAAGGCAAAATTATGATGACGCCCTTAAACGATATCAAATACGCCGTATGCATTAATACATACTGTATTAATAATACATATCGCATTAACAGTATATAGAATTAGCCCGCCGCATTGCGGCGGGCTAATATTTTGCTATTTTGAAAGAAGTACTTCTTTATTTGTGCCGTAAAAAATATCACTGTGGTCACTTATAAGTTTGCAAAACTCTTCGAATTTCCTCCAGCTATTAAAAATATCAAATTCATAACTGTGACCCCATATATAGAAAATCTGCGGTTTGTCAGGTTTAAGCTCGATAAACTGCTCTCCAAGCTCAAACATTTTATCCATATCCATATGGTATACAGAAGGATTAAAACGCAATAAATTTTCCTGCAAATCAAAATTATGCGTCGATGTTATGGTTCGCGCGTATTTTATGGAGGTGTTTTTCGCTATAATATCAGCTACGCGGTCATCATTATTTACACCTCCGCATGGATAAGCCATACCTACCACAGGTAACCCTGTAATAAGCTCAAGATTTCTGCGGTCGTAATCTACCTCTTTAATAATTACGCTTTCGTCGTCGATAGCTGTAAGATTGTGGTGGTAAAGTGTGTGCAGCGCAACTTCATGACCCTTGTAAATCTCAGGAACTTCGTATATATGTACCTTTGTGTGATCAATCTCCACGTTTTCTCTTACAATTTTATTCGGGTAGCCAAGAAGACAGGAATTCAGATTAAAGGTTGCTTTAAGACCGTATTTGTTAAAAATATCTATAAGGGGTATATCCTGGCGCACTCCGTCATCATAGCTGAAAGTAACAGCTTTCATTTTTCCGTTAAACATTTAAAATTCTCCTTACTATACTATCGGAGTATACTCCGACGTAGTATCCTCCGACGTAGTATTCTCCGAGATTTTTTGCAGTACATATAAAGCGGACGCACATAGCCTTTAGGGAGAGAGTTATCCGCCCAATTATCAAAATTCATTATAACAAAAGAAAGACTGAAAGTCAACACAATAACCTTAAAAAAGTGGAAAGGTTTGTTGCCGAAACAATACGAAAACTATAAAGAAATAAAACATATAAAAAATTGTTAAATTTTAGCATACGAATGTTGACATTTGAAACATAATGTGGTATAATAGTCCTAAAATCAAAGATTTTAAGACATTGGAAGAAATGTCGTTATAATTAAACATATAAATGCGATGACCGGAAACAAGTAGCCGTATGCAGCTGTTGATGAGAGATATGTCGGTTGGTGCGAGACAGAGGACGCGGTGCGGTGAATACATTTCGAGAGCAGTGCGTTGAACGGATTTTTCTCAGTAGGACGCAACGGGTTTGCCCGTTACAGCAAAGGTATAATTACCTGCAAAGGCCGTGCGCCGTGAGGCGGCGGTAAATTGAGGTGGTACAGCGGTACAGTTGAAACTACTTTATCGCCCTCTGTAAAAAGAGGGCGATTTTTTTGCCCTGAAATTAAGGAGGAAAAAATCATGGTAATTACTGAAGTGTTGGAAAAAAACGCAAGAAAGTATCCTAATGATACCAGCCTTATTGAAATCAATCCTAATAGTCATGATAAGGCAAAGCTTTCGTGGAAGGACTATGAACTTATTCAGTCAACAGGTGCGGAAAAGTTTAAAAGGGAAATAACATGGGCACAGTTTGATGAAACAGCAAACAGGTTTGCAAATCTGCTGCGTATAAGAGGAGCAAAAAAAGGGGATAAGGTCGCCATTTTGCTTATGAATTGCCTTGAATGGCTGCCAATATATTTCGCCATTTTAAAAATAGGCGCACTTGCGGTACCCCTGAATTACCGTTATACTGCTGAGGAGATAAAATATTGTCTCGGAAAATCAGATTCAAGTATGCTCGTGTTTGGTCCGGAGTTCATAGGGAGAATTGAAGAAATTTATGATAGAATTCCAGATGTCAGGACAATGTTTTATGTAGGCGCGGCGTGTCCTTCGTTTGCTGAAAGCTATGATGAGCTTATAAATTACTGTTCAGCGGACGCCCCTAATATTAAACTTACCGAGGATGATGAGGCAGCCATTTATTTTTCGTCTGGTACTACGGGATTTCCGAAAGCTATCATTCATCAGCACAGAAGCCTTATCCATGCCTGCCGCGTTGAGCAAAACCACCATTCGCAAACAAAAGATGACACATTCCTTTGTATACCGCCGCTTTATCACACCGGCGCAAAAATGCATTGGTTCGGCAGCTTTCTTGTCGGCGGGAAAGCGGTTCTTTTAAAAGCTATACGCCCCGAGTGGATATTGCGCACAATTTCGGAAGAACACTGCACTATAGTGTGGCTGCTTGTGCCGTGGGCGCAGGATATACTTGATGCAATTGAAAGAAAAGAGATAAATTTGGATGACTACGAGCTTGGACAATGGCGGCTTATGCATATAGGGGCACAGCCTGTGCCACCGAGCCTTATAAAACGTTGGAAGACCGTATTTCCAAATCATGACTATGATACAAATTATGGCCTTAGCGAATCAATAGGTCCGGGATGTGTGCATCTCGGCGTTGAAAATATAAATAAGGTAGGTGCAATAGGTAAAGCCGGTTACGGTTGGACGGTGAAAATTTGTGATGAAAACGGAGAAGCCGTAAAGAAGGGTGATGTGGGCGAACTTTGGGTAAAAGGTCCTGGAGTAATGACTTGTTATTATAATGATAAAAAGTCCACGGATGAAGTGCTTAAAGATGGCTGGCTACTTACCGGGGATATGGCAATGGAGGATAAGGACGGCTTTATATATCTTGTTGACCGGAAAAAGGATGTTATCATATCCGGTGGTGAAAATCTTTACCCGGTACAAATTGAAGATTTTTTAAGACGCCATAACGGGATAAAAGATGTTGCGGTCATAGGATTGCCGGATAACAGATTGGGTGAAATTGCGGCGGCAATTATTGAGCCAAAAGAAGGGGTAAAACTTTCGGAAAACGAAATAGAACTTTTTTGTCTTGATCTTCCGAAGTATAAAAGACCCCGCCGGATTATTTTTGCGCAGGTTCCGAGAAACCCCACGGGTAAAATTGAAAAGCCACGTCTTAGAGAAATTTATTGTGGAGAGAGTTTGGTTGCGCATCAAAATGAAATGGATATTAAGGAATAATTATGGAAAGGAGATTTAACTATGAAGAAACTTATGATTGGTAATGCTGCCGTTGCACAAGGAGCTTATGAAGCGGGCGTAAGAGTTGTGGCTTCATATCCCGGAACGCCGAGTACA
>JAUZPZ010000128.1 GCA_030705675.1 Bacillota bacterium
AGAAAATAAAAAACGGAGTTTCCGTTTAAGGAAACTCCTATGGTGTTCCACCAGGAACACTGTGTGGTCGGAGCGATAGAATTCAAACCTAAACCGGAGTAGTTTAAAAGAGGAAAAAGTAGAAAATAAAAAACGGAGTTTCCGTTTAAGGAAACTCCTATGGTGTTCCACCGGGAACACTGTGTGGTCGGGGTTGCGGGATTCGAACCCACGGCCTCTTGGTCCCAAACCAAGCGCGCTACCAAACTGCGCCAAACCCCGATTGTAACATTTATTTATTATACGATAAATTTATTATAAAATCAAATCGTAAAATCGGAATTATAATAAATTATATGCAGATAGCTTGCGATTGCTACCGCATTCGCCGGATTATTTAAAATATGCCCGCAAATTTTGCGGGCATATAATTATACGGTTTTATCTGAGTACAGGGAAAACATATAAAAGGATCGAAAAAAAGTGAAGGATACTGCCGCCCAGAACGAAAATATGCCATATCGAATGCATATATTTCCATTTATGCATAATGAAAAATACAGCTCCTATTGTGTACACTATGCCACCCGCTATCAGAAGAACAACACCGCCTCTGGGAAGGGCAGCCATCAGGTCTTTTAATGTAAAAACGATTATCCAGCCCATGAGAAGATAGAGCGGAAGCTCAATATATTTTTTTGATTTCTGCAATGCCGCAAACAGTATACCTATAACGGCAAGCCCCCATACGACGCCGAAAATCACCCATCCCAAATTGAGCCCGAAAATAGTGGAACATTTAGAGGTATTAAGCGTAACGAGCGCATAGGGCGTATATGTTCCGGCAATAAGAAGAAATATTGAACAATGGTCAAATATACGAAACACCTTTTTTGCGGCTTTGGGCGTTATTGCATGGTAGAGGGTGGACATTGTATACAGAATCACCATGGTTATACCATACACAATACCACTTGCAAGGCACCAACCATCTCCGTATATTACCGCGAAAACAATAAGTAGCACAAGTGACGCAATAGCAATAATCGAACCTATCCCATGAGTTACAGAATTAAAAATTTCTTCACCGAGAGTATATAACCTTCTTTGTTCAACTTTTTCAGAGACTTTTGTTTGCGTAATAAACACCCCTTTTGTCATATTGTGGTTTTTAAAAACCATTTTTGTAGTTTTGAATACTAAGTATAGTATACTACGAAAACATGAGCTTGTCAATAACTTTTACAAAATTTTCATTAAAAGTTGATTTTTGGAGTATTTTGTGGTAAAATAAAGCTTGTCATAAATAAATATTGAAAGGATATAAAGAGATGGATATTTTAATGCAGCTTTCGGAAGAACTGGGTATATCTCTTTCACAAATAAAAAACACGGTGGAGCTTATTGATGCGGGAAACACCATTCCCTTTATTGCCAGATACCGTAAAGAGGTGACCGGCGGACTTGATGATACGGTACTCAGAAAATTGTCCGACAGGCTTACATATCTGCGTTCTCTTGAAGAAAAGAGGGAGGACGTAATAAGGCTTATAGGGGAACTTGAACTGCTCACGCCTGAAATTGAGCAAGCGGTAAAAAGTGCAAAAACTTTGCAGGAGATTGAAGATATTTACCGCCCGTTCCGCCCGAAAAGAAGAACACGCGCCACCATAGCGAAAGAAAAAGGGCTTGCGCCGCTGGCGGCTTTGATTAAGGAACAGGAAACCGCCGATATTACAGCGGTGGCACATGAATATATTAATGCGGAAAAAGGCGTTGAAACGGCGGAGGAAGCTATTTTGGGCGCGCGTGATATTATTGCCGAAGAAATTTCAGATAACGCCGATTTCCGAAAACTCATACGTGAATATACAATGAAAAACGGCAGTGTTGTTACAAAAGCGTCAAATAAAGAGGCGGAAAGCGTTTATACCGCATATTATGATTTTTCAGAACCGGCGTCAAAAATTGCGAACCACCGTATTCTTGCGATAGACCGGGGTGAAAAGGAAGGCGAGCTTAAAGTAAAGCTTGAAGTGGACAGCACGCTTATTTTTCAAACTCTGCACCGCAAGCTTGTAAAAGATACTGAAACGCAGGCGGCGGAAATTATGGGCGCTGCAATTGAGGACAGCTATGCAAGGCTCATATCCGGGTCAATTGAAAACGAGATAAGGAATATTCTTACCGATAAGGCTCAGGAAAGCGCGATAGAGCTGTTTTCAAAAAACCTCGGTCAGCTTCTTCTTACACCGCCGGTAAAAGGATATACGGTAATGGCGCTTGACCCCGGTTTTCGTACGGGAGATAAAATGGCGGTGGTTGATGAAACCGGAAAAGTGCTGGATACAGGCGTTGTTTATTGTACCCTTCCCAATCATGACATTGATAAAGCTAAGAAAATGGTACTTGGCATTGTAAAAAAACACAATGTCGATGTTATTGCAATAGGAAACGGAACCGCCTCAAGGGAAACGGAAAAGTTTGTAGCGGATTTACTTCCCGAAACAGGACGGAATATTAAATATGTAATTGTAAGCGAAGCGGGAGCATCCGTATATTCTGCGTCAAAGCTGGGGGCGGAGGAGTTTCCGGATTATGATGTTGCGCTAAGAAGCGCGGTTTCTATAGCCCGACGACTTGAAGATCCCCTTGCGGAGCTGGTGAAAATTGACCCTAAATCCATAGGAGTTGGGCAGTATCAGCATGACATGAACCAGAAAAGGCTTAGCGAGGCTTTGGGCGGTGTTGTTGAAAACTGCGTGAACAGTGTTGGTGTGGATGTGAATACGGCATCTCCCTCTCTTCTTTCATATGTTTCGGGAATTAACGGGAGCATTGCAAAGAATATAGTGTCATACCGTGAAGAAAACGGCGCGTTTACAGACAGAAAACAGCTTAAAAAGGTGAGTAAACTCGGAGATAAATCATATATACAGTGCGCGGGATTTTTAAGGATACGCGACGGAAAAAATGTGCTTGACGGCACGGCAGTTCACCCCGAATCTTACGCTCTTGCGGCGGAAATACTTGAAAAATGCGGATATACCCATGATGATGTAAAAAACGGCTCGATAAGCGAACTGCGCACGCGCGCAAAAGGAATAGACCTTCAAGCAGTAGCCGGGAGCCATGGGGTAGGGCTGCCCACAGTGCAGGATATTATTGACGAACTTATAAAACCCGGTCGTGACCCCCGCGATGAATTACCCAAACCCATATTGCACAGCGACGTAATAAGTATTGAAAATTTGGCGGTCGGCATGGCTTTGAACGGTACGGTACGTAACATTTGTGACTTCGGAGCCTTTGTAGACATAGGAGTGCATCAGGATGGCCTTGTGCATATTTCACAAATTTGCGATAAATTTATTAAACATCCTATGGATGTTCTCTCTGTAGGAGATATTGTAAAAGTCAAAATTGTTGATATTGATGCAAAAAAGGGGAGAATAGCTCTGTCAATGAGGTGAAAATCACGAGAGGTTGTGCAAAATATCCAATAATTAGTACCTTATTTCTACGTTTTAGATATTTAAAACTTGAATAAAATGTGGTAAAATATAAACATATAATTATAACTTTTATTTATACTCGGGAGGTATAAGAATGGCTGGACTTGAACTCAAAGGTATCTATAAGAGATACCATGGCGGCGTAGAAGCCGTAAAAGACTTTAATTTAGTTATTCCTGATAAGGAATTTGTTATTCTTCTTGGACCTTCAGGATGCGGTAAGTCAACAACTCTCCGCATGATTGCAGGGCTTGAAGAAATTAGTGCGGGTGAGCTTTACATTGATGATAGACTCATGAATGATGTGGCTCCGAAAGACAGAGATATTGCAATGGTTTTCCAAAACTATGCTCTTTATCCGCATATGACGGTGTTTGAAAACATGGCATTTGGTCTTAAACTCCGTAAAACACCTAAGGATGAGATTAAAAAACGTGTTGACGAAGCGGCGCAGACTCTTGATATTGCTCATCTGCTTGATAGAAAGCCAAAGGCTCTTTCAGGCGGTCAGAGACAGCGTGTTGCTTTGGGTCGTGCGCTTGTTCGTGAGCCTAAGGTATTCCTTATGGACGAACCGCTGTCTAACCTTGACGCTAAGCTGCGTGCTCAAATGAGAACAGTAATCAGTAAGCTTCATAAAAGCCTTGAAACAACATTCATCTACGTAACCCATGATCAGGTTGAGGCTATGACAATGGGTACTATGATTGTTGTTATGAAAGACGGTGTAATCCAGCAGATCGAAGCCCCGCAGGCTCTTTATGAGAATCCCGTGAACCTGTTTGTTGCAGGCTTTATCGGAAGTCCTCAGATGAATACGGCTTCCTGCACGGTTACTAAAAAAGACGGAAAATATTATGTAAATATCGGAAACGCAAGCTTTAAGATTCCTGAAGGTAAGGCAAAGAAGCTTGAAAGCATGAATCTTGAAGGCAAAGAGCTTATTTTCGGTATCAGACCGGAAAACGTACATGACGAAGAAGTATATTTGGCAACCCTTGCTGACAGCAAAGTGGATGTTGATGTTGATATTACGGAAGCAATGGGCGCTGAAACCCAGCTTTACATAGTTCTTGAAGGAAATAACTTTATTGCAAAGGTAAATCC
>JAUZPZ010000129.1 GCA_030705675.1 Bacillota bacterium
ATAATAGAAAGGGAGAATTTTAAAATGTCAAAACAGTTGTTACATGGAGAAGAGGCAAGAAAGGCACTTGAAAAAGGTATCAATATTCTTGCTGATACAGTAAAGATCACACTTGGTCCCAAAGGCAGAAATGTAGTTGTCGATAAAAAATTTGGAGCACCTCTTATCACAAATGACGGCGTTACGATAGCTAAGGAAATTGAACTTGAGGATGCGTTTGAAAATATGGGTGCGCAGCTTGTTAAAGAAGTTGCCACAAAGACAAATGATATAGCCGGCGACGGTACTACAACAGCCACACTTTTAGCACAGGCTATGGTAAGGGAAGGGCTTAAGAATGTTGCGGCTGGAGCTAACCCAATGGTAGTGAGAAAGGGTATCAGTGCGGCAGTTGACGTAGTGGTAAAATCAATAGTTGGAGGCAGTGAAAAAATTAAGGGCAAGGGTGATATTGCGCGAGTTGCCGCTATCTCCGCCTCTGATGATACTGTAGGCGACCTTATTGCGGATGCAATGGAAAAGGTGGGCAATGACGGTGTAATTACGCTTGAAGAGTCCAAAACCGCCGAAACATATTCGGATGTTGTTGAGGGTATGCAGTTTGACAGAGGATATATTTCTCCTTATATGGTAACAGATACTGAGAAGATGGAAGCAGTTTTAGACGACGCTTACATTCTTATCACAGATAAAAAGATTTCTAATATTCAGGAAATCCTTCCCATTCTTGAACAAATAGTTCAGCAGGGTAAAAAATTGCTTATTATTGCGGAAGATGTTGAAGGTGAAGCAATTACAACACTTGTTCTTAACAAGTTGCGCGGAACATTTACATGTGCGGCAGTAAAGGCGCCCGGTTTTGGTGATAGAAGAAAGGCTATGCTTGAGGATATAGCAATTCTTACAGGCGGAACGGTAATCTCATCTGAGTTGGGTCTTGATCTTAAAGAAACAACTTTTGAACAGCTTGGACGCGCAAAGCAGGTTGTTGTTAAGAAAGAAAATACAATAATTGTTGACGGAATGGGCGACGCAAAGGCTATTTCAGAAAGAGTAGCCCAGATAAGAGCTCAAGTTGCTGAAACAACTTCTGATTTTGATAAAGAAAAATTATCTGAAAGACTTGCAAAGCTTGCCGGAGGTGTCGCTGTAATTCATGTTGGTGCGGCTACCGAAACAGAAATGAAGGAAATGAAGCTGCGCATAGAGGATGCACTGGCTGCTACAAGAGCGGCTGTAGAAGAAGGTATAGTTGCGGGAGGCGGTACAGCTTATATTAATGCTATCCCGTCCGTTAAGGAATTATATAATAATGCCAGCGGTGATGAAAAGACAGGTATTTCAATAATTCTTAAAGCTCTTGAAGAGCCTGTAAGACAAATCGCAACTAATGCAGGGGTTGACGGCTCTGTAATAGTTGAAAAAATAAAGAATTCAGACAAAGGCGTCGGTTACAATGCTCTTACAGAAGAATATGTAAAGATGATAGACGCTGGTATCGTAGATCCTGCAAAGGTTACGAGAAGTGCCATTCAGAATGCGGCGAGCGTTGCATCTATGGTACTTACAACAGAAGGACTTGTTGCGGATAAACCGGAAGAAAATGCCGGAAATGCAGCTGCTATGGCAGGTGGCATGGGCGGCATGGGTGGTATGTATTAATACCATCGGCTAATGAATTGAACCTGCTTTGATGGGTCAGAGTTCATTATATTTAAAAATATACATGTGGGCTTGTTCGAGGTTGCATAGTTGGCACCCCCGAACAAGCTCTCTTTTTATAGTACGATAAAAATATTCCAACGGCATATTGGAAGAAAATTTTATCATAATGTGACATAAAATGTGTTGCTTTTGAGGAGATATTATGATATAATAGTCTTAAAATCAAAGATTTTAAGCCATCGAAGAATTATTGTCGGAGCGAAGCTCCTCCTGCTGCCGTAGCAAGCATCACAATTCTTCATGTATGGGCAAATTATATCAAAGTTCATATGAATTTTGACATAATTAATCTACAGAGGAGTACCCTAACTATGAAAATTATACTTGAAGATTATGAAAAACTGCATGATTTACAGGTAGAGGGACTTAAACTTGTACAAAATAAGAATGGATTTTCCTATGGCACAGATGCGGTTCTTTTGTCAAATTTTATAAGACTGAAAAAAGGTGATACTGTACTTGATTTTTGCAGCGGGAGCGGAATTATTCCGGTTCTTCTCTCGGCGCAGGGTAAAGCCAAAAAAATAGTCGGACTTGAAATTGAGCAGGAAATTGCGGATACATCTCTGAAAACTGTGGCAATAAACAATCTTGAAGGAAAGGTTGAGTTTATATGCGGTGACATAAAGCGTGCTTCAAAAATATTTGATTACAGCTTTGATGTTGTGACATGCAATCCACCTTATTCAAAAAACGGGAGCGGAAAAGTAAGCGACAAGGATAAAATTGCTCTTGCGCGCTATGAGCTTGCATGTACGATTGACGATGTGGCAAAAAACGCGGCAAAGGTTATGAAATACGGCGGAAGATTTTATCTGATACATAAGTCGGAGCGTCTGGCTGATATAATTGTTGCCTGCCGTAAATACAGGCTTGAGCCTAAAGAAATGCAATTTGTATATACAAGAGCCGGCAAAGATGCGTCATTTGTGATGATGTGCGCCGTGCTTGGTGGAGGCGTGCAGGTAAATGTACTGCCGCCACTTATTATTAATTGAAGGAGTGAAGTGCATGGAAGAAAATAAAATAGGAATACTCTATTTGTGCCCGACTCCGATAGGAAATTTGGAAGACATAACCCTGCGTACTCTTAATGTGCTTAAATCCGTCGACATTGTCGCGGCGGAAGATACAAGACATTCTCTTCAATTATTAAATCACTTTGAAATTAAAAAACCTATGATAAGTTATTTTGAACATAATAAACGGGAACGCGGAGAGGAAATTCTTAAAAAGCTTGTATCCGGAAATGATGTGGCATTGGTTACAGACGCTGGTACGCCCGCTATTTCCGATCCCGGCGAAGACCTCGTAAAGCTTTGTATTGAAAATAATGTAAAGGTAGTTCCTCTACCCGGTGCTAACGCGGCAATTACAGCACTTATTGCTTCGGGTATCGAAACAGGGAGATTTGCATTTCAGGGATTTTTATCCATTAATAAAAAAGGGAGAAGAGAACATTTAAACAGTATAAAAAATCATAGGGAAACTTTGATTTTTTACGAGGCACCGCATAAGCTTAAAAATACACTTAATGATTTGATAGAGGTGCTCGGAAACAGAAAAATTTGCCTCTGCCGCGAACTTACAAAGAAATTCGAGGAGTTCAGACCGTGTATGATTTCCGAAGCAATAGATTACTACGCTACGGAAATGCCGAGAGGGGAGTTCGTGATAGTGGTAAGCGGCTGCACAAAGCCCGAAGAAGATGACCCGACGGAAAAATTTACCCTTGAACAGCTGTATGAAAAACATTTGGCGGAAGGCGTGGACTTCAAGGAAGCAATAAAATTCGCGGCAAAAGAAAAAGGCATATGTAGGCGAGAGGCTTATGATATATTAAAAAAATAACGGAGGCATACTAAGTATGAAAAAGAAACTATTGGCATTTACCGCTGCAATGGTAATGACATTTACCACAATGACGGCAATGGCGCAGTCGAATATGAAGGTGGATATTACGAACGCGGCAGATAAAATGGTTGCGCTTAAAACAGACGGAACTGTAAAAACAATGAATTATGATGTGTTTAATTATTCGGTGCTTAATTCTGTTGAAAATGTAAAAAGTATCGCAAGCGAAGATTACATAGGAAACACCTTTTTTCTTCTTTCCAATGACGGTACAGTACAGGCAATTTCCAAATTTTCAAAAAGTACATTTACCGGGGTAGAGGGTTGGACAGGCATTCAGGCAATTGACGCCGCAAATGACGTTGTGTTTGGTTTAACTTCCGAGGGAACAGTTAAAATTGCAGGTTCAAACGCTTCTTATTTTAAAGCGGCACTTGACTGGAAGAATATAAAATCTATCTTTGCAAAAGAAGATACATTGATAGGTATTGACGGCGAAGGAAAAGTGTATGTAGCAAGCATCATGACCGACGGTAAGGAAATAAGCGGATGGGCGAATATGAAAAAGGTCGTTTATGATATAAACAGTTTTTGGGGAATAACCAATGATGGGCAACTTGTTACAACCAATTCACAATTCAAAGTATCAACAATGAAAAGCGGAGCCGATTTGCTGGGTGATTTTGAAGATATTGACTGTATGTCAGGATATGCCACTTCCGGATATTATGCGAGGATTCTTGCACTTAAAAAGGACGGCAGACTTATAGATATAACTAATTACGCTGAATATACATCAAAATTAGCAACATATTCGGCTACAGTCTTGAGTGAAAATGTGGAGAGTTTTGTGACGGGCGCAACTCATTACGCTCTTGTGCTTAAAGACGGTGAGGTATTATCCGATAAAATGTCTGTTCCTACAACTCCCGATTGGATACTTGGCATAGACATCAGGTATAATGGTAAATATGTCGATTGTGACGCCGC